>JBJSXI010000075.1:0-24344 GCA_046086305.1 Ilumatobacteraceae bacterium
CTCGGGGCACGGCCCCGAGTGACTCGGTGAGCGCGAGCGCGCTCACGCATGTCGGCTCGGCCAACGCGTCCCGTGCAATCCGCCGTGCGGGAACGTCGAGTTGGAGGGCCAATGTGGCGCTCGTGTCAAAGAACGTGGTCATCCGCGGACCTCCTGCAGGACGCGGTCGAGTCGTGTCCCCTGCGGCACGGGGATCGACGGGCCGGATCGCGCGACGCCGACGCGTCGTGGGGCGACGAGAGCCCCGACGGCAACGAGTGCATCGAGGTCGATGACACCCTCGGTGGCGGTGAGCGAGGTGATCTGGGCGACGGGCCGGCCGTCGACCGAGACCACGAGTGTGGTGCCGGCGGACGCCCGGCGGATGTAGGTGGCCAGGTCGCGCCGCAGTTCACGGATGCCGATCATGTGTACACAACTGTACACACCCCGAATGGCGAGCGGACCCGCGCGACGAGCAGACTGCGCATATGAACTTCGCCTTCACCGAGGAGCAAGAAGAGCTCCGCAAGACCGTCCGTCAGTTCCTCGAGGCCAAGAGCAGCGAGGAGGCCGTGCGCGAACAGATGGAGACCGATGCCGGATTCGACGCGTCGGTGTGGGCGCAGATGGCCGAGCAGATGGGATTGCAGGGGCTGCACATCCCCGAGCAGTACGGCGGGTCGGGGTTCAGCTACGTCGAGCTCGGCATCGTGCTCGAGGAGATGGGCCGGTCGCTGCTGTGCGCACCGTTCTTCTCCTCGGTCGTACTCGCAGCGAACACGTTGCTGCACAGTGGCGACGAGTCTGCGAAGTCGAGCCACCTTCCCGGCATCGCCGCAGGATCGACGATCGCAACACTCGCCTATGTCGAGCCGAGTGGGAAGTGGGACGAGAGTGGGATCACGATGGATGCCACCTCGTCAGGTGGGTCGTGGACCCTCAACGGCACGAAGATGTACGTGATCGACGGCCACACGGCGAATCTGATCATCGTTGCTGCTCGTACGCCCAAGGGCGTCAGCCTGTTCACCGTCGACGGTGATGCCGCTGGCCTCACTCGCACGGCGCTCAGCACGATGGACCAGACGCGCAAGCAGGCGCGGCTCGACTTCGCTTCGACGCCGGCGACGCTGCTCGGCGGCGAGGGCGAGGGTTGGACGGTGCTGTCGACCGTGCTCGACCTCGTCGCCGTCGGCCTGGCTGCCGAACAGGTGGGCGGTGCGCAGAAGGTGCTCGAGATGGCGGTCGAGTACGCCAAGGTCCGCGTGCAGTTCGGACGGCCGATCGGGTCGTTCCAAGCGATCAAGCACAAGTGCGCCGACATGCTCCTCGAGGTCGAGTCGGCCAAGAGCGCGGCGTACTACGGGATGTGGTGTGCTGCCGAGATGAACGATGAGCTCGCATCAGTTGCCTCGCTCGCAAAGGCCTACTGCAGCGAGGCGTACTTCCATGCCACGGCGGAGAACATCCAGATCCATGGCGGTATCGGATTCACGTGGGAGCATCCGGCTCACCTCTATTTCAAGCGGGCCAAGAGCAGCGAGTTGATGTTCGGCGATCCGACCTATCACCGCGAGTTGCTGGCCCAGCGGATCGGCATCTGACGGTCCACAGGTCGTGCCGACCGTCACCTTCCTCTTCGCTGTTGCGGCAGCGGCGGTCGTGTTCGTCATCGCTGCGGTCGTGGTCGGCCGAGAGGCACATCGCCTCGACGCAGTCGCACCCCGGTCGGTGTACGTCGTCGACGAGGCGGTCGAGTTCGTCGCCGAGTATCTGCCGGTCGACTCCCAAGCGCGGCTGACCCCCGATGAACTGGCCCAACTCCTGCGCTTTCACATGCGGTGGCTGCACTCGAAGGGACTGCAGCCGACCAACGTCGTCGACCGTCGCCAGGACATCACGACGCCGGTCGTGATCACCGAGGACTCGCTGGTCGCCTACCTGCTCGGCGAGGCTGAGCGAAACGGCGTGGACGTGCTCGACGACGTCGATGTCGTGAACGTCGTCGAGGCGCACCTCGCCTACTTCGATGCGATCGGAGCGGTTGGTCCACGCGCTGCCCGCTAGCGTGCGCTGTATGGATCGGCCGTCCCGCTTCGAGCACACCCGCTTCCTCGGCGACAAGCGCACACAGCTCGTGTACGACCTCGACACGTGGGATGACCCGGCGGTGATCGACGAGATCGTGGACGCCGACGTGGGGCTGTGCTTCGGACCCGACACGCTTGCCGAGGCCCGAAACCGTGGGTACACCCTGGCCAGACCGGGACTCCGTCGTCGTCGTCGCACGCCGCGGTCGTGAACGGATCGTTCCGTTCAGGGGCGCTGCACCTCACCCGCTATCTCTCCGTCCCGGTCGGCAGGACAGGGCCCCTTCCCGGGGTGATCCTCTGCCACGGCTTCCCGGTCGGTCCGCTGGACGCTCGTCAGAGTGCCGGCACGTTCCCCGAGTTGGTCGATCGGATCGCCCACGACCTCGGTGTGGCAGCGATGACCTTCACCTTCCGGGGGTGCGGGACGAGTGAGGGTGATTTCTCCCTCCAAGGCTGGGTCGACGATCTGCGGGCCGCGATCGACCACCTCGTCGCCGAGGTCGACCCCGACGGGGTGTGGCTGGTCGGGACGAACACGGGCGGGTCGGTCGCTGTGTGCGTCGCAGCCGACGACCCGCGTGTCCGTGGCGTCGCGCTGCTCGGCCCGCGCGCCGACTTCGACGACTGGGCGTCACAGCCGCGACGGTTCCTCGAACATGCGCGTGAGATCGGCGCGGTTCGCACGGTTGGGTTTCCGGCGAACCTCGACGACTGGGCCCGCGAGCTCCGTCGGTTCCGTCCGGTCGACGCAGCACGCCGCTTTGCACCTCGGGCGATGCTCGTGATGCACGGTGCCGATGACGAGAGCGTGCCCACGGCTGATGCGCGCCAGTTGGCCGCTGCACACGGGTCGGCCGAGCTCCGTGTCGTTGTCGGTGCGGGGCATCGACTTCGTCATGACCCTCGCGCAGTCGCGGTGCTGCTCGGTTGGCTCGATCGTCAGCGCGGTGCGGTGGCGTAGCCGTCGGGTCTGCTGGCATGCCACGCATGAGCCGTTGCGACGATCGCATCGAGTCCGTACCGGGCTCGCCAGCCGAGGAGCTTCTCGGCCGCAGTCGGATCGGCAAAGGTTGCAACGGGATCGCCGGCACGCCGAGGACCGAGCACACGCGGCACCTCGAGGCCCGAGATGCGTTCGACGGCGGTGATCACGTCGAGCACGCTGCTCCCGATGCCTGTGCCGACGTTCACGGCGAACGAGCCACCGACCTTCTCGAGATGGTCGAGTGCCGCAAGATGCGCGTCGGCGAGATCCTCGACGTGCACATAGTCGCGGATGCAGGTGCCATCTGCAGTGGGGTAGTCGGTGCCGAACACTTCGACTGCGTTCCCTCGCCCGAGCGCTGCCTTGAGCACGACGGGGATCAGATTGGCCGAGAACCTCCAGTCCTCTCCGATCCGTCCGTCGTGGCTCGCGCCGGCGGCGTTGAAGTACCGGAGGCTCACCGAGTTGAGCCCGTGAGTGAGGTGGTACCAGTGGAGGATCCGCTCGACCATGGCCTTGGTCTCGGCGTAGACGCTCTCCGGGTGGATGGGCGACTCCTCCGCCACGGGTACCGTCGCCGGAGTCCCGTAGACGGAGCACGAGCTCGAGAACACGATGTGTCGAACTCCGGCTGTCGCGAGCGTGTCGGTGAGGGCGGCTGATCCTCCGACATTGGTCGTCCAGTACACGCCTGGTGAAGTCATCGACTCGCCGACATTCTTGAGCGCGGCAAAGTGGACTGCAGCAGTGACATCGTGCTCGCGACACAACCGCGCCACGAGCTCGCGATCGGCGATGTCGCCGACGACGAGTGGCGCACCGAGAACAGCATCGCGATGCCCGGTCGTGAGCGAGTCGAGGACCACCACTCGACGCCCGGCGGCAATGAGCGCACGGGTCGTATGCGAGCCGATGTAGCCCGCCCCGCCGGTCACCAGCACTGACATCGTCACCCTCCGGGCGGTCGTCGAGGACACGGAGTCTATGGGTCGCCTCGGTGAGATGGCTCGTTAGGATCGGACGCGATGAATGATCATGTTGCTGCTCTCTGCGCCGTGGTTGGCCGCTGATGTCGATGTCGGTCGCCATCGTCGGAACCGGCTACGTCGGCCTGACAACGGGGGCGTGTCTCGCCCGGCTCGGTCACCGGGTCGTGTGTGCCGACATCGATCCCCAGCGAGTGTCAGTCCTCGAGGCGGGAGCTGTCCCGTTCTATGAACCCGGCCTCGCCGAACTCGTCCGCGAGGGTGTGCAGGCGGGGAGACTCAGGTTCGTCCTCGGCGGCGAGGCGGCTGTCGCCGATGCAGACCTCGTGTTCCTCTGTGTTCCAACACCGCAGGCTGACGATGGTTCCGTCGATCTGTCGTATGTCGAGGCCGCGGCACAGTCGATCGCGCCAGCGCTCCGACCGTCAGCGATCGTCGTGAACAAGTCGACCGTGCCGGTCGGGTCGGCGGCGATCGTCGATCGGATCATCAACCGCCCCGACGTCACCGTCGTGAGCAACCCGGAGTTCCTCCGAGAGGGCTCGGCGGTCAGCGACTTCCTCTCACCCGATCGGGTTGTCATCGGAACGGATTCACCTGAGGCGGGCCGTCGCGTCGCGGCGCTCTACCAATCGATCGACGCACCCGTGCTCATCACCGACCCCGCGTCTGCCGAGACGATCAAGTACGCAGCGAACGCGTTCTTGGCGACGAAGATCAGTTTCGTCAACGCCATCGCCGCTGTCTGCGAGGCCGTCGGTGCCGACATCGTCGACGTGGTTCGTGGAATCGGTGCCGATCGGCGGATCGGTTCCGAGTTCCTTCGTCCCGGCCCGGGGTGGGGCGGAAGTTGTTTCCCGAAGGACACACGCGCACTCGTCAGCATCGCCGAGCAGGCGGGATACGACTTCCGACTTCTCCGCGGTGTCATCGCGTCGAACAGTGAGCAGCACGAGCGGATGGTCGACAAGGTGCGCTCGGCAGTGGGTGGCGACCTCAGCGGCACGACGGTCGCAGTGTGGGGTCTTGCCTTCAAGGCGAACACCGACGACGTGCGTGACTCACCTGCCATTGCCATCGTCCGTTCGCTCGTCGCTGCAGGGGCGAGCGTGCAGGCGTACGACCCGCAGGCTCGTGTGGCGCTCGATGGTGTCACCCAGGTTCCGACCGCGCTCGACGCCTGCGAATCAGCGGATGCTCTCGTGGTCCTCACGGAGTGGCCGGAGTTCATCGCGGCAGACCTCAGCGGTGTTGCCGCGCGACTTCGCCGCCCAGAGATCGTCGACACCCGCAATGTGCTCGATCGGGGCGATGCTCGAGCCGTTGGCCTCCATCTGGTCGGTGTCGGTCGATGACCGTCCTCGTCGCCGGGGCTGCCGGGTTCATCGGGTCCCACCTGTGCGACCAGCTCCTCGCCGAGGGGTTCGAAGTGGTGGGGATGGACAATCTCTCGACGGGTCGACGTTCGAACGTCTCCGAAGCGCTCGACCATGAGGCGTTCCGATTCGTCGAGCACGACGTGACGATGTCGCTCCCCGACGTCGGGAGAGTCGATCAGATCTACCACCTGGCGAGTCCTGCGTCGCCGAGTGACTTTGCGACAATGCCGCTCGAGATCCTCGACGTCGGGAGCAACGGCACCCGCAACCTCCTCCGCCTCGCCGAGAGGTGGGGCGCGCGGCTGCTGCTGGCATCGACGAGCGAGGTGTACGGAGATCCACTCGAGCACCCGCAACGTGAGACGTACTGGGGCAACGTCGACCCGATCGGACCACGGAGCTGCTACGACGAGGCAAAGCGTTTCGCCGAGGCGCTCACGACGGCGTATCGGATGCACCGTGGTGTCGATACCGTCATCGTCCGAATCTTCAATACATACGGACCGCGGATGAGGCCTGGTGATGGGCGCGTCCTGATCAACTTCATCTCACAGGCGATTCGTGACGAGCCGGTTACCGTGTACGGGGACGGATCGCAGACGCGGAGCTTCTGCTACGTCGACGATGAGGTTCGGGGGATCATCGCGGCAATGTCGAGTGGCCAACCGGGACCGTTCAACATCGGAAACCCGAACGAGATCTCGATTCGTCATGTCGCAGAGTCGGTTGTTCGCGCCGTCGCCTCGACGAGCGAGGTGGTGTGCGCACCACTCCCTCCGGAACGGCGTGGCGATCCGAGCCGCCGCCGACCCGACATCGACCTTGCCCGACGACTGCTCAACTGGTCGCCGACCATCGAGCTCGAGGATGGTCTTCGGTCGATGATCGCCGACGTCCGCGAGTCGATGCGGTGACATCGTCGGACGCTCCCTCGGGGACTCGCGCCCCGTTCGTGCGTGTGGTCGTCGTCAACTACGACGGTGGCCCAGTGACACTGCGATGTCTCGACGCCCTCCTTGCCACAGAGCACCCAGTTGACCGACTCGAGATCGTCGTTGTCGACAATGCGTCGATCGACGGCATTGCGTGGAAGATCCGCGAGGCTTATCCCCGGGTTCGGCTGATCGAGTCCGACACGAACGAGGGATTTGCTCGGGGCTGCAACCTGGCGATGCGAGACCTCGACGGGGTCGATTTCGTGGCGCTCATCAACAACGATGCCGTTGTGGAGCCCGGGTGGCTCGCCCCGCTCATCGATACGTGTCGCACGCGTGGGGCCGGCGCAGCCTGCCCCAAGTTGCTCCTCAATCTGTGGGCCCGCGTCCTGCTCATCGAGTCACCGGTACACGGGGAAGTCGGTGGCAAGAAGGTGGGGGTGAGGATCGTGGCGGCCCGGGCCGGCGAGGCCGACATGATGCCCACGGCTCGATTCGACGAGCGCTTCTGGGCGCCGTGGGAACTGGATCAGGGTGTCGGGGAGCCGCACTGGACGAAGCGGTCGATCGCGTCGGTCTGGTGGCCGATCACAGTTTGTCCCGAGGCAGACGGCCTCGAGGTCGAGCTGGACGTGACATCGCCCGAGGGAGCAACGCTCGACCTCGGTGACCAGCGGATGCACGTGCCGGCCGGCCGACACACGGTTCGGCTCGATGGGCACAGTCCGCGGCGGATCATCAACAGCGCAGGGGGTGGCCTCTACACAGAGTGGTTCGGTGGAGACCGTGGGTTTCTCGAACCCGATGTCGGACAGTTCGACGAGCCCTGCGAGGTGTTCTCGTGGTGTGGTGGTGCCGTGCTCCTGTCGACCGACTACCTGCGCGATGTCGGCATTTTCGACCCGAGTTACTTCCTCTACTACGAGGACTTCGACCTGTCCTGCCGCGGTCGAGCACGGGGATGGACATATTGGTACGACCCCCGGTCGATCGTGCTCCACGAGCATGCCTTGTCGAGCCGGGAAGGTAGCGATTTCTTCGTGTTCTGGGTCGATCGAAATCGGCGGCTCACCCTCGTCAAGAATGCGCCACTGGGAGTTGCGCTGCGGGCCGTGTTGGGTGCACTGATCGGTGCCCTTGCCCAGCTCGGTCGCCACACTCTCGCCAGCCTGCGTCGGGGTCGTCCACCATCGAAGTCCGTTGTGACGTCTCGCCTGCGGAATCTCGGTCGACTACTCAGTGCGCTCCCCACGGCGCTCCGGAGTCGGCGGTCTATCAACACCTCGCGTGTGGTGTCGCGGGCCGAGATGCAGCGTTGGATGGTTACCAAGTGAGAGTTGGGGTCCACAATGCTGCATGGAGAACGCTCGGCGGCGGCGAGCGTCATGCCTGTGGCATCGTCGACGCGCTGACGGTTGACCACGTCGTCGAGATGGTCGGACCGGATCTCATCGACCTTGACGAGGTTCGCGATCGACTCGGTGTGCGGCTCGAGGGCGTGACGTTCCGTCGCTGTGGACGTGATCCCGACTCCGCAACGGTGGCATCGGCTGACTACGACCTCTTCATCAACCACTCGTACCGAAGTACGGCAGCGAGCGCCGCTCCGGTCGGCATCTACTCCGTCATGTTCCCTGATGAGCCGGATCGGCGACGCCGGCAGCGACTTGTCGATCGATTCGGTATCCCGAGCGACAAGGGGGTTCGCATTCTCGGTCGCGTCGAACGAGAGCGCGGCCGGACCCGTCTCGCTGGTGCAGTGACTTTTCAGGTTCCCGAGCACGCTCGCGCCCTCACGATCGACGTGCACTCGGCAACGCAATCCAGGGTCCGGATCGTCGAGCCCGGCTCTGGTGGCAGGGCCATCGATTTCGAGCTGTTGGGCCGGACATCGATCGAGCTCAGTCTGGAGGCCGGACTCGGGGGCGTGGTCATGGAGCCACTGTCCGACGACCCTGCGCAGCAGCTGGAACTGACCTTGATGAGACTCGTCGTGGACGGAGATGTCGTGTGTGTGTCACCCGCAGCGCTGCAGCAGCGCCTGACACGGGTGAGGCGACTCGGATTCCTCGCGTCGTACGACCGTGTGATTGCCAACAGTGAATACACAAGCCAGTGGACGAAGGCCCGGTGGGGACGCTGCGATGAGGTCGTCACTCCACCGGTCGCCATGCACGAAGCTCGACCGAAGGAGCGCCTCATTCTTGCTCTCGGCCGCTTCTTCTCACCTGAGCGCGGTCACTCGAAGCGTCAACTCGAGCTCGTCGAGGCCTTTCGACGTCTCGTCGACTCTGGCATCGTCGATTGGAGGTTTGTCCTCATTGGTGGCTGCAATCCTGAGGATCGTGACTATGCGATGCAGGTTCGACGTGCGCTGCGAGGGCTACCCGGAGAGGTGTTGCTGAACGCCGACCGCGACGTTGTCGACCGATTTCTCGGTACGGCCTCGATCTTCTGGCACGCCACCGGACTCGGGACGAACCTCCAACGACATCCCGAGCAGGCCGAGCACTTCGGTATCGCGCCGATCGAGGCCATGTCAGCCGGCGCGGTGCCGGTCGTCTTCGGTGCGGCCGGTCCGGCTGATGTCGTGGTCCCTGGTGTGTCGGGCTTTCATTTCTCGACGATCGACGACCTCGTGGCCATGACGAGGAGACTGATCAGCGACGATGACCTACGTCTGCGCCTCTCGGCTGGAGCACGCGAAAGAGCCCACGGGTTCGACGAGGCGCACTTTGCTGATCACGTGCGCAGTCTCGTGGCGTCGGCTGTGGATGCTGCAGGAAGCAATGACACACGGAGGATGGGATGACGAGTACAGCTGGGCCGGCAGGCAATCACTTCGACAAGTACGCAACGGGTAATCCGCTCGAGCGTCGCATGATGGAGTCGTTCCTCCGGTCGATCGACGACTTCACGACGACTGATGGATCACCTGCATCGATCCTTGAGGTGGGTGTCGGCGAGGGACACATCCTCAGGCGCCTGATGGCTCGCTATTCCTCGGCGGCGGCCGTCGGGATCGATCTGCCAGACGAACAGCTCGCGCATCTCTGGGAACGGGACGATATCCCGGCCGAGGTGGGAGATGTCACGAATCTCCGCTTCCCGGATCGGTCGTTCGATCTCGTTCTCGCGATCGAGGTCTTGGAGCACGTGAGTGAGCCCGATCGGGCACTTCGAGAGATCAGTCGGGTCGCATCGGGCACGGTCGTGCTGTCCGTGCCGCGTGAGCCGATCTGGCGGATCGGGAACATGCTCCGCGGCCGGTACATCGGATCGCTCGGAAACACGCCTGGCCACGTGAACCATTGGTC
The DNA here is from genome assembly GCA_046086305.1 of Ilumatobacteraceae bacterium. Lineage (GTDB taxonomy): Bacteria > Actinomycetota > Acidimicrobiia > Acidimicrobiales > Ilumatobacteraceae > UBA668. The sequence continues at coordinate 9,678 of JBJSXI010000075.1, forward strand.
AGCGAAGTCCTTCACACGATTCGTCGGCTCGGCCCTCGAAGTGGAGCAGGTGGCGACACCGCTGCCGTGGGTGGTGGTTCGCGCCCGTCCCCGCTGACGGCCCCTACTGGTCGCCCTTGTCCGTCGCTCGAAGGGAGAGTCGACGAGTCGCGACTCGTTGGTCGGTGAGAATTCGGCGGGAGGCAGCCATGAGGTCGGCAAGGAACGCCACCATCATGATCTGCCCGCTGAGCAGGATGAGCCCGGTCGCCGCGATGAGGCTCGGGACCCGCGAGGAGTACTCGTCCGCGAGGAGGAACAGGACGAGCCAACGTCCGAGGAGCGCAACGCCCATGAGCGCCGGAACCGCTGCGAGCGTGGAGAAGAACCTGAACGGTCGATAGATCGCGTAGCTACGCACGATCGTCTGAGCTGATCGGCGCACATATGCAGCCGAACTCTTCACGAGGCGCGATGGCCGTGTCTGCGGGTTCACCTCGATGGGAACAGAGGTGACCGACAATCCTTCAGCGCCAGCCTGGATGAGCGTCTCGAGGGTGTAGGTGTATCGACCGTGGACCTGGAGCCGGAGCGCTGCCTCTCGACTGAATGCCCTGAATCCACTCGCGGCATCGAGGATGTCAGTGCCCGAGAACTTCCGAACGACCCAACTCCCGAGTCGCTGAAGTCGTTTCTTCATCCCCGAGAACTCGGGAATCGTCTCGATCGGTCGTTCACCGACGACGATGTCAGACATACCGGCTACGACGGGTGCGGTGATCCTTTCGATGCAGTGGCCGCAGTACTGGTTGTCCGCGTCGGTGTTGACGATCACGTCGGCACCGGCCTTCAGCGCAGCATCGAGGCCGGTGAGGAATGCAGCAGCAAGCCCCCGATTGCGCCGGTGCCGCACGACATGGTCGACACCGAGCTCGTGTGCCACCTCGGCAGTTCGGTCGGTGCTCCCGTCATCGATCACCAGCCACTCGACGGTGTCGAAGCCGTCGACGCGACGTGGGAGATCGGCCAATGTCCCCGGAAGGGTCGATTCCTCGTCGAGACAGGGGATCTGAATGACCAACTTGCGGCGTGGAGTGGGCGGCGGCATCACGGGGAGACAATACGAGCACCGAGCGCGACGAGACCACGAGCGCGGTGCCCTGCGCCAGGTGTCACGGTGAACTGGTCGCGACCGTCCCTCCACGCGATCACGTCAGCGCGATTGCGATCGGTGAGGCTCAGGGACACGGTGTAATCGCCGTCGAGGAGCGGCAGCGCCGAGATGAGAACACCGAGACGGCCAGCGGCGGGAAGGGGTACCGCAACAGACGCGTCGTCGGGAAGTTCGGTGGCATAGACGACCGTCCCATCATTGGACGCGATCTCGATGGTCAGCATCGCCCGTTCGAGCGGTTGTCGACCCTCGTAGTCAACATCGATGCTCAATGAGTCGCCGGCAGCGACCCGGGGAATGCCGGCCGGCCCCTTGATCGACACGCTGGTGATCCGAAGCGAGTCGTCGGTCTCGAGGGGAAGGTGTGTCTCGTTGAGTTCTCCGTGGAGATGCTCGCGGAACACGCGAATGGCATCAGCGGGTCGGGCATCCGCGACGACTCTGCCGTGGTCGAGGACGATCGCTCGCTGGCAGACTTGTCGAACCATGTCGGCCGCATGGGTGACCACGATGATCGTGCGGCCCTCCCGCTGGAATTCGCGAACACGGTCGAGGCACTTGCGTTGGAACAACTCGTCACCGACTGCGAGTACCTCGTCGACGAGGAGGATCTCGGGGTCGAGATTCACGGCGACGGCAAAGCCGAGCCGCACATACATGCCGCTCGAGTAGTGCTTCACGGGCTCGTCGATGAATCGTTCGAGTTCGGCGAACTCGACGATGTCGTCGAAGCGACGCTCGATCTCACGGCGGCGGATGCCGAGGAATGCGGCATTGATGAAGACGTTCTCCCGGCCGGTCAGTTCAGGGTGGAATCCCGCGCCGAGTTCGAGCAACGAGGCGATTCGACCGCGAGCCCTCACGCGTCCTGTCGTTGGGGTGAGGATGCCGGCCATGCACTTGAGGAGGGTCGACTTTCCCGAGCCGTTGTGCCCCATCACGCCGAGGGTCTCTCCGGTCGGGACGACGAGGTCGAGTCGTTCGAGAGCGACGAAGTCGTGGCTGGTCGATCGTCCGAGCCTGATCACCCGCTCCTTCAACGAGCTGACCGCATCTGCCTGCATCCGGAAGACCTTCGACACTCCTTCGACTCGGATGGCTTCGGGCATCACAGCACCTCGGCGAAGTTGCCCTCGGCGCGATCGAAGACGCGCAGTGCGACGATCGTGAGCAGGGAAGCGACCGCTGCGACGATGAGCAGGTTCCGCGCGTACCACCAGGCGCTCAGATCCGGAAGGAGTGCGGTGGACCCCGCAGAGGTCGAGCCATAGATGGAGCGTTGGAGCGCGATCACCACCGAGGTCATCGGATTCACGAGTGGAAGCCATGCAGGAAAGCCGTGACTGGTGAACCACTGGGATGCTCGCTCGTACTGGTAGAGGACCGGTGTCAACCAGAACCACGCGATGAGCAGCATGTCGAGCAGATGTTGAGTGTCGCGGGCGTAGACGTTGAGCGCACTCAGCATGATCCCGAGACCTGCGCACACGATGACTGTTGTCACTAGGGCAATTGGTACGAGCCAGACGTGACCCCAGGCAACAGGGTGTCGAACCACCAGGAGGATCACGGCGAGCGTCGCCAGCTGGAGCAGGAAGTGAACGAGCGCGCTGCCCAGGGTCGAGATCGGCAGGACCACACGAGGGAAGGCAACCTTGGAGACGAGGTAGCCGTTGCTCGTGATCGACTGCGCTGAAGTGCTCATCGCCGTCGAGGTCATCGTCCAGGCGATCAGCCCGCAGAGCAGCCAGATCGCGAAGTCCTCGAATCCGGCGCCGAGAATGCTGAAGACCATCGAGTAGACGAGGAGCAGGAAGACCGGCTGGACCATCGACCAGAGGAATCCGAGGACCGAGTTCTTGTAACGGACCTTGAGTTCCTTGCCGACCAGACTGACGACGAGTTCTCGGTATCTCCAGATGTCGACGAGGTGCTCACGGACCGAGCGGTGCGCAGCGATCGTGCGGAGTTCGGCCGTCGCGCCGGTCTGCAGTGACATCGGGTGAGGACGCTATCGCGTGCGCCTCTGGCGCACCGGCCGTGGCTCTCGCCGACGGCTACAGCAGATAGGGGTCGGTTGCGGCGGGATCGATCCCGTGTCGGGTCATGGCCGCCTCGACCTCATCCACGCCGACCTGGCCGGCCGCAGTCAGTGCCGACAGGACGGCGACCACGACATGGCCCGAGTCGACCTCGAAGAACCTGCGGAGGGCTTCACGAGTATCGCTCCGACCCATCCCGTCGGTCCCGAGTGGGATGAACGGGCGCCTGACGAATCGGGCGATCTGCTCGGGAACGATCTTCATGAAGTCGCTCACGGCGACGACGGGGGCTGGCGACTCGCCCAACAGGCGGCCGACGAGCGGCGTCTCGGGTGCCTGGCCCGGCCGAAGGCGATTGCGGCGCTCGACGGCGAGCGCTTCTTCGCGCAGCAGCTTGTACGACGTGGCCGACCACAGGTCGACATGCACATGATGCAGCTCGGCGAGTTCGCGTGCGGCTTCCCGCGCTGCCACCTGCGCAGATCCGCTGAACAGGATCGTCGCCCGAGGTGCCGACCCGTCGCGTGTCGACTCCCAGCGGTACAACCCACGAACGACGTCGTCGGCCGACACGTGTGCCGGCATCGCCGGCATCGGGTAGTTCTCGTTGTAGAGCGTCAGGTAGTAGAAGACGTCCCGGTCGGTCGAATCTGGTCCGTACATGCGTCGGATGCCAGCCTCGATGATCGTCGCCACCTCGAAGGCGAAAGCGGGGTCGTACGCCTGACACGGTGGAACGGTGCTGGCAAGAACGAGTGAGTGCCCGTCCTGGTGTTGGAGGCCTTCGCCGAGCAGCGTCGTGCGGCCGGCCGTAGCGCCCATCAGGAACCCACGGGCACGCGAGTCCGCTGCCTGCCAGATCAGATCGCCGACACGCTGGAATCCGAACATCGAGTAGAAGGTGTAGAAGGGAATCGTCGGGACACCGCGAGTTGCGTACGACGTACCCGACGCAATGAAGCTCGCCATCGACCCGGCCTCTGTGATGCCCTCCTCGAGGATCTGACCGCTCGACGACTCGCTGTAGCTGAGAAGAAGGCCGTGGTCGACGGGCTCGTACTGCTGACCCTGAGCGGCATAGATCTTGAGCGCCGGGAACAGTGAGTCCATGCCGAAGGTGCGACCTTCGTCAGGGATGATGGGGACGACGAGCGGGCCGATGTTGGGATCGCGTGCCAGATTGCGCAGCAGACGGGTGAAGCCCATCGTGGTGCTGACGGCCTGATCACCCGAGCCCTCGAGCAACTCGGCGAACGAACTCGACTCGGGAAGACTCATCACTCGCCGCTGACGCACGACGCGCTTGGGGATCGAGCCGCCGAGGGCCCGGCGCCGCTCCATCATGTACTGGTACTCGATCGAGTCCTCCGCGGGGCGGAAGTAGGGCAGCGCACCGTCGTCGAAGGCTGAATCGGGGATGTCGTCGTGGAGGTTGAGCCGGTCGCGCAGCGACATCAGCTGCTCCTTGGTCATCTTCTTGATCTGGTGCGTGGCGTTGCGCGCCTCGATATCTGGTCCGAGGGTCCACCCCTTGACGGTCTTGCAAAGAATCGCCGTGGGGCGACCGGACCCCAGATTCTCGACGGCGGCCTTGTACGCGGCGTGGAGCTTCCGATAGTCGTGCCCACCGCGGGGCAGCGTCTGGATGTCGTGATCGCTGAGGTGAGCGACCATCTCGCGCAATCGGGGATCGGGTCCGAAGAAGTTGTCGCGGATGTACGAACCATCCTCGACGGCATACCGCTGGAACTCGCCATCGACCGTGGTGTTCATCTTGTTCAGCAGAACGCCGTCTTTGTCCTTGGCGAGGAGTTCGTCCCAGCGCGAGCCCCAGATGACCTTGACGACGTTCCAGCCTGCGCCACGGAACACGGCCTCGAGTTCTTGGATGATCTTGCCGTTCCCGCGGACGGGTCCGTCGAGACGCTGGAGATTGCAGTTGACGACGAAGATGAGGTTGTCGAGGCGCTCGCGGCTGGCGAGTGAGAGCGCGCCGAGGGTCTCTGGCTCGTCGCACTCGCCGTCGCCGAGGAAGGCCCACACGCGGCTCTGGCTGGTGTCGTCGAGTTGACGATTCATGAGGTACCGGTTGAAGCGCGCGTGATATAGCGCGGTCAGGGGACCGAGACCCATCGACACGGTGGGGAACTCCCAGAACTCGGGCATCAGCCGGGGATGCGGATAACTCGACAGGCCCTGGCCGTCCCGGCCGATCTCGCGCCGGAAGTGCTCGAGGTCGGCGGGGGCAAGTCGTCCCTCGAGGAATGCGCGGGCGTAGATGCCCGGGGCAGCATGGCCCTGGATGTAGACGTGGTCGCCGGCGTTTCCGTCGTCCTTACCGCGGAAGAAGTGGTTGAAGCCCAGCTCGTACAGACTCGCCGAACTGGCGAACGTGCTGAGATGCCCGCCGATGCCGTCGGCGTGCTTGTTCGCCCTCACGACCATCATTGCTGCGTTCCAGCGGATGTACCGCCGGATTCGACGTTCGATGTGCTCGTCGCCGGGGAACCACGGCTCGGACTCGCGCGGGATGGTGTTCACGTACGGAGTGCTCACCGTGGCGGGGAAGCTGACCTGCGACTCGCGCGCCCGCTCGAGCAGCCTCGACAAGAGATAGCGGGCACGTGTCTTGCCGTGGGTCTCGACGACGGCATCGAGGCTGTCGAGCCACTCCTCGGTCTCGCCCGGATCGGTGTCGGGAAGTTGATTCACGTACCCGTCGAAGATCATGTCCGGCAGTCTGCCATCGGTCCGCGGCCTTCGGTCGCCCTCACCGTACGATCATCCGATGCCCGAGACGCGTGTCGTGTACACCGATGGTGCGTGCTCGGGCAACCCCGGACCGGGCGGGTGGGCGTGGGCCGTGGCCCCATCGGGCTTGCCGTGTGCATCGGGCAGCGAGCCGTCGACGACGAACCAGCGGATGGAGTTGCGCGCCGTGCTCGAGGCCCTGCGCGAGCTCGGCGGTCCGCTCGTGGTCGTGAGCGACAGCACATACGTCGTGCACTGCTTCCGGGACGGATGGTGGGTGCGGTGGCGGGCCAATGGGTGGCGGAACTCGAAACGTGAGCCGGTGGCCAATGTCGATCTGTGGCAGCCGATCATCGCCCTCGTCGAGGAGCATCAGCCGGAGTTCCGTTGGGTGAAGGCGCACAACGGGGATCCGATGAACGAGCTCGTCGATCGGATGGCCGTCGAGGCGTCACTTCGCCGGTGAGGCAACGGGTGCCCACTTGCGCAGGCGTCCGGCGCACCGCGTAACGTCGTTGCCATGGACATCACAGGAGCAAGCGCAATCGTCACCGGTGGGGCATCTGGCATCGGCGCCGCCTCGGCCCGTCAGCTCGCCGCCCGAGGGGCCAAGGTCGTCGTCGCCGACTTGCAGGAGGAGAAGGGCAGGGCACTCGCCGACGAGATCGGTGGGGCATTCTGCAGGGTCGACGTCACCAGCACCGACGACATCGTCAACGCGGTCGAGATGGCGCGCAGCATGGGACCACTCCGCGTGCTGGTCAACTCGGCTGGTATCGGCTGGGCGCAGCGGACAGTCGGTAAGGACGGCTCGTACGAGTCAGCGGCGAACCTCGACGCGTTCAAGCGTGTCATCGCCATCAACCTGGTCGGGACCTTCGACTGCATCCGCATCGCCGCAACGGCGATGAGCACGACTGAACCACTCGAGTTCGGTGAGCGCGGTGCGATCGTCAACATCGCCTCGGTAGCGGCCTTCGACGGTCAGATCGGCCAGGCGTCGTACTCGGCGTCGAAGGGCGGCGTGGTGGGCATGACCCTGCCCGTGGCACGCGATCTGGCTGCCGTGGGCGTTCGGGTGAACACCGTCGCCCCCGGGCTGATCGACACTCCGATCTACGGTCAGGGTGACGCGAGCGAGGCGTTCAAGGCGAACCTCCAGAAAGGCGTGCTGTTCCCGCAGCGGCTCGGCACTGCTGAGGAACTTGCGTCTGTCGTCGTGGAGTGCATCACCAACAGCTATCTCAACGCCGAGACGATCCGTGTCGACGGTGGCATCCGGATGCCACCCAAGTGACATTCGAACACCGAGCTCGCGTCGGGATGATCAGGTCGTGTAGTCGGCGTTGATCCGCACATAGCCGTCGGAGAGGTCGCATCCCCAGACGGTGGCGGAGGCGGCACCGCCGGTCGACAGATCGACCTGGATCTGTACCTCACTGCCTGACATGTACGACGCAAGGCGGTCCAACCCCTCGGCATCGACCGATACGGGGTAGACCTCCTGGTCACCGAATCTGATGACGACGGTTGACTGATCGATCTCGTCGGTGGTGGTGCTCTTGCCGATCGCCATGGCGACGCGGCCCCAGTTCGGATCGGCGCCGTGGACGGCGGTCTTGACGAGCGGTGAGTTCACGATCGCCTTGGCGACACGACGCGCCTGCGAGGTATCGCGCGCGCCGTCGACCACCACTTCGAGCAGCTTGGTGGCTCCCTCGCCATCTCGGGCGATCTGTCGAGCGAGTGAGCCGCATACCTCGGACAGCGCGCGCTCGAACGCTGCTGCGTCGACGGCACCGGCTACACCGCTCGCGAGGATGACGGCCGTGTCGCTCGTGGAGGTGTCGGTGTCGATCGACACACAGTTGAACGTGCGATCGACGACGCGCCGGAACACGGCATCGAGGATGGGCGGATCGATGTCGGCGTCGGTGAGCACGACGGCGATCATCGTGGCCATGTCGGGTTCGATCATTCCGACACCCTTTGCGACTCCGACGACCCTCGCTGCACCGGCGGCCGCCTCTGCTGTCTTGGGCACGGTGTCGGTCGTCATGATGCCGCGAGCGATCGAGAGTGCATCGTCACCGGGGAGAGGTGTGGGGATCGCCGCGAGTCCGGCGCGGATCCGCTCGATCGGATAGGGGCGTCCGATGACGCCGGTCGAGGCGACGAGGACCTCATCGGCGGCACAGCCGAGCGCCGCGGCGACGCCAGCTGCGAGTTCCTCGGCGTGGGCGAGCCCGACGTCGCCCGTGGCAACGTTCGCGTTCTTCGACACGACGACCACGGCTCGGGCATGCCCGTCGACGAGGTGGCGACGGCTGACGACGACGCTCGGTCCGGCGAACGAACTGCGTGTGAAGACGCCTGCGGCGGCGCACGCGTGGTCTGCGGCGACGATGGTGAAGTCGTCAGAGGTGTCCTTGATCCCGATGTTCGTCACATGGGCACGAAACCCGCGGGGGAGCGGGATCATCAGCCCACGGTCTCGTCGACGCGGTCGTGGTGTGCGCGCACACAACCGAACAGGGTGCCGAGCTGGATCACACCGCGCGGACCGAGTGGTTCGAGCAGGTGGCGACGAACGCTCGCGACGTGGTCGGGAGCCGCGGCGCGCAACTTCTCGCGGCCGGCGGCGGTGAGGTGGGCGTACGAGACGCGCCGGTCGGAGGTGCAGGCGGTGCGCTCGACCCATCCGTTGCGCACCAGGCCGTCGAGGCGACGGGTGAGACCGCTCGGGGAGAGCCGCAGTTCCGCGGCGAGGTCGCACATCCGCATCTGTTCGTCGGGTGCCTCACTCAGCCTGACGAGGACGCCGTAGTCGCCTGTGGCAAGGCCATGGTGAGCCAGATCGGCGTCGAGATGGGCCATGACGTCCTGGACGGAGCTCACGAACGCGCGCCACGACGCCTGCTCGTCGGGGGTGAGCCAGCGGTGGTCGTCGGCCATGGCGGCGAGCCTAGCGGGATGTTGTGGGACCAAATAGTTGTGGACACAACTATTGCGAGGTAGAGTGCTTGCACTGCGCCGCAGCCCCCGGGAAGCCCGGGCCGATCACCCATCGAGGAATGTCATGTCGAATCTGTCCACACTCACCCCCGGCGTCTGGAACGTCGATGCCTCACACTCGAACATCTCGTTCTCCGTCCGCCACCTGATGGTCGCCAAGGTTCGCGGCCGGTTCACCGAGTTCTCCGGCACGGTCACCATCGGTGACGACCCACTGCAGTCGCGCGTCGAGGCGATCGTCGCGACGGCGTCGGTGAGCACCCACGACGACGGTCGCGACGCGCACCTGCGCAGCGCCGACTTCTTCGACGTGGAGGCGTTCCCCGAGATGCGCCTCGTGAGCACCGGCATCGATGTCGATGGAGACGACTACGTCCTCCACGCCGAGCTGACGATCAAGGGAGTCACCAAGAAGGTCGACTTCGAGCTCGAGTTCGACGGTGTGGCGACCGATCCGTGGGGCAACACCAAGGCGGGGTTCACGGCCGAGGCCGAGATCAACCGCAAGGATTGGGGCCTCGAATGGAACGTCGCGCTCGAGGCGGGTGGCGTCCTGGTCGGCGAGAAGGTCAAGATCACACTCGAGGTCGAAGCGCTCAAGGCCTGACGAGCCGCTGCGGAGGAGGAACCCATGGGAATTCTCGGACTCAACCACGCCGTGCTCTACGTGCGCAATGCACGACGGTCAGCAGCCTTCTACACCGATGTGCTCGGGTTCACCGTTCGGGCGTCACTCGGTGACCGTGCGTTCTTCCTCCGCGCTCCGGCGAGCGTCAACGATCACGACCTCGGACTGTTCGAGATCGGACCGGACGACGACCTGCCGCGCCACCGCGTCGGTCTCTATCACCTCGCCTGGCAGGTCGCCACGATCGACGAGTTGGCCAGTGTGCGCACTCGGCTGCTCGAGGCCGGGGCACTCGTCGGCGAGAGCCACCACGGTGTCAGTGTGAGTGTGTATGCCCGCGATCCCGACGGGATCGAGTTCGAGGTGATGTGGGCGGTCCCCGAGGATCAGTGGCCCGAGCGGGTGGGCACGTGGCCACTCGACCTCGACGCCGAGGTCGCCCGCTGGGCCGGCGTCGTGACCGCCCGACCCGTTGTCAGCGGTTGAGCAGCGACCGCAGCGCACCCTCGAGCGTCGGGTGCTCGAACCGATACCCCGACTGCTCGAGGACCCGCGGCACGACCCGCTGGCCGGTGTAGAGGAGCGCGTCGGCGAGGTCACCCCCGAGGAGCAGCGCCGGTCCGATCCGCGGCACGGGGAGCAACGCGGGACGACGCACGACCTTGGCGAGCACCCGGGTGAACTCGGCGTTCGTCACCGGGTCGGGCGCAGTGAGGTTGACCGGACCGTCGCGGTCGGCGGTCAGGAGATGCACGATCGCGCCGACCTCGTCGTGGATCGAGATCCAACTCTGCCACTGTCGGCCGTTCCCGAATCGACCGCCGGCGCCGAGACGGAACAGCGGGAGCAACTTGCGCAGCGCGCCACCCTCGGGTGACAGCACGATGCCGGTGCGTAGGAAGGCGACCCGGGCGCGCGCCGACGCAGGCGCGGCGGCCGCCTCCCACTGGCGGCACACATCGGCGAGGAAACCCGATCCCTGGGCCGACGACTCATCGAGCAGCTCGTCGCCGGTGGCGCCGTAGTACCCGATCGCACTGCCGCTCAGCATCACCCGCGGGCCGTCGCTCGTCGAGGCGATCGCCTCGGCGAGCAGCGCCGTCGATCGGACACGGCTGTCGAGGATCTCGCGTCGATAGGCGGTCGTCCAGCGACGGTCGCCGATGCCTGCACCTGCGAGGTGCACGACGGCGTCGGCGCCAGCAAGTGCACCGGGGGAGAGTTCGCCGGCCGCCGGGTTCCAGAGGATGTCGCCCGGTGCCGGGTCGCGCCGTACGAGGCGCACGACCTCGTGGCCGGTGGCCTGCAGGCGTACCTGCAACGCAGTGCCGATGAGACCTGTAGCACCCGAGACGATGATCCGCATGTCCCCACGGTACGACCGATCGGGCCGACATGTCGTTCCGTGCCCAGATCGGCACGTACCCGTTACAGTCCCCCCGGTGCATGTCGTCATCGTCGGATGCGGTCGGGTCGGCTCGGGACTCGCCCGCTCGTTGGTCGCCTCCGGTCACACGGTCGCCGTGGTGGATCGTCAGGCCGAGTCGTTCCGTCGCCTCGGCGACGACTTTCCCGGGGAGACCCATGTGGGTGTCGGGTTCGACCGCGAGCTCCTCATCCGGGCCGGTGTCGAACGGGCAGGCGCGGTCGCAGCGGTCACCAACGGCGACAACTCGAACATCCTGATCGCTCGCGTCGCTCGTGAGAACTTCGGCGTCGAGCACGTCGTCGCCCGCATCTACGACCCCAACCGTGCCCACGTCTACCAGAAGCTCGGCATTCCGACCGTGGCGCCCGCCCTGTGGACCATCGAGCGCGTGCTGCGCCGACTGCTGCCGGGCACGTCGCAGGTCGAGTGGACGGATCCGAGCGGACAGGTGGCCCTCGTCGAGCAGCACCTCGATGAGGCGTGGGCGGGACGGCCGGTCGCCGATCTCGAGGGCCGCGGCATCAGGGTGATGGCGCTGTGCCGACAGGGTGCGGCGATGGTGCCCGATGCGACGGTGACGATCGAGGTGGGCGACATCGCCTACCTCGGGGTGCCAGCGGCCACCGTGTCGCGGCTCGAACAACTCCTGGGGGAGCGATGAAGGTCCTCATCGCCGGTGGCGGCAGCGTCGGGCGCTACATCGCCGAACAACTGGTGCGGTCGCAGCACGTCGTCACCGTGCTCGACAACGATCCAAAGGTGGTCGAGCAGCACCGCAACGACATCGACGGTGTTGCATGGGTGCTCGGTGATGCGTGCGACATCGGGTCGCTCGAGCGCGCCGGGGTGCAGAAGGCCGAGGTCCTCGCCGCCGTGACGGGCGACGACGAGGACAATCTCGTCGTGTCGCTGCTCGCCAAGCAGGAGTTCGCGGTGCCGCGGGTGCTGGCTCGGGTGAACAACCCGAAGAACGAGTGGATGTTCGACGAGCACTGGGGTGTCGACATCGCCGTGAGCACACCGAGTCTGATCACCGGACTCGTGCAGGAGGCGGTCGTCGTCGGTTCGTTCGTCCGACTGCTGAACTTCGAGGGCGGCAAGACGCGCCTCGCCGAGGTCACACTGGCGACGAGCTCACCTGCAGCCGACAACGACATTGCCGGACTCGATCTTCCGCCGGACTCGACGATCGTCGCGATCATCCGCGACGAACATGTCGTGGTGCCCCGTGCCGACACCGTGCTGCGCGTCGGTGACGAGGTGCTCGTGCTCGTCACGCGTGAGAGCGAGGATGCGGCGCGCCGGATCCTTGTCGGCCCGTCCTGATTCGACTCACGCGCCGGCGTCGATGAGCGCCTGATCGATGAGCGCCTGGTCGACGGCGCCGAAGAACTGCTGCACCTCACCGTCGGTGCCCACCACGACGAGCGCGGGCTGACCTGGCACGCCGAAGTGGGCGAACACCTCTCCGTCGCGATCACTGACCTGGGGGAAGGTCAGCCCGTGACGATCGACGAACTCGGCGAACGACGCCTCGTCACCGGCCCATGCCACCCCGAGGAATGCGGCTCGGTCGGCCCACTTGATGCTTGCCTCCTCGACCGAGGGGGCTTCACGGTTGCACAGGCCTCAAGTGGGCGCCCAGAACCAGAGTGCGAGCGCCCGGCCCGCATAGTCGGCGAGGTCGATCTCACCACCGCCGACGAGCGCGGCACGAACCTCGAGCGCCGCAGGCACAGCGATCGGCGCGGTCGTCGACGCGTCGGTGGGGTTCGTCGCGCCAGCCGTCGTCGTCGATCCGGCAACTGCACCATTCGTCGCGGTCGGCGCGTCGGTGGGGGCACTACTCGTGGCTGGACCGCACGCAACACCGAGTGCCCCGACGGCGACGCACCCGACGAGCCGCGCGAGCGTGCGGTGCCGGGTGACCTGTCGGGCGAACACGAAGCGCACGGTACCCGGCGTAGCCTCACGGCGCCATGCGGACCCGGACCCTCCTGCTGCTCTCCGTCGTGTGCGGCCTCGCCATCCTCCTCGCCGGTGGCGTGCAGCTGTGGCGCATCACGGGTGGCCGGCCGGCGACGGCGCTCGCGCTCGGCGACGAGGCCCGGGCCGGCGATGCCGTCGTCGTTGCCGCCGGCTACCGGGAGGACGGCGGTCGGGCGGTCGTGACCGTCCGGCTGGGCGGCGTCGACGACGCCGATGGTCTCGACGGGTTCCGACTGCGTGCGCCGAACGTCGTCGTGGCGGTGCTCGACGAGTCGACGTGCGCGGGTATCACCGTCGAGGTGGTCACGTGTGACCTGGTGTTCGACGCCTCGTCGTTCACCGCGACCGACCGGCAGCTGGTCCTCGAGCGTGGTGAGGACCGGGTCGTGTGGAGGGTGCGCTGACCCACCTGTGATGGCGACACCGCCCGGCGGTACGGTGTGGACTCTCGTCCTCACGCAGAATCGGAGTCCCGAGCGATGGAATCGCAGTTCGACCTCGTCGTCATCGGCGGTGGCCCGGGGGGCTACGGCGCCGCCCTCTATGCGACGAGCGCAGGGTTGAAGGTCGCCCTCGTCGAGAAGGACCGTGTCGGCGGCACATGTCTGAACCGCGGGTGCATCCCGGCCAAGGCCTTCCTCGAGACCGCAGCGGTGCACCGGCACGTGGCACATGCAGGTGACTTCGGGATTCAGGCCGGTGCGCCCGTGATCGACTTCGCCGTCGCCCAGCAGCGTAAGCAGCGCATCGTCGACGGGATCGTGAAGAGCCTCGGTGGCTTCATGGCGTCGAAGAAGATCACGATCCTTCCCGGGGTCGGGTCGCTCGGACACGGACGCACGGTGACGGTCGAGGCGCCCGACGGGTCGCGTTCGTCGATCACGGGGACCCACGTGCTCCTGGCCTCGGGTTCGGTGCCGCGCACCATCCCCGGCTTCGAGCCGACCGGCCCGCGCTCGGCAGTCATGACCAGCGACGAGGTCCTCATGCTCGACCGCGTGCCGGGACGTGTCGCAGTCATCGGTGGTGGAGCGATCGGGTGCGAGTTCGCCAGCACGTTCGCCGACCTCGGTGCGTCGGTGACGATCCTCGAGGGACTCCCCAAGATCCTGCCCGGTCTCGACGCCGATGTCGCCAACGTGGTGGTGCGGAGCTTCAAGAAGAAGGGCATCGACATCCGTACCGGTGCTCGCGTCGAGGGACACGCGCCATCGACCACTGCATCGGGCGATCCGATGACGACGATCCGCTACACCGTCGATGGCGGAGCGAGCGAACATCTCGAGGTAGACGCCGTGATCGTCAGCATCGGTCGGCGCCCCTTCGCCGACCAGCTCGGTCTCACCGACACCGCAGTCGCCACCGACCCGCGCGGGTTCGTCGTCGTCGACGAGTTCTGTCGCACCGGTGAGCCGGGTGTGTACGCCATCGGCGACCTCATCGACACGCCGGCACTCGCGCACGTCGGGTACGCCGAGGCCATCCTCGTCGTGAAGCACCTGCTGGGGGAGTCGCCGACACCGATCGCCTACGACCGAGTGCCGTGGGCGATCTACTGCCACCCCGAGGTGGCCTTCGCCGGTCCCGGTGAGGAGGCAGCCCGCGCGGCGGGACACGAGGTCGTGGTCGCCAAGCACCAGTTCCGCGCCAACAGCCGGGC
>JBJSXI010000076.1:0-23681 GCA_046086305.1 Ilumatobacteraceae bacterium
CGAGCTCCCACTCGATGTCCTCCTCGGAGACCTCGAGCAGGTGAGCCGCGATCTTGCGTGCCTTGGCGCGGATCTTCCGTGAGACCATCGCCACTGCCGCTCCGGCCACGGGTGTCGAGCGCGAGGCGTATGTTCCCATGCCGAAGGGTGCCGTGTCGGTGTCGCCCTCCTCGACGACAACGTCGTCGGCGGGGATGCCGAGTTCGTGAGCGACGATCTGTGCCCAGGTCGTCTCGTGTCCCTGTCCCTGTGTCTTTGCCCCGGTGCGCAGGATGGCTTTGCCGGTCATGTGAACGCGCAGTTCCGCCGAGTCGAACATCTTGATCCCCAAGATGTCGTACTCGCGACTGTTGCCGGCACCGAGCGGCTCGGTCATCGTCGAGATGCCGATGCCGAGGAGTCGGCCGCGAGCCCGCGCCTCTTCCTGCTTCTTCTTGAAGTCGCTGTAGCCGATCGCCTCGAGTCCGATGTCGAGGCACTTGGCGTACTGGCCCGAGTCGGTGAGGAAGCCGAACGCCGTGCGATGAGGGAAGTCGTCATCGCGCACGAAGTTCTTACGCCGGAACTCGGCCTGGTCGATACCGAGATCATCGGCCGCCGCCTGCACCATTCGCTCCTGGAAGTACATCGCCTCGGTCACACGGAACGAGCACCTGTAGGCGACTCCACCGGGGGCCTTGTTGGTGTAGACGCCACGGGCGGTGAGATGTGCCGCGGGAATGTCGTAGCAGGCAAACGCCGAGTGCATCAGGCCGATCTTGAACTTGCTCGGCTGCGCGTCGGAGAAGAACGCTCCGTGATCGGACTCGGTGAACATCCGGACACCGAGGATTTTGCCGTCCTTGCGCAGTGCCATCTCTCCGTGCAGGTACACGTCGCGTCCGAAACCGGTCGAGATGAGGTTGCCCGTCTTGTCCTCGATCCACTTCACCGGACGCTCGAGCAGGATCGATGCGAGGATCGACATCACGTATCCCGGATACACCGGGACCTTGTTGCCGAAGCCGCCGCCGAGGTCGGGCGAGATGATGCGGATCATGTGCTCGGGGAGCTCGGCAACCATCGCGACGGCTGCACGGATGATGTGCGGAGCCTGTGTCGTCATGTAGACGGTCAACTTGCCCGTCGAGCGATCGAAGTCGGCGATCGATCCACACGGCTCGATCGGAGATGGATGTGACCTCGGGTAGTGCATCGAGATCTTCGACACCACATCGGCCTGAGCAAATGCTCGATCGGTGCCGTCCTTGTCGCCGACCTCCCAGTTGAACACGACGTTGTCGCTCTGATTCTCCTTGTCGTCGCGGATGAGTGGTGCCCCTGCCGCGAGCGCTTGCTCGGGGTTGACGATGGCGGGGAGCGGCTCGTAATCGACGACGATCGCCTCACATGCGTCCTTGGCGATGTAAGGGTCATCAGCAATCACACAGGCGACCTCTTGCCCCTGGAAGCGCACCTTGTCGGTGGCCAGCACGGCCTGCGTGTCGTACGACAGGGTCGGCATCCACGCAAGATTGCGCGCCGCCATGGTCTCGCCGGTGAGGACCAAGCGAACGCCAGGAATCTCCCATGCCTTACTCGTGTCGATGCTGCGGATGCGTGCATGCGCAAGAGGACTGCGGAGAATCTCCATGTGCAACATGCCCTGCAGCACGACGTCGTCGACGTAGTTGCCCTTCCCGCGGATGAATCGGTTGTCTTCGACACGGCGCCGGCTCGCGCCCATGCCACCGATCTTGATCTCGTCGAGCGTCATATCGTCGCCTCCTCAGCCAGCCGTCTCGCCGCGCATCTTCGCTGCCGCCCACAACACCGACTTCACGATGTTCTGGTAGCCGGTGCAGCGGCACAGGTTCCCGGACAGCGCCCACCGCACCTCGTCCTCTGTGGGATTCGGATTCTCAGCCAGCAGCGCCTTGGCCGACATCATCATTCCCGGCGTGCAATAGCCGCACTGGAGACCATGCTCGTCCTTGAACCCCTCTTGGATCGGGTGGAGTTCGCTGGCCGTTGCGAGGCCCTCGACTGTCTCGACCTCGTGTCCGTCGGCTTGTACTGCGAGCATCGTGCAACTCTTGATCGGTCGCCCATCGAACAGCACGGTGCATGCACCGCAGTTCGTCGTGTCGCAGCCGATATGTGTCCCGGTGAGCTGGAACCCTTGCCGCAGCAGGTGTGCCAGCAACAGTCGGGGCTCGACATCGGCTGAACGACGCTGACCGTTCACAGTGATGGTGACCCGCTTGACGGGCACCTCTCCTGCAGGCGGTGGCGTGACTTCTGCGAACAGGCTGCTCATCAGGCTGCCTCCTTGTGGGACTGGACGATGTTCTCGAGGATGCGGGTGACGAAGGTGTGCACGACGTGGCGCTTGTAGGTGGCACTCCCGCGATGGTCGCTCCGCGGCTGCGCAGCAGCTGCAGCCCGCTCGGCGGCACGAGCGATCCGGTCAGATGTGAGCGGGCCACCGACGAGTTCGGCCGTTGCCTCTGCGGCATCGATCGTCGATCCTCCGACCGCCGCGAGAGCGATGCCACATCGGAGCACGTTCGCGCCGGACAGCTCGAGCGCAACTGCGACACTCGCCGTGGCGAAGTCGCCGACACGTCGTTCGAGCTTCAGATAGCCCCCCGCACGAACGCCACGTGGCGCCGGAACGACGGCCTCGATGGCCAACTCGTCATAGGCGAGCACATTCTGGAAGGGACCGGTGACGAAGCTGCTGACCGGGATCGTCCGACGCCCCGAGGGGCCCTCCGCAACAATCGCACCGCCGAGGGCAAGGAGCGTTGCCGCCCAGTCCCCTTGGGGGTCTGCGTGGCAGACGGAGCCGACGAACGTACCCCGACTCCGCACGATCGGGTCAGCGACAAGAGGAGCAGCGGCAGCCAAGGTTGGCTGCGTGGATGCGATCAGCGTCGAGCGCTCCATATCGCCGTGCCGTACGAGCGCACCGATGCGCAGTGTGCCGTCTGGGTCGGTGCGGATGTAGTCGAGTCCCGGAATGTTGTTGATGTCGACGAGCATTGCCGGGTTGGCGAAGCGCAACTTCATCATCGGCACGAGACTCTGACCACCGGCGATCACCTTGGCCTCGCCGTTCCCCCTGCCGAGCAACTCGATGGCCTCGGCGACTGTCCGCGGTGCCTCGTAGTCGAAACGTGACGGATACATGAGTGACTCCTCTCGTGCTGTCTCAGGAGTCCGAGTCGCGTACTGCGACCGGAAGGGAATCGGCGTCGGGATCGGGGCGCCGCTCCTGATGCGGTGGCCATGGACCTTGAACGGGCTGGCTCGCCACCTTGAGGTGGTCGATGATCTGCGGCCAGGCCCACACCGTCGGGCTCTTACCCGTCTTCGGTGAGTTCTCGATCAACTCGTACAGCCGCGGATTGCCCGAACTGTGCCCGTCGGATTCGATCGGCATCGTCCCCTCCTTCGGTGGTGACCAGCCTTTCCGGCGGCCCCCACGGCGCCGGTCGCCGCAACGTAACACTCCTCGGACACCCCCTCCACACGAGCCCCGTCGCCCACGTCTTCGGCGCCCCGGGGGAGCTGACGGGCTCGGGCTCATGCCGAGGCCCTACTGTGCCGATGAGAGCGTCATGTCCTTCCCCCGTCGCATCTGCCTCGTCCTGCTCGCGCTCGCAGTGCTGTTCGGTTCGTCGCTGGTGGGCAACCGTGCCGTCGACGCCGCACGCAAACCGCGCCCGCCTGCGACGACGACCACGACGACCACGACCTCGACGTCGAGCACGACGACCACCTCGACCCTGCCTCCGGGAACCGTGGCGGCGACGGCGACCGATCTGCTCGGCCGCCTCACTCTCGCGGTCGAGGTCGGCACCGGCTACAGCCGGACGCTGTTCACCCACTGGATTGACAGCGACGGCGACGGCTGCAACACGCGCTACGAGGTGCTGATCGCCGAATCGCTCACCACCCCGACCGTCGTCCCGCCGTGCACCCTCGGCAACACCACGTGGTTCTCGGCCTACGACGGGATCACCGAGTACCTCCCCGCCGATGTCGACATCGACCATGTCGTGGCCTTGAAGGAAGCCTGGGACTCAGGGGCGTGGAACTGGTCGGCCGAGCGCCGACGAGCCTTCGCCAACGATCTCGGCGACCCACGCAGCCTGATCGCAGTGACCGACAACGTGAACTCGGCTAAGGGCGACAAGGACCCGTCGGAGTGGATGCCACCGCGCGCCGCCTACCACTGCCAGTACCTCTTCGACTGGATCGCCGTGAAGGTGCGCTGGAGCCTGACCATCGACCAACTCGAACGCAACGCGGTCGCATCGATGCTCACGTCGTGCCCGGCCACCGTGCTCACGATCAGTGTTGCCCAGGTCACCTGATCGACCCACTCCCCGGCCAACGGGATCGACCAGCAATGACAGACTGACCATGTGTTCGGCGACCACGCGTCAGGCAACCCAACGGGGCCTGAGCGGGTGTCGAGCGGCGCGCACGTCCGTGTCCGAGTGACGAATCCGACCCGCCGGGGGATCGACCACGAGATCCTCGAGCCGGGTGACGACCTCACCTTCGGACGTCAGGGTCACGGCGTCGGATGGCTCGGTACGGACTCGCGCATCAGCCGGCACCACGGCACGATCCACGCAACCATCGATGGCCTCGCCGTGTCGGCGACCGGCACGATGAACGGCTTCGTCGTGCGCGACCGAGCCACCCCGAGTCGCCTGCACATCCCCGCGCGGATCGGCCCGGTTCCGATCCCGTTCCGAGAGTGTTCGATCGTCCTCGAACACTGCGTCGGTATGCCGCCGTACCTCGACGTACTCGTCGAGGGCAGCGAGGGCGCCGACCGGTGGCACCGATCGTGGGGTCCGGAGATCCGCCGGAAGTGGCGCAAGCCCAACATGTCAACGGCACCGCCGATCCCCCACTTCGACCCCAAGTTCGCCAACGGTCGCGTGCGGGCGTGGTTCTTGACCCTCGTCGCGCTGTGCGAACCGCAGTTCGGGCGCGGACCCGCCGGCGTCCCGACGAACATCGAGTTGGCAGCGCGCCGTTACGTGAACACCGGCGTCATCGAACGCGACCTGACGCAGATCTATCGAGCCCTCGGCATCGAGCACGACCCACAGCGCCGTGATCTCGCCGCAACACTGCCGGTGCTCATCGGCGCCGTCACACCTGCCGATCTCGACCTGCTGCCGTGAGGAATTGGGGGGTTCCACCCCTCTGATGCCGATGCGATTCCGTCCGTCAATAGAGACATGAACCGCAACGACATCCTCACCACAGCACTCACCAACAACGCGAACATCGACCGACTCACCGACACGGTGTGGACCGGTGGCGATCTGCCGGCCGACCGGGAGCGGGCGATCGAGCGCATCCTCCAGTGGCACGACCTCGGCATCCGGCGGATCATCGACTGCCGGATCGAGTGGAACGACCGCGATCTCGTGGCCGCAACGGCCCCGGAGATCGAGTACTTCCACTTCGGCGTCGACGATGCAGGCCAGCAGATGCCCGGCGAGTGGTTCGACCGGGTCACCGGGGCGGCCAACTCCCCCGAGCACATCGACCTGCCCGTGCTCGTCCACTGCCACATGGGCATCAACCGGGGGCCCTCGGGTGCCTTCGCAGTGCTGCTGTCGCGGGGGATCGACCCGATCGAGGCGATCAGCATGATCCGCGACAGTCGGCCGATCGCGGCCGTGTCCTATGCCGAGGATGCCCTCGCGTGGTGGCACGACACGAACGGCACCTCACCCACCGATCAGGCAGACGACTTCGCACGTCTCGCGATGTGGCGGGCGGCCAACCATCACGACACGGCCCGGATCATCCGTCAGATCCGGGCCGGATCGAACTGACGTCGACGACGCACTCCGTCGACCTTCACCCATCTCGATCACCCACCGAAAGGAACTCTCCGATGATCCCCACCGTCAAGCTCGACCGGACCCTCGTGGCCGTACAGGTCGACCAGACCGTCCACATGATGCTCGAACTCACCGCACCCCCCGCACCGGCGATCGATCGTGCCCCGATCGACGTGGTGGCGGTGATCGACCGGTCGGGTTCGATGTCGGGCGATCCCCTGCGGGCCGTGCTCAGTGCGGTCACCTCGTTGGTTCGACTCCTCGGGCCGCACGACCGACTCGGCGTCGTGGCATTCGACGATCAGGCCGAATTGCTCCTCCCCCTCGCACACCACGATCCCGATACCGCAGCGCGCACCATCGGCGGCGTCCGCACGGGCGGCTCGACGAACCTCTCGGGCGGCTGGCTGAAGGGCCTCGAGATCCTCAGTGCCCATGGTCGACCCCAGGCACTGCGGCGGGTCGTCGTCCTCACCGACGGGCAGGCGAACCGTGGGATCATTGATCGTGATGCGTTGTGCGGACTCACCTCGGGCGCACGTGCACAGTCGATCACCACGACGACGATCGGCTTCGGCGACGGGTTCGACGAGCAGATGCTGGCGTCCCTGGCCGACGCGGGTGGCGGCAACCAGTACTGGTGTGCCGGTCCCGACCAGACCATCGCGGTCTTCAACGACGAGTTCAAGGGCCTCGCATCGGTCGTAGCCCAGAACATCTCGGTCGAGATCCGTCATACCGACGCGGTCGACGCACTGCTGGTCCTCGACGAATTCCCGATGGTGCACGTCGAGCGAGGTCTGCACATCGACCTCGGCGACGCATACGGCGATGAGCAGCGACGTGTCGTGGCGATGCTCCACCTCGTCGCACCCCAGCACATCGGTGCGGTCCACGTCGCAGACCTCACCATCAGATGGGTCTCGACGACGGGTGACGTCACGATGCACGCAGTCACAGTTCCCGTGACGGTCGGCGCGGCCGACCAGGCCGATGCCGATGCCGTGCAACCCGACCGCGAAGTCGTCACGGCAGTGACGGTCCTCAAGGTGGCCAACGCTCGCAAGGAGTCACACCTCGCCGCGCTGCGAGGCGACTATGCGGGCGCCGCGGCCCGGCTGCTGGCGGTCCTACCCCTGTGCCAGGCAGCAGGAATGAGCGAGGCCGACATCGCCCAGCTCATCGCCGATGTGACCAACCTGAGCAGCGGGCGATGGAGCGACCGCGACTCGAAGCGTCTCCACTCGGAGATGCGCAGTTCATCCAAGGGACGCAAGTTCCGTTACGACGAGGAGGCATCATGAAGGTGTTCCACCACCCCCAATCGAACGACACAGGGATCAACTTCGACACCCTGCGCAAGGCAGACAACATCGCCGCATCACTGCGGCGTGATCCGATCGAGGGTGTCGAGCTCGTCACGGCGACCCCGGTGACGATCGACGAACTGGCACACGTGCACACCGAGGAGTACCTCGAGGCGCTCGTCTCCGGAGAGCCCTACGACCTTGCCTCGTCGAACGGTCTCGGATGGGACGAGCGTCTCCTCGGCGCAGTCTGTGCATCCACCGGCGCGGTGCGCGATGCCGCGCTCGAGGCGCTGTCGACCGGTCGGGTGGCCGGGGCGTTGTCGAGCGGACTCCACCACGCCCGCGCCGACCGCGGGGCCGGTTACTGCACGGTGAACGGATTGGTCGTCGCCGCCCGAGCTGCGCTGATCGCCGGTGCGACGCGCGTGCTCATCCTCGACCTCGACGCGCATGGCGGTGGCGGCACGGCGAGCCTGATCGACGGGTTCAGGGGGATCGAGCAGGTCGACGTGACGGTCGTCGGGTTCGACACCTACCCGAGCCGACCCGACGCGAGGTTGATCCTCTCGGATGCAGCGGACTATCCGTCCGATGTCGAGGGTGCCCTCGGCGAGATCGATGCGCCCGCAGCCATCGATCTCGTCCTCTACAACGCCGGCATGGACCCCCACGGCGCGGCCGGCGGTCGCGCCGCGATCGGCGACAGCGAGATCGAGGCTCGCGAGCGAATGGTGTTCGACTGGGCAGAGCACCACGGCATCCCCGTCGCGTGGACCCTTGCCGGTGGGTACACGGGCACCATCGACATGGACGAACTGGTGCGCCTGCACCGGATGACGATCCTCCACGGCGCCCGCCGGGGCTGAACCCCCGCCGGTGCCGCGAGGTGTCGGCTGCCGTCGAAACCTGCACGACCATGAGCGGTGCTTGATGCTGTCTTGATCTGGGGTGTAAACATTTGTCCCACACATCGTCACTTCAAGGAGCATCCATGACCTCACGTCTCTTCCGGCCGCTCGCACTCGGCTGTGCGCTCGTCGCCGCTGGCACCATCGTTGCGCCCGGCATCGCCACCGCCCAGTGGACCGGATCCGACTACTGCGCCGTCCAGAACACCAAGGGCGACTGGGCCCTCGTCGGTGGCGCATCGTGCAACCCCACGCCGTCGAGCAACCCGAACGCCTCGTGGACCCAGGCGCTCATCCTCGACTTCGACGCACACACCATCACGAACGCATACGACACCGACGAGGTCGAGCACTTCGACAACCTGTACGACATGCTCACCGACCTCTCGGCGAACCATGCCAGCGAGGGCTGGATGTATGTCGCCAACCAGAAGGGCAACGACGACTACGTGTACCTGATGGTCAACGAGGCCAGCTGCGCCGGTAACTCGGAGTGGGCCGTTGCTCCCGTGTGCGACATGGACGACATGGACGAGTCGTCGCACGGCAACGCTGCAGCCCACGCCGGTCACCACGACAGCGATGACCACGCCGACGAGGCCGACGCGATGCGCTCGGCACGCCCTGCGATGGTGAAGTCCTACAACCGCTGAATCGGTAGGTCGCCCGGCCGGCCTCGACGAGGTCCGGTGGGTGGCACTGTCATCGACGAAACGTTGGCGCGTGCGCCGCTCGAGTGATCGAGCGGCGCACGTGTCATTTCAGACGTACGACACCGAGTAGATCGGCGGAAGGTGTCCGGCCACCGGGTGCCACGAGTCACCACTATCCGCTGAGACCCACAGATTTCCTGTCGTCGACCCGAACGCGAGCGACTCGCCGTCGTCCGACACGTCGAGCGCATGGCGCAGCACGAGGTCGTAGGCGTGCACCTGGGGAAGTCCGGTGGTGAGGACCTCGAAGGACGCGCCGGCGTCGTGTGTGCGTGTCACCACGACGCGGCCGTCGATTGGTGCACGCTTCTGATCGGAGTGTGCTGGCACGAACCATGCCGTTCGTGGATCGTCGGGATGCACCGCGACGGGGAATCCGAACGACGAGGGTGTGGCGAACAGCTTCTTCCACGAGGCGAGATCGTCATCCGATCGCCAAATGCCCATGTGGT
This sequence comes from Ilumatobacteraceae bacterium, assembly GCA_046086305.1. GTDB lineage: Bacteria > Actinomycetota > Acidimicrobiia > Acidimicrobiales > Ilumatobacteraceae > UBA668. The sequence continues at coordinate 9,248 of JBJSXI010000076.1, forward strand.
GCTGGCACCAGAACACCTCGGGTGCCGTCGGGCTCTGCACCACGCAGTGGGGATCCTGGAACTCGGGGAGCTCGGCCTGCTCGGGCGGCACATACTCGGCCACCATGCCCACGGTGTGGGCCGTCCAGCTCGCACCAAGGTCGCGAGTGCGCCACACACCGCCGCTCGACACGGCCACGACGACACACTTCGGATCACGCGGATCGACACAGATCGAGTGGAGCGCCGGCTGATCGAGTCCACCACCGTTCCAGCGCACCCGACACTCGTGATTCCACAGCGACTCGACCAAACGCCACGACACCCCGCGGTCGTCCGAGCGGAAAAGGCCGCCGGGACTGGTGCCGCACCACAGCGCGCCGTCGCGATCGGTCGCTGCGGCGAGCGACCAGATACCCATCAGCGCCCAGTCGCGCTCCTTGCCCCACATGTCGATGTCGACGAAGCCGGCCGGCTTGGGCGGGTATTCGGGCACTGCGACCTCCACCCACGAACCGCCCTCATCGTCCGAACGGTGCAGCTTGACGCCGAAGTGACCGTGATCGAGCACCGCGTACCAGGCCCCATCACGACGATCGACGTATGTCAGTGGCACGTTGTCACCGAGGAAGTGCTCGCCGACGATGCGTGCCGTTGCTCCTCGCCCGGCGACGACGAACATCCCCTTCCGGGTGCCGATGTGCAGTCGTACGTCATCCATGGTCAACCTCCCGACAGTGCCTGCATGACATAGATCTCGCTGTGAGGACCGACCGGATCGGTCAGGCGTACCCGATCCTCGATCAATGCCCCGTCGACGAACACAGCCATGTGCTTGCGCAGCGCGCCACGTTCGTCGACGACATACCCGCGAAGGCGCGGTACCGATGCGAACACCTCGGCGAGTGCTTCGCCGACCGTGTGTGCGACCACCGATGTGGGTGGACACGGCACATGCCGCTGCAGATTGGCGGTGAACACCACTCGGGCCACGGCCCGACCGTAACAAGCCGGCTGGCGCACCCATCGTCGGTTCGCCGTACGCTCGCAGCGTGACGGTGCTCCATGTCCAGCAGTACGGCGATCCGGTCGGGCCGGCCACCCTCGCCCTGCACGGGGTGACGGCGCACGGCCGACGATTCGAACGCATCGCCACCGAGCGCTGGTCGCATCGCCGGGTGGTGGCACCTGACCTGCGCGGCCATGGGAGATCCACGTGGCTGCCGCCGTGGTCGATCGAGCAGCACGTCACCGATGTGATCGACACGATGGACGCACTCGAGCTCGGGACGGTCGATGTCGTCGCCCACTCGTACGGCGGAACGATTGCGATGCACCTCCTCGCCGCCGTACCGGCGCGTGTGCGTCGCCTCGTGCTGCTCGATCCTGCGCTCGAGGCCGATCCCGAGGCCATGCTGCCGCTCGCCCGCGCTGCGATCTCCTTCGGCGGGTTCGGCACCGTCGACGACGCGCTCCGAGCACGGAACGCAGGCCTCGGCGACGACATCCACCCTGATGTGCGCATCGACATCGAACAGCACCTCGTCGAGGTCGACGGTCGGTATCGCTACCGGTTCGAGCCCGCCGCCGTGGTGACCGGTTACGGCGAACTGTGCCGACCGCTACCGCCGCGCGTCGAGCAACGACCCACGCTGCTCGTCGCAGCGATGAAGGCGGCCTTCGTCACCCCCGCAGTCCGTGCACGCCTTCGTGACCTGTTCGGCGCTGCCCTCGAGACCGCTGATCTCGACAGCGGACACATGCTCTATTGGGAGCGGTTCGACGAGACAGCCGCGCTCGTCACCGACTTCCTCGACCGCTGACCGCAGATCAGGCGTCGAGGCGGAGACCCGACGTCGGGTCGAACAGATGCAGTCGATCGACTGCAACGGCGAATTCGGCGGTGTCGCTGCGTCGCACCCGCGAGCGAGGATTGCAGCGCGCTACGAGTCGAACCCCGGTGCCTCGGGCAGGCGCATCGTCGGTCTCGACGGCCTCAGTGATCTGAGCCGACACGGCAGCCTCGGCATCGGTGAGTAGATGCACCACCATCTCGCTGCCGAGCTGCTCGACCAGGTCGACCTCCGCTCTGATCCGCTCGCCTGCCGGTGCCTCGGTCCGGAATGACACGTCTTCGATGTCCTCCGGACGAATGCCGAGAACGACCGATCGACCGACACGGTCGGCCAGCGCGTGCCGAGCCGGGAGCTCGAGGCGATGACTCCCGAAGGACACCGCGAGACGATCGCCGTTGCGCTCGACGACTGCGTTCAGCAGATTCATCGGGGGTGAGCCGATGAACCCGGCGACAAAGAGGTTGACCGGACGGTCGTACAGCTCGACGGGAGAGGCGAGCTGCTGCAGCACACCACGGTGCATCACTGCGACCCGGTCGGCCATGGTCATCGCTTCGACCTGATCATGGGTGACGTACACCGTGGTCGTCTCGAGTCGGCGCTGGATTCGCGAGATCTCGGCACGCATCTGCACTCGGAGCTTGGCGTCGAGGTTCGACAGCGGTTCGTCCATCAGGAAGGCCTTCGGCGAACGCACGATGGCGCGGCCCATCGCGACTCGCTGACGCTGACCACCCGACAACTGCTTGGGACGGCGATCGAGCAATTCACTCAGACCGAGGACCGCAGCTACCTCTTCGGCGCGCGCACGACGGATCGACTTGTCGACACCCTGCATACGAAGTGGGAACACAAGGTTGTCGGCGACGCTCATGTGTGGGTAGAGCGCATAGTTCTGGAACACCATCGCCACATCGCGTCGACGACTGGGGATGTCGTTGACCTCATTGCCGTCGATGAGAATGCGTCCTGCGGTCGGATCGTCGAGTCCGGCGAGCATCCGCAGCGACGTGGTCTTGCCGCAGCCCGACGGTCCGACGAGCACGAGGAACTCCCCGTCGCGGATCTCGAGGCTGAGTGCGTCGACGGCGAGCGTGCCGTCGTCGAAGGTCTTGCTGACCTCGTCGAAGATGATCGCAGCCATCAGTCGTCGCTCCTCGGCAGGGACGAGACGAACTCCCATGCCGCCTCTGCCACATCCGAGCCGATCGGGCAAAGATCCGCAACCCCGACGTCGAGATCATTGGCCCGGGCGTAGTCGGCGAGGCCGATGAGTGCAGCCGTGAATGCGGCCCGGTCGACGCCGAGATCGCTCGGGTGGGCCCGCACTCGCGCGCCGGCGACGATGCTCATCACCCGGTCAGGATCGTTTCCCTGCACATGGGCCAGTGCGCATGTCGCGAGGCTGATGATCTCACCGTGGACAGGATGGGCACCGGTGGCGTGCTCGTAGGCGTACGCCCAGAAGTGCTCCGAACCCTCCTCGAAGCGGCTGTGACCCGCCCATGCACAGGCTGCGCCGATGCGGCGGTACGCGTCGGCAAGGAATCGGACACCGTCGTCGGTGACCGAACCGATGTCGCTCACTGCCGCCTCGAGTTCGTCGAGCAGGCGCCGACCGAGTGCGGCGAGATCGTCGTTCCACGGATGGCCGTGACCCTGCGACGACGCAAGATGCCAGTCGAACAGACCGGTGTGGCACGACAGCACGTCGCCGACCCCCGCCCGGTTGAGGCGTGGCGGCGCCGACCGGATGAGCGGCAGATCGAGCACCACCATGACCGGAATGATCTTGCCGACGTAGCGGACCCGACCTGCGTCGCGCACACCGATGGCATCGGTGAATGACGCATCGACCGACGTGATCGATGGCACCTGGACCAGCGGCCGACCGAGACTCCACGCGAGATACTTCGCCGTGTCGAGACCGGTCCCTCCACCGATACCCACGATGACGCTGTCACCGAGCGTGTCGGCGTCGACTGTTGCTCGAACGCTCTCCGCCTGCTCGGCGAGATGTTCGGTGTCCATGTTCCATGCGGCGACCTCCGCGACCACTCGACCTGCGAGGTGCGGCCTCAGCGACGTCCAGGGCGGATCGTTGGCACAGACGACGAGCGGTGCACCGAGGTCGGCGAGCCAATCGACGGCGCGAGCCTCGGTACAGGCGAACGGCTCACCGATCACGACCTCGCTCATCGAGCTCCGACCCCCTGCAGTCGCCTGCTCACCCGTGCGGACTCGATCTCGGGGAGTGACCGCCGGGCCTGATGCAGTGCTCCGATCACGCCGGCTGCTGCACCGAGCGACGACGATTCGGTACGGATCGGCCACGGGGCGATGAGTGCCAATTCTTCGCGCAACGGTTCGATGAGAACCGGGTTTGCGCCGATACCCCCGCCGAGTACGACCATCTCGGGGTCGATCACCGATGCAACGGCGAGCACCGCCTGGGCAACCACACGGGCATGCGCACGTACGACATCGATGGCCACGGCATCTCCGAGTGCAGCCGCGCCGTACACGTCGCGGGCGGAGCTACGGGCCGACAGCGATGTGCGGCCGTGGCGACGCCGGAGGCGCTCCGCGAGCAGTGCCTGCACCCCTGAGCCTGCAGCGGCCAGCTCGAAGGCCCCGCGGCGTAGTGCCGCGGGATCGTGTGGTGACGTGCCGATCGGCAGGTAGGCAACCTCACCTGCCGTGCCGTTCGCGCCGCGAACGAGGCGGCCGTCGATCATCGCGCCCATACCGACCCCGGTGCCGATCGCCAGGAGGACGAAGTTGGCGCATCCGGCTGCGACCCCCTCCTCGTACTCACCGAGTGCCGCCATGTTGACGTCGTTCTCGCCGCGCACGACGGTGCGGAGCGATCGACGCAGGGCTGATGCAATCCGCACCTCGTCGAGGCCCGGCACGTTGTCGGCGTAGCGGATCGTGCCGTCTCGGTTCTCGACACCGGGTGTGCCCACACCCACCGCACCGACCAACGACCACTTCACCCCGGCCTGCGCAGCAGCCTCTCGGGCGAGGCGCGAAATCTGCTGCACGACCGCCGGACCACCCGACTGGTCGGTCGGTTCTTCCACTTTGCTGAGACGGGTGCCCGACAGGTCGGCCAGCGCGACTGCGATCTTCGTGCCCCCGAGGTCGACCCCGACGACGTGCGATGCACGCGGGTCGAGTTCGTAGGCCACCGGGATACGTCCGGCACCGCGCCGAACCGCACCGTTGTCGGCGACCGCTCGCACAAGACCCTCCTCGACGAGCGCACCGACGACCGAGAGCACCGTCGGCTTGGAGAGACCAGTGAGACCGACCAACATCGACTTCTCGACCGGTGCGTGTTCAGCGATCGCTCGGAAGACCTTCTCGACATTGGCCCGCCGCACGAGCTCGTGGCGATCGGGGCGATCGAGGTGGTCGGTGCGTCGACTCATCCCTTCACCGCCCCCGAACTCAGACCGCCGACGAGCCGACGTTGGATGATCGACGTGAAGATGGCGATGGGGATGATCGCCAACGCACTGGCGGCCGCCATCGGACCCCAATCGAGTTTCTTGTTGGCGATGAAACTACTGATGTACACCGGGAGCGTCTTGGCGTTCTCGCCGGCGAGGAGCACCGGGATGAGGAACTCGTTCCACGACAGCAGAGCCACGAAGATCGAGGTGGCCACCACACCCGGGGCAGCGAGCGGGAGCACCACGTGGAAGAACACTCGCGGGCCGGTGGCTCCGTCGATCCGTGCGCTCTCCTCGACCTCGACAGGGATCTGATCGAAAAAGCCGGTCATCAGCCACACTGCGAACGGCAGGTTCACCGCAGCGAAGATCATCGACATCGCTGCACGGTTGTCGTAGAGGTCGAGGCGGGTGACGATCTGGTACATCGGCACCATCAGCACGATCCCCGGCATCGCCCGCACCAGCACGAGCGTGGCCTCGAACGGCCGGCGGCCGGGGAATCGCCGATGCCTGGCGAGTGCGTAGGCAGCGAGCGAACCGATCAGCACCGAGATCGCCGTCGACACCAGCGTGACGACGATCGTGTTCAGGTAGATCCGTCCGAAGACATCGTTGGAGAACAACTGCTCGTAGTTCTTGCCGGTCGGGTCGAAGCTGACGAACTGTGGCGGATTGGCGAAGGTGTCGGCACGATTCTTCAGGCTCGTCGCAACAGTCCAGTAGATCGGGAACAGTGCCGCGGCCGACGCGAGCAGCAACACGGCGTGCGACAGTGGTCGACCCCACCACGTCGAGTTGGCACGGGAACGACTCATTGGGTCGACCTCTGCGCTCTGAGCCACAGCACGTAGACCGGCACGGTGATCACCGCGACGGCGACACCGAGGGCTGCGGCGCGACCGGTCTCGAGAAAGTTGAAGCCCGTGTTGTAGGTGAGCAACCCGAGGGTCTCTGTGGCTCGACCGGGCGCGCCCCGCGTGAGGATGTAGATGATGTCGAACAGCTTGAGGCTGTCGACGACGCGAATCATCAGCGTGATGTAGAGCACCGGGCTCAGCATCGGCAGCGTGACATGCCGGAACACCTGCCACGACGCGGCGCCGTCGACCCGCGCTGCCTCGTGAGGACCCTCGGGCAACGTGGCGAGTGCGGCCAGGGTCATCAGCATCACGAACGGGATCGACTGCCACGAGTCGACGAGCGCAATGGCGACCCGGGCCGCCCACTTCTCGCCGAGCCACCCGATGCGCGACAACCCGACCGAGTCGAGCAGCAAGTTGATGACACCGAGGTCGGTGTCGAGCATGAATCGCCACATCAGACCAACCGCCACCGGCGTCAGCAGCATCGGCAGCAGCAGAGCGGTCCGGTAGATCCTCGAGCCACGCAGGTTCCTGTCGAGCAGGACGGCGAGCCCCACCCCGACCGGGAGCTGGATCGCCAGGCCGATCATCGTGATGATGAGCGTCGTGAAGAGCGCATTGACGAAGCCGGCATCGAAGACATCGCGACGGAAGTTGTCGAGGCCGACACCCTCCCCCGGCACGAACGCGCCGATCTTGTCACTGCGCGTCGAGAGGTAGACACCGACGCCGATCGGCACGGCGAACAGCGTCGCCAGCATCACCCACGCAGGTGCGGTGAGCAATGTGGCGCGCTGTCGCCGATGCCGGACGGCCCGTCTCGCCCCTGTCAGGGCGCGCTGGTCGACGGTGACGGCCATGGTGCGTCGGACTCGGTACCGGGACGGACCGCTGTGGTCAGCCGTTCTCTGCGGCCAGGATCGGTCCGAGCTCCTCGTTCAGCTGAGCGAGACCGTCGGCGACGCTCGTCTGACCAGAGAGGATGGCCGTGAGCGCCTGCGTGATGGCAACGTCCATCTCGGGCCACACCTTCAACTGCGGGTAGCGCTCGATGCGACTCGATGCCGGGATGTTCAGCAGTGCGAGGTACGGCTGCTCGGCGACGAGATCGGCATCAGAGGTGATCGACTCGCGACCGATCGCTGCAGCACCCGCCGCCAGATAGTCCTTGGCGTTCGACTTGCCGAGGACGAACTCGAGGAACTTCCATGCGAGGTCCTTGTTCTTCGAGTCGGCGGGGATGCCGATGTTCCAGCCAGCGAGATGCGTGATGTCGGCGGCACCCTTGGGCATCGGCGCCGTGCCGATCTTGCCCTGGTTCTTGTTCGCCTCCGGGTCGAGCGTGACGCCGTAGTAGCCCGAGTAGTTCACGATGGCGCCGATGTCCTGACCGAGGAACTTGAACATCACGTCGTCACCCGTGGCGCTGATCGCACCTTCGGGTGCGTAGGGCAGCAGCGACTGCAGATACTCGGTGGCTGCCTGAGCCTCGGCCGAATTGACCGTCGGGTTGAGGTCCTGGTCGTACAACTGACCACCGAAGCTCCACACGAGGGTCATGAACCACCACGAGACGTTCGGGCCGAAGCCCATGAGGACGCCGTCGCCCTTGCCCGCTTCCTTCACGGCCTTGGCATTGGCCAGGTACTCGTCCCAGGTCTCGGCGGGCTTCAGGCCGAGCTCCTCGTAGATGTCGGTGCGGTACCACTGGATCATCGGCTCGGTCGACAGGGTCAGACCGAGGGTCTTGCCGTCGTACTTGCCGTAGTCCTGCTGACCCGCCGAGAAGTCGTCGATGGCGTACTCGGCGCTGTCCTTCAGATAGTCGTCGAGCGGCGCCATGGCCTCGGCTGCGCCGAAGGGCGCGAGGAAGGTGTTGTCGAACTGGGCCACGTCGTACTGACCGTCACCCTGCTGGTATGCGAGCAGCTGCTTCTGGTGTGCCTCGCCGTACGGAGTTTCGGAGAAGTTCACCTTGATACAGGTCTGCTCCTCGAACTCGGGGATGAATGACTGGATCGCCGACGACGACGGACTCGGAATGAGGAAGACGTTGATCTCGCCCTCGTCGCCAACGGCACCGCACGTGCCGCCATCCGTCGAATCACTCGACGAATCGCTGCCGCACGCGACGGCGATGGATGCGAACGCAACGGCAACGCCGACTGACAGCCAACGATGCCGCTTCGAACCCCTGCTGCTCTTGATCATGTGATCCCCCAAAGACCATGTGAGTGCTGACGCCGGTCGGCGTGACCGAAGCGTACGACGGCCGACCTATTCGGTCAAGAGTGTTGACCGAAATCGAGAGACTGCTAATTTCCTCGCCGATGAGCGCCGTGCGCACCATTCCGGGGGGAAACGGCCGAGTGGTCCTGCTCGTCGTCGCCCACGCCGACGACGTGGCGCTGTTCCTCGGCGGCACCGTCGCCGAATGGTCGACACAGGGGTGGCGGGTCGTCGTGGTCAGGGTGACCGACGATCGCTGGGACTCGGTCGGCACCGACGAGGCGACGACGATCGCCGCAAACCGCAGCGAGTTCGAGGACGCTGCCCGCGTGTTGGGTATCGCCGAGATCGTCGAACTCGGCTACCCCACCGATGTCCTCGGTGACGTCAGTGAGGTCGAGCTCCGCGAGCACATCATCCGCATGATCAGGACGCATCGGCCCTATGCGCTCGTCACCTTCGACCCGTATGCGATGTACGGCGAGGACAACCAGGACCACGTCAAGGTGGCAGCTGCCGTCGACGAGGCGTTCTGGACGAGCCAATTCGACCTCCACCATCCCGAACACCTCGCCGCTGGGCTCGAACCGCACGGCTGCTACGAACGCTGGTACTTCGGCCGCCGCGTGGTCGACGTGACCGATGTGGTCGACATCAGTGCAACGCTCGATCGGAAGATCGAGGCTGCCTGCTGTCACCGCACGATGTTGACGAACTACGCCAACCAGCTGCGGCTCCAAGCACGCACCGGCGGCTGGCGACTCCCGATCGCCGAGACGGTCCTGCACACCGGCGACATCCGCCCACTGATGGAACCACTCGTTCGCGCATCGGCGGAGCGCACGGGGGCACGCCACGGCGTCGCTGCGGCCGAGGAGTTCCGCATCGTCACCTTCGGTGGCATCGAGACGTTGCTGCACCACTGGGGAGAACCACTATGAGCACCGATCGGATCGCGCTGACCGGCGACTGGGCCCGCGGCTTCACCACGAACTACGGACGCGGGTTGCTCGCTCGCCACCTCGAGAGGGTCGACACATATGTGGCGGTGGCACATCCCGAGCCGTGGGAAGTGCTCGCCCCAACGCTGCCGCACACACCGGCACTCGTGATCGACGCAGGCGACCTCACACCGCAGCATCTCGAACACCTCGTCGAGACGATGCCGACGGTGTCGGCCATCGTCGGCATCGGCGGCGGATCGGCGATGGACACTGCGAAGTGGATCCACTGGCGCCGGTCGATCCCGCTCGTCCAGGTGCCCTCGCTCCCGTCGGTGAACGCGTGCTTCACGCGGATGACCGCGCTGCGCGACGCCGGCGGTGTGCGTTACGAGGGCGACTCGGTGCCCGATGCGGTTCTCGTCGACTTCGACCTCATGGCAGCTGCGCCCAAGGCGCTGGTCCGTGGCGGTATCGGTGACGTGCTCTCGTGCCACACAGCACGTCACGACTGGTCGTTGGCTGCCGCGGCCGGGAAGGGCTACGCCTGGGATGAACACGCCGCAGCGATGTCGCTCGCCTATCTCGACGAGCTCGAGTCACTCGCCCCGCAACTCGCAGCGGGAACCGACGAGGGCGTGCGTCGCCTGATGGAGTGTCACCGCGACATCGGCTGGCGCTGCCACGAGCTGCAGCACGCGCGGTTCGAGGAGGGTAGCGAGCACTTCTTCGCCTATACCTTCGAAGAGGTCACTGGCAGAACCATCATGCACGGCGAACTCGTCACGATGGGCGTGCTGATCATGAGTGCGATCCAGGGCAACGACCCGCAGCGTCCGCGGCGCATCGCCGACCTCGCCGCAATGCGCACCGACCCCGCAGAGCTCGGCGTGACATGGGAGGAGATCGAGGCCTCGATGCGGCGGCTCCCCTCCTTCGTCGAGGAGCAGGACCTGTGGTGGTCGGCTGCCAACGGACTCGTCGTCACCGACGACACGCTCGACATCGTCCGACGCGCGCTCCGGATCGAGGCCTGAGGTGCGAGTCGTGGTGGCCGACAGCATCGACAGTGCAGGTCGTCATGTCGCCGACCTGGTGGGTGAGCGTGCTCCCGCCGTGCTCGGTGTTGCGACCGGGTCGTCACCCCTTCCGGCATACGCCGAGATCGTGGCCCGGCGTCTCGTCCGACCGACGACGCACCTGTGTCTCCTCGACGAGTACGTCGGGCTGCCCGACGATCATCCGCAGCGGTATCGAACCGTGATCCGCAACGTGCTCGCCGAGCCGCTCGGGATCACTGCCGATCGTGTCCACGCGCCCGATGTCGATGCCAGCGATCTCGACGTCGCCGCCGATCGGTATGAGCAGCTCATCACCGATCTGGGCGGTGTCGATCTCCAGATCCTCGGGATCGGCCGCAATGGCCACATCGGCTTCAACGAGCCCGGCACGTCGTTCGAGTCGACGACGCATGTCGCCGAGCTCGATGCGACGACCCGAGCCGACAATGCCCGCTTCTTCGACAACCCCGACGCCGTGCCGCACGTCGTGATCACCCAGGGGTTGGCCACTATTCGCCGAGCGCGCGCCATCGTCCTCATCGCCATCGGTGCGGCGAAGCGTCAGGTGATGCGCGAGGTGTTGACCGGCTCCATCTCGGTCGACCTGCCGGCGACATGTCTGCGCGACCATCCCGACCTCACCGTGATCGGTGATCGCGACGCGCTCGACGACCTCGACCGACTCCATCCTCAGGAGGCACTGACATGAGCACGTTCCTCGGACGCCCTGCGGTTCTCGGCGGCGATCCGGTTCGCACTGCCGGGTATCCGTCATGGCCGATCTGGGACCACCACGAGCGCGACGGTCTGCTCGAGGCACTCGAAGCCGGCGCGTGGTGGCAGGGCAACGGCACGGCGGCGGCCCAGTTCGCCGCAGAGTTCGCCGCATACCACGGTGCACGTCACGGCATGGCGCTCACCAACGGCACACACACACTCGAGGCGGCCCTCGCCGCCTGCGATGTCGGTGACGGCGACGAGGCGATCGTTCCGGCCATGACCTTCGTTGCGTCGGCATCAGCGGTACTGGCGGTGAACGCAGCCCCGGTACTCGTCGACATCGACGCCGACACTCTCTGCATCGACCCTGCAGCTGCGGAGGCGGCCATCACACCTCGCACCAAGGCAATCGTCGCCGTACATGTCGCCGGAGCCGCCGCCGATCTCGACGCACTCACCGATCTCTGCGCCCGGCGCGGCCTTCGCCTGATCGAGGACTGCGCGCATGCGCACGGCACGTTCTGGCGCGGACGCGGCGTGGGATCATGGGGCGACTTCGGCAGTTTCTCGATGCAACGTTCGAAGTTGATGACCGCAGGCGAGGGTGGTGTGCTCATCTGCAACGACGACGAGTTGCGCGATCGAGCGTGGGCGTACAGCGACTGCGGCAGGGTGAAGGGCGAATGGTTCTACCACCACGCCACCTATGGCTCGAATCTGCGGATGAGCGAGTGGCAGGGTGCCGTACTGCGCGCCCAGTTGCAACGATTCCCCGAGCAGAACCGGATCCGCAACGAGAATGCACTCGCCCTGAATGCCGCGCTCGACGAGATCCCGGGCATCCGCACACCGCGCCGCGATCCGCGCATGGACACGCAGGGCAACTACTGCTTCGTGTTCCACTACGACAAGGACCAGTTCGCCGGCCTCCCGCTGCGGCAATTCGAGGCCGCGCTCGCTGCAGAGGGCATCCCGATGGGTGTCTCGTATCCATCGCTGACCGACCTGTCGGTGTTCAGGAATCGCAACTTCGCACCTCGCCTGCGAGCACACGCTCCGACGTTCGACTATGCCTCGCTCCACCTTCCGCGGGCAGAGCATGCCGCTGCCTCGACGGTGTGGCTCCAGCATCGACTCCTGCTCGCCGATCGTGAGGACGTGCTCGATGTCGCCCGTGCGGTGGCGCGCATCCAGCAGCACGCGCGCGACATCGTGGCAGCTGGGTGACGACGGTGAGGCTCGCGCTGCTCGGCTATGGGTTCATCGGCAAGATGCACGAGCGCGCTGCTCTCGAGTGTGGCGCCTCGATCACCGAGGTGTGTCGGCGCAATGACGACTGGGCCGCAGCGGTTCGCCGCACCGATGTCGATGCCGTGGTGATCGGTACGCCGAATGCGCTCCACCATGCGCAAGCCATGGCTGCGATCGCTGCAGGGAAGCACGTGCTGCTCGACAAGCCGATGGCGGTCACTGTCGCCGAGGGTGAGGAGATCGCTGCGGCGGCCGCGGCAGCAGGAGTCACCCTCCTCGTCGGTCACATGTGGCGATACCGCGCCGAGGTGGTCGAGGCTCGACGGCGTATCGCCGACGGGAGCGTCGGCCGACCCGTCCGCACCCGCGGCTACGGCATTCACGCATCGTGGGGCCCGAGCGGGTGGTTCACCGATCCGACACTCGCTGGTGGGGGTGCGCTCATCGACATGGGGGTGCACGCCATCGATACGGCGCGATTCCTCCTGGGCGATCCGGTGCCGACCCGAGTGACTGCGTCGATCGGAACCGCGTATGGCGACTACGCCGTCGACGACGACGGTGTTGTCCTGATCGAGTGGTCGAACGGTGTGCGGAGCGTTGTCGAGTGTGGCTGGTGGCAGCCCCGCCTCGACGGCGTCGAAGCGGATACCGAGGTGTACGGAACCGGCGGCTATGAGCGCATCTGGCCGCAGTTCACGCCGTCGACACCGGCGCCGGCCAACTACGAGCACTGCTCACTGCCGATGTACTCGGCGCAGATGGCGGACTTCCTCCGCTGTTGCCGAACGGGTGACACGCCGATCGCGTCGGCAGAGGTCGGACTCGTTGCGCTGCGCATCGTCGATGCTGCATATCGCGACGCCGGTCTTCGCTGACTCACCCCGACCACCGTCACGACGGCGGCCTTCGCAAGCGGCCGCGGACCTCGGTCCACCTCCCGTCCTTAACAGTGTAGAAAGATGCCGCCCTCAGGAGGGGCGATGCGCCGAGTTCACGAACGCGGGCCGGCCCTGCACTGTTCGCTGCGACATGTCAGGCCGCCTCACTGATGTCACGACCTCTGCTACCGAGTTCACCACGTACGGTCGCCGCGGCGGCCGTGGTGACCGCAGTGGTGGCGGCGATCGTGCGCACCACCAGCGTCGGGAGTCTCGGCGCGTGGGTGGTCGCAGGCGACCGCTTCACCGACGCAGCCAAGGTCAGTGGGCACATCGAGGTCTTCTCGGGATCGGGCTACGACGGTCAGTTCTTCTACCGACTCGCGCTGAACCCGTTGTCACTCGGGATCGGGCCCGTCGAGGGAATCGAATTCGACAACCTGTTCCGTGGCGGCCGGATCGCCTACCCGCTCATGGTGTGGACGGTGTCGATGGGTGGGCGTCCTGCCCTTGTGCCCCTGGCGATGATCGTCGTGAACATCGTGGCGATCGCTCTCCTTGCGTGGACGGGTGCTCGCCTTGCCGTCTCGAGCGGACGCCACGCCGCATGGGGGCTCGCGCTTCCCGGCTTCGTCGGCGTGGCCTTCTCCTTCACGCGGAACCTCAGCGAGGTCGTCGCAGCGGCTGCGGTGTTCACTGCGATCGAATGTCTCCGGCGTCGACGAACCGGAGTTGCCTCCGTCGCATTGGCAGTCGCAGTGTTGACCCGCGAGCAGGTGGTTGTCGCGGTGGTCGCCCTCGTCATCGGCGAGTTGATCAGCAATCGCCGTGTGGTGGGCGTGCGACGTGCCATGGTTCGCGTCGCTCCGGTTGCGCTCGTTCCCACTGTCGCATTCGTTGCGTGGCAACTGATCGCTGCTCGACAGGTCGGCAAGTGGCCCGTGCTCGTCAGCACGGGGTCCAACACGGCGACGTCGCCGACCGACTTGCCAGCTGCGGTGTGGCGATGGGCTCGTGACGCAGTGGGCGAACCGTGGTGGCGTCTTGCATTCGCCACGCTCGTGGTCCTCGTTACGGTGGTCGTGACCGCAGTCGTTTCTGGTGGTCTTCGCCCGGCGTGGCGGCACCATCCCGGTGAGGTACTGGTCGGGATCTCCGCATTGGGGTTGGCACTCGCCTTCTATGGTCG
>JBJSXI010000077.1:0-12768 GCA_046086305.1 Ilumatobacteraceae bacterium
CGAAGTTGGCGTCGCGGTCCTTCCATGCGATGTCATGCTGAATGGCGGCGAGGCGCATGCGCCAAGCGTACGCTGCGCGGGAGACGACGTCGCTGTGCCGCCGTTAGCGCTGCGTCAGCAGATCAGCGCGCCGCGTCGAGCGGCAGCGCCAGCAGGCTGACGGTCTTCTTGCCGCCGTCGGTGTCCTGCTGGCCGACCTCGCGGAACCCGATCGCATGGTGGAACTTTAGCGACGCCTCGTTGCGCGGCCTGACGTTCACCTCGCAGGTGAGCAGCGGCCACGAGCCACGCAGGCGATCGATCAGGACGTCGTAGAAGGCGCGGCCGATGCCGAGCCGGCGAAACTCGGGTAGCACGGCGATGCGATCCAGGTAGGCGAACTGCTCGTAGGTGCGGCTGAACCACCCGTAGTTGAGGCTGCCGTACGGCTGGCCGGGCCCGATCGCCCAGCAGAATCCGGCGAACTGCCCGTCGACCTCGGCGACCAGCGCCGCCTCGGCAAGTGATGCGAGCCGTGCCACCTCGGGGCCGTCGAGTTCGTTGAGCTCGGGCACGTTGGCGTTGTTGAGCGCCAGGGCCGATGCCACGTGGCGTGCCTCGAAATCGACGATCTGCATCGCCGTGCACGATATGCGACCGCATCCACGACTGGCGGTCGGCGGTTGTTCGCTGCGCACGAGGCGACACGGAGTGCGCGCTTCGTAGGCTTACCGCATGCTGTTCCGCAGAAAGACCGAGATGGTGAGTCCCGACGCCGCGCTGCCGGGCCGCACCGACCAGCAGATGCCCATTCCCGCAGCGCACTTCGTGCTCGGCACGCCGCTCGAGGGGCCGTGGCCCGAGGGCATGGCCACGGCGGTGTTCGGCATGGGCTGCTTCTGGGGTGCCGAGCGCAAGTTCTGGCAACTCGAGGGCGTCCACTCCACGGCGGTCGGGTACGCGGGCGGGTACACGCCGAACGCCACCTACGAGGAGGCATGCAGCGGGCTCACCGGCCATGCCGAGGTGGTGCTGGTGGTATTCGATCCCGCAGCGATCTCCTTCGAGCGGCTGCTGCAGGTGTTCTGGGAGAGCCACGACCCCACGCAGGGAATGCGCCAGGGCAACGACGTCGGCACGCAGTACCGCAGTGTGGTGCTCACCACCGATCCGTCGCAGGTGCCGCTGGTCGAGCGCAGCATGGCGGTGTTCGGCGAGCGTCTCGCCGCTGCCGGCTACGGGCCGATCACCACCGAGGTGAAGCCCCTCGACCACTTCTGGTACGCCGAGCCGTATCACCAGCAGTACCTCGGCAAGAACCCCGACGGCTACTGCGGGCTCGGCGGCACCGGCGTGTCGTGCCCCGTCGGCCTGCAGGCGTAGCACGCCGTCGTGCAGCGGCGTCGCCCGTCGGCGACGGCTGCTGTCAGCGGTCGGTGGTGCTGTCGAAGGCGGCCCAGCCGCGCTCGCGTATGGCATCACCGTCGGCGTCGAGTCCTCGGCCTCGCCACCGCAGCGCACCGGGCGTGGCGCTGAGCCGCGCCAACAGGCCCTGCATCGGCGTGCCGTCGAGCTCGACGATCGCCTGACGCGCCGCGAAGTGCGGGTCGGCAGCGATGTCTGCCATGGTCATCACCGGGCCGATTGCTGCGTCAGCGGCCGTGAACGCGGCCATCACCTCGTCGCGCGGACGGGCTGCGCACCAGTCGCGCATCACGCGCTCGAGGTCGTCGCGATGCTGCATCCGCGAGGCAAAGTCGGCGAACCGCACGTCGTCCGCGACGCCGAGCACGCCCAGTACGCGCGATGCCACCGACTCGCTCGACGTGCTGAGCCCCACCCATTGGCCGTCGGCGCACTGATACGTGCCGCGCGGCACCGAGTAGGGGAGCCCGGCGCCCATGCGCGTCTGCATCTCGCCGGTGAGCCCGAACAGCGTGACGAGCGGGCTCATCACCTGCAGCAGGCTCTCGACAAGGCTCACGTCGACCACCTGGCCGACGCCGCTGTGCACGGCCACCATCGTCGCAAAGGCGGCGGTGAGGCCCGTGAGTTCGTCGGTGAGCGCGATCGGCGGCAGCAGCGGCTGCCCGTCGGGAAGTCCGCTGATGGCCGCCAGCCCCGACATGCTCTCGGCGACGGTGGCGAAGCCCGGCCGATCGCGGTACGGGCCCGTCTGCCCGAAGCCGGTCACCCGCGTCACCACGAGTCGCGCATTCGTGGCGTGCAGTGCGTTGGGTGCAAGGCCGAGCCGCTCTAGCGTGCCGGGTCGAAAGTTCTCGACGAGCACGTCGGCGTCGTCGAGCAGGCGGCGCAGCACGCCGAGGTCGTCGTCGCTCTTCAGGTCGAGGGCGATGGTCCGCTTGTTGCGGTTGACCAACTGCCACCACATGCTCTCGCCGGTGCGGTCGTCGATCCACGCGAAGCGGCGCATCGTGTCGCCGCCGTCTGGTCGCTCGACCTTGATGACATCGGCGCCGAAGTCGGCGAGGTAGCGGGCGCAGTTCGGGCCGGCGACCACCGTGGACAGATCGACCACGCGCAGTCCCGACAGCGGAGCCCGGGCTGTCGACGGCGTCGCAGCGTCCATCAGCGCAGGCTGATTTCGAAGCAGCGGTGCTCGAGTTCGCCCATCGCGTACGACTGGTAGTCGATGCCGAAGTCGCTGTAGAGGTAGCGGCAGCGCTCGCTCCACTGCAGCGCGTCGGGCGCCGAGATTCGGTGCACCACCTGCAGGATGCCGCCCTCGAACACGCGATACTCGGCCCACGTGCCGGGGAAGTCCTTCACGCAGCCGACTTCGATGCTGGGGATCCCGCACGGCATCGAGCGCACTCGGTGCCGGTGCGTGTGCCCCGCCGTGTAGGCGACCAGCGACCTTCGCCGTTCGGCCATGTCGGCGAGTCGGTCGCTCGGATCGGGATGGATGCCGAAGTAGTCGTCGCTGCGGTGGCCGTTCGCGCCGGGCAGCCACTGCTGGTGGTGGCCCATGGCGATCGTCGGGCGATCAGCACCGGCCAGCATCGCATCGAGCCACTCGAGCTGTTCGTCCTCGAGGAAGCCCGTGGTGACGCCGGCGGTGACCGTGTCGAGCAGCGCAACGTGCACGCCCGGCAGTGAGATCCAGTGGTCGCCGGCGTAGTCCTGCTGGCCGCGGTAGGCGTCGTGGTTGCCGCGCACCACGTGCAGGCGCTCGCCGAACAGCGTGCGATAGCACGACTCGAACGCGGCGAACTCGTCGGGTGCCCCGTCGAGCGTGAGATCGCCCTTGACGATGACGGCATCGGGCTCGATGGCCGCGATTTCGGCGGCGGCCGCGCGGTTCATCACTTCGGGATACGGCAGGTCGCCGGGATCCGAGCGCTGGATGGGGCCCTGCGGGTTGTCGTCGATGCGGCCGCACTCGAGCTCGCCGAAGTGCACGTCGTTGACCGTGGCGATGCGGCACAGCAGCTCGCCGGGTGGCCGCGGCAGCGTGGTGGCAGTGATGCCCTCGACGTCGTACCGAGTGGAGGGCGCCAGCCCGTCGAGGCGGATCACCTCGTCGCCGCGGTGGGCGACGATGCAGTCGTCGGCGATGGTGGTGATCTCGAGTGCCTGGTCGGCCACGGCACTCACGGTATCGGTGCGACGACAGGTCGCCCGATCGCGGTCAGAGGAAGGGTCGGCCGCGCCGAGATGGCAGGGGCATCGCCCACCACCGGTTGCTGAACCGCCAGGTGGGCGTGCGCAGTGGGCTGTCGGGGGGTGGTGCCAGCATCGGCCGGGGCCACAGCGCCTCGACGGCGGCTGCGATGGCAACGGCCTCGTCGTCGGTCGGGGCGGGCGAGATGTCGGATGCCATGCGCGTGCTCAGAGCGGCATGTTGCCGTGCTTGCGCTTGGGCAGGTCGGACCGCTTGGTGCGCAGCATGCGCAGCCCGGCGACCACCTTCTGGCGCGTCTCGGCAGGGTCGATGACATCGTCGACGTAGCCGCGCTCGGCAGCGTTGTAGGGGTTGGCGTAGCGCTCGGTGTACTCGGCGACGAGCTCGGCGCGGCGTGCCGCAGGATCGGCGGCCTGCTGCAGCTCGCGGCGGTAGACGATCTCGACGGCTCCCTGCGGCCCCATGACGGCGAGCTCGGCGGTGGGCCATGCGTAGGCGAGGTCGGCGCCGATGCTCTTGCTGTTCATCACCACGTACGCACCGCCGTATGCCTTGCGCGTGATCACCTGGATGCGCGGCACGGTGGCCTCGCAGAAGGCGTACAGCAGCTTCGCGCCGTGGCGGATGATGCCGCTGTACTCCTGGTCGACGCCTGGCAGGAAGCCGGGCACGTCGACGAACGTGACGAGCGGGATGTTGAACGCATCGCAGGTGCGCACGAAGCGGGCAGCCTTCTCGCTGCTCTCGATGTCGAGCACGCCGGCCAGCACCATCGGCTGGTTGCCGACGATGCCGACGGTCTGGCCGTCGATGCGGCTGAATCCGCAGACGATGCTCTTCGCCCAGTGGGGGAAGTACTCGAAGAACTCGCCGTCGTCGACGACGTCGCGGATGACGGCCTTCATGTCGTACGGCTGGTTGGGGCTGGCGGGCAGGATGGTGCGCAGGTCCTCGCACAGCCGCTCGCCGTCGTCGGTGGTGGCGACGGCCGGGGCTTCCTCGAGGTTGTTGCTGGGCAGGAACCCGAGCAGGAACCGCACGTCGTCAAGGCAACTTTTCTCGTCGCCCGACACGAACGTGGCGACACCGCTCTTGCTGGCGTGGCTCATCGCGCCGCCGAGTTCCTCGAGCGTGACGTCCTCACCGGTGACGGTCTTCACGACGTCGGGCCCGGTGATGAACATGTGGCTGGTCTCTCGGACCATGAAGATGAAGTCGGTCATCGCCGGGCTGTACACCGCACCGCCCGCGCACGGCCCGAGGATGACCGAGATCTGTGGCACGACGCCGCTGGACAGCACGTTGCGGTAGAAGATGCCGCCATAGCTGGCGAGGCTGACGACACCCTCTTGGATACGTGCGCCCGCCCCGTCGTTGAGGCCGACGACTGGTGCTCCCACCTTCAGGGCGAGGTCCATCAGTTTGTGGATCTTCTCGGCGAAGACCTCGCCGAGGGCACCGCCGAACACCGTGAAGTCCTGGCTGAAGACGAACACCTTGCGTCCGTCGATGGTGCCCCACCCGGTGATCACCCCGTCGGTGTACGGGCGGTCCTCGAGACCCGCCGCATGGGCCCGGTGTCGGGCGAGGAGGTCGAGTTCGTGGAAGGTTCCGGGGTCGAGGAGGTAGTCGATGCGCTCGCGGGCGAGCAACTTGCCCTTCTCGTGTTGCCGCTCGACGGCTCGTGGTGAACCTGCGTTGAACGCCTGGCGCCGCCGCTCGTGGAGATCCGCGAGCTTGTCGGCCATCGGGTCGGTGGTCACGGGCGAGACGCTAGTCGGCCCGTGACCACCGCTTCCCACCCACCGGGATGGGGTGAATCGGGATCAGGTGAGTTCGAAGACCACCGTGACACTCACCGAGAGCTGTTGCGAGCCTGGTTCGACGGGTGTCGGTGTCGACCCACCATCGGACGGCTTGTCGCCCTCTTCGTAGATCGGCGTGTAGGCCACGGTGACCTCGCTGATCTGGAGGACGTCGCCCACGTCGACGCCAGCCGCGTCGGCGTACTGACGGGCACGCTCGACAGCGTTGTCGATCGCCGCAGCTCGCGCGTCGGCGAGCACGGGCTCGGTGTCGTCGACGAAGAACGAGATGCCACTGATCATGACGACTCCGCCTGCAGCCGCCGCAGCAACGTCGATGACCTCACCGGTGCGGTCGAGATCACGAACCTTCACGGTGATCGAGTTCGAGGCGTTGTAGCCGTTGATCCGGTTCGACGAGTTGTACATCGGATAGACGTTGATGCTCGTCGTCGTGATGTCAGCGGCGTCGATCCCGGTGTCCTTGACCGCCTCGATCAAGGCCGTCGCGGCAACGTTGGCACGTTCGAGCGCTTCGGTCGCCGTGGGGCCGGTGACCTGGACGCCAAGTCCGATCGTCGCAGTATCGGGTGCAACAGTGACGATGCCGGCGCCGCTCACCGCGATGGTCCGGCCGACGCCGTCGGAACCGCTCTCGACGAGCACCTCGGTCTTCCGGTCACCTTGCAGAGCAATGCCGGTGACGGCACCGAGGGAGAGGACTCCGATCGCCGCTCCTGCGGCGAGTGTGATTCCGAGGGACGTTCTCATGATGACCTCCTCACCGGTTCGACGCTCGTGGCCGAGCAATCGGTTCCGGGGTGGTCAGCCGGTCGTCGTCGCCGTCGGTGTGTCGTCGGCGACGAAGACGTCCTCCCGGGCGACCTCGAGGTCGCCGAGGCGCACGACGACGGTCCATGTGCCAGACGTCGACAGCGTGAATCCGTCGGTCTTGTCGAGCACGGCCACGCCGGCACCGGTGAGCGGCGCGACGTCGACCGTCATGCCGACGACCTTGCTCGTCGCCGGCGGGAGGAAGTCGACGGCCAGTCCACTCAGGTTCTCGGCCGGCTCGATCACCTCGATGCGGACATCGTTGGGACCGACGCGCTCGGTGAAGGTGACGATGACCTCGGCACCGAGCGAGGTATTGCGGAAGACGTGCACCGTGCCGAGCTCGAGCTCGACCTGCGACCCGCCGGCGAGTCCCGGAGGGGTGAGCGCGAGCAGCCATGAGGTGGCGGCGAGGACCACGACACCGAGGGTGGCCTCGATCCCGAGGACCCGGCGGAGCCGCGCGACGGCCTGGGGGCGGATACCCGAAGCGCGCTGGAGTCGCTGCGCGACGTACTGCCGCGCCGCCACCGCCACGAACACCATGCCCGAGACGATGAGCCCCTTGAGGATCGCGACGAGACCGTGTGATGAACCGAGCGCGCCGCTGTCGAGGCGGAACAGCAGCACGGCCCCGGATGCAACCGTGAGCCACAGCATCGGCGTCGAGAACTTCGCAAAGCTGCGCACGGCATGGGCGACACCTCCGTCACCCTGCCCGGCGAGGACGACCCGGGTGAGCAGGATCAATCCACCGAACCAGGCGGCCATCGCGAAGCCGTGTACGAGACCGGCGGACAACTCGATGAACCCGAAGCCGTCGCGACCGAACGCGAGCGTGGCCACGGCGATGACGGGCGGCGCGAACGCCGGAAGTTGCTGCTGGGGATCGAGAGCCCGTTCAGGCGCCAGCACGACGAAGGATGAGGCGATGACTGCGATGACGCGGATGAGTGCTGCGGTGCCGGGAGTGGTGTCGAGGAGTGGTCCCCACTGGGTCGGGATGAGTCGTGAGCCGAACGACGAACCGGCGATGTCGGCGGCGAGGGTGCCGGCGAACAGCGTCTGCGCGGCGAGCGTGAGACCCCACACCGTGCGGAGGAACCGCACCGTGATCACGTAGTTCACCCCGTCGGGCCACATCAGGGTGATCACGACGAGCGAGCCGAACAGGATCGCGACCCCGATCGTGCCGAGCCAGCGGAAGAGCGCGAGTGGGCCGCTCGTCGAGCCTGAGCCGCCGGACGAGTCGTCTGCAGCGGGAACCGAGGTGGCGGTCTCGTCGGCCACGGTCGTGGAGGTGGTCGTCGTCGAGGCCTGATCGGGAACGGTGGTCGTCGTCGTGCTCGTCGTCGACACCGGGTCTGCGGCCACGGTGAAACTGAAGCTGCTCGTGCCGGCCGGCTGGAGATTGGTGTCGGTGACCCGCCAGACGACGCTGCAGGTGCCCTTGCCGACGGGTGACGCGACGGGCACCGACAACGTGAGCTGGTCAGCGAGCACGACGGCCCGACCCAAGGTGATCACCGTGGCCGGCTGACCCTCGGCGCCGCAGGTCATCGCCACGCTGTTCGTCGGGCCGAGCTGGTTGGCGAAGACCAGGGTGAGGGTGGTCGGGCCGGTCTCGATGGTCGAGTTCGGTGCTGGGGTGGCGCTGACCAGGGTGTTGTCGACGGCGGCGGCGGGTTGAGCGCCGAAGAGACCGAACACGGTGATGGCGAGGGTGAGACCGGCCACGAGCGAGGTGAACGGCGGAGAGACCCGGCGGGTGCGGGGTCGAGCGGCGAGGAGGCGGTCGCTCATGGGCGTGCCCAAACGCTACTCAGCGGGCCGGGTGGATCGGTTCCCCCCGGGCGATCCCCGTGTCGCGCCCCGTGGGTAGAGTCGCTGCGATGGCCACCCAGTCGCTCTATCGCCGCTACCGGCCGCGTCGGTTCAGCGAGTTGAAGGGGCAGGATCATGTGGTCAGGGCCCTACGGAATGCCGTCATCAACCACCGCGAGGGGCAGGCATACCTGTTCTCCGGTCCCCGTGGCACCGGCAAGACCACGTCGGCACGCATCCTCGCCAAGGTGCTCAACTGCGAGCGGCCGGTCGACGGTGAGCCGTGTTGCGAGTGCGAGTCGTGTGTGTCGGTCGAACGTGGCACCAGTTACGACGTCCACGAGCTCGATGCCGCTAGCAACAACGGTGTCGAGGCGATGCGCGATCTCATCGAGAAGACGATGCTCGGTACGCCGGGCCGTCACAAGGTCTACATCCTCGACGAGGTCCACATGCTCTCCAAGGGGGCCGAAGCGGCGTTGTTGAAGACCCTCGAGGAGCCGCCACCGCACGTCGTGTTCGTCCTCGCGACCACCGATCCCCAGAAGGTCAGCGACACGATCCGCAGTCGAACCCAACACCTCCAGTTCCATCTGCTGCCGATGGATGTGATGGAGGAGCACATTCGCTGGCTCGCAGCCGATGCAGGGATCGACCTCGGCGACGATCTCCTGCAGGCGGTCTTGCGCAAGGGTGGCGGTTCGGCGCGCGACACGGTCTCGGCGCTCGAGCTCGTCGCGTCGGCTGGCGGTGAGGCACTCGAGATCACGCCGCTCGACGAGTTCATCGAGGCATTCATCGAGCATGATCCGGGGCGGGCACTCGCCGTCGTCGCCCACGCCGTGCAGCAGGGTCGCGATCCGCGCACGCTCACCGACGATCTCATCCGGCACCTTCGCGACTGTTTCCTGTCGATCATGGCGCCCGAACTGGTGCAGCTCCCGGCCGCTCGCGCTGCCGAGGTGTCGGAACTGGCGCGCCGACTCGGCGCCGCGGCGACGGTGCGGGCGATGGAACGTCTCGGTGTGATGCTCCTCGAGATGCGCCATGCACCCGACCAGCGACTGTTGCTCGAGGTGGCACTCGTCCAGCTCACGCACGAGGCGTCGAGTGTCGACGTAGCGGTGCTCCTCGACCGTGTCGAACGCCTCGAACAGCAGGTGGCCAGTGGAGTGGCGGCCCAACCGGCGTCGCGACCCGATCCCGTCGACCCGGTGACGGGTCGGACGGTGCTCGGTGGGCGAGCACGTCGCGACCCCGCGCCGTCACGTCCCTCGTCGGCACCCACCGGTGGCGCCGAGCCGTCGTCGGCCAGGCCGGCAGCATCAACGGCTGCTCCGCCGTCTGCGCCGTCACCGCGCCCGCCCGCCGAGGCGACCGACGGTGCGTCGTCGCCGGTGTCCGCGCCGCCGACTGCGCCGCCGACTGTGCCGGCGATCTCGTCCACCGTCGACGACGGCTCAGCGGTCGATCGGGTGGCGGCAGCCTGGACCGCCACGGTGGTGCCCTCGCTGAAGGGAATGGCGAGGGCGCTGTTCGCAGCCACGAAAGTGCTCGGCGAGCGCGACGGTGCGTTGGCGGTGGGTGTCGGCACTGCGACCACTCGCGACAAGTGTCAGCGATACCTGAGCGAGGTCGAACGCGCCATCGACGAGGCGTTCGGAGTGCGCCTCAAGGTGGTCGTCGTGGTGTCGGTCGACGGTGACGACGACCACTCGGCATCGGTTCCCCCTGCTGGCGTGCCCGTTGCGGCAGCCGGCGACGAAGGGTCCGTCGACGAGGTGGTCGACATTGCAGCACTCGAGGATGTGCCGCCCGATCAGGTGGTGACGCCGGAGAAGATGCTGAAGGACGCGTTCCCGAGTGCGCGGATGGTCGACGAGCCATGAGTGACCGGCGATGAGCTCGGTGTACACCCCGCCGGTCCAGGCGCTGATCGACGAGCTCGGTCGGCTGCCGGGTGTCGGTCCGAAGTCGGCGCAGCGGATCGCCTTCCACCTGTTGAAGAGTTCGGCCGACGATGTCGTCCGCCTCGCCACGGCGATCGCCGAGGCAAAGGCCAAGGTGCGCTTCTGTGATCGGTGCTTCAACGTCGCCGAAGAGTCGCTGTGCCCGATCTGTCTCGACGATCGGCGCGATCCCACGGTGTTGTGTGTCGTCGAGGAGTCGCGCGACATCGTCGCCGTCGAGAAGACCGGTGAGTTCCGTGGGCGCTATCACGTGCTGCTCGGCGTGATGAGTCCGCTCGAGGGTGTTGGTCCAGAGCAGTTGAAGATCAAGGAACTGTTCGCCCGCCTCGAGCCCGAGGGGGTGCAAGAGGTGATCATCTGCACCAACCCGAACACCGAGGGGGAGGTGACCGCGATGTATCTCGCCCGTCTGCTCACCCCGCTCGGGGTGAGGGTGACGCGGATCGCAAGTGGACTGCCGGTGGGTGGCGATCTCGAGTACGCCGACGAGTTGACGCTCGGGCGGGCGCTCGAGGGTCGCCGCGAACTGTCCGGCTGAACGTCGTGCCGGGCGATTGTCGGGGTATCGCCGCCGTCCCGTCGGCGGGCGCTCGACCGGTGCGACGGCGATACCCCTGAGGTCCGTCGGATGCGCTGGAGGGGAGCGCATCCGACGAACCGTATGACAGGAGTATTACGAATATGACGAAATGATGTCAAGTATCCGTGGGGCGGGGCTGTGGAACCCCGCCCGGTTCGTGCCGATGTCGGGCCTCGGCCGGACATGGCGGCACCGACGACGGGTACTGTGTGCAGGGTCGATGGCGGGCGGCGCCGTCGACGGCGGATGTGCGGAGTGTGGCGGCAATGGCGAACGGCGAGCGGAGTGGTCCTGCCGACCCCGGGCGGGTGTCGTCGCGGGGTGGGTCGGCGTATCTCGATCTCGTCGCGTGCCCGGTGGGGTGGCGTTTCGAGGTCAACTCGGCCGAGGACGGGCTGATCAGCGGCTGGCGGCTCACCAAGGCAGGTGCCAAGCGTGCCGGTCGGCGCCTCGCCCGGCGACTCTCCTCCTGAGCCGGCGGCTCAGACCGTCTCGACCAGCAGCGCGTCACCCTGACCGCCACCGCCGCACAGCGCCGCTGCGCCGAGGCCCCCTCCACGGCGACGCAACTCGTGCAGCAACGTCAGTGCGAGTCGATTCCCACTCATACCGATCGGGTGACCGAGGGCGATCGCCCCACCGTTCACATTGACGATGTCGGTGCTGATGCCGAGGTCGCCGGCCGATGCGATCCCGACCGCAGCGAACGCTTCGTTGATCTCGAACAGATCGATGTCGGCGAGTGACCGACCAGCACGTGTGAGTGCTGCCCTGATCGCCCGGCTGGGTTGGTGCAGCAGCGAGGCAGAGTCGGGCCCCGCCACCATGCCGTAGCCGACGATGCGACCGAGTGGGGTCGTGCCGTGTGCGGCGAGCGCTCGCTCGCTCATCACGACGACGGCCGATGCACCGTCGCTGATCTGCGACGCATTGGCCGCGGTGATCGTGCCCTCGGAGCTGAAAGCCGGCTTCAGCGCGGCCAACGAGGCGAGGGTCGTGTCGGGTCGTACACCCTCGTCGGTGGACACCTGCACGGGAGGCCCTTTTCGCTGGGGTACGGCGACGGCGACGATCTCGTCGGCGAGTCGTCCCGCCTCGATCGCCGCCGCGGCGCGCAGGTTGCTCGCCATCGCGAAGGCATCCTGGTCGTCGCGTGAGATCGAGCCACCGGCATAGCGCTCGGTCCCGAGTCCCATGAGGCATGCGTCGAACGCGCACCAGAGGCCGTCCTTGACGATCGCGTCGGCGAGTTCGGTGTTCCCGTAGCGGAATCCGCTCCTCGCCCCCGCCGCGAGGTACGGCGCATTGGTCATGCTCTCCATGCCACCGGCGACGACGATGTCGGCCTCACCGGTCGCGATCATCTGGTCGGCGAGATAGATGCTGTTCAGGCCGCTCAGGCAGACCTTGTTCACGTTGACGCTCGGGACATGGAGCGGAATTCCTGCCGCTGCCGCAGCCTGTCGAGCAGGCACTTGCCCCTGCCCCGCCATCAGCACCTGACCCATGATCACGTGCTCCACCTCGTCGGGCCGCACCCCGGCCCGCTCGAGCGCAGCGGCGATCGCGATCCCACCGAGGTCGGCGGCGCTGAAGGCGGCGAGGGCGCCGCTCATCCTGCCGATCGGTGTGCGTGCCCCGGCAACGATGTACGACCCGGCCATGACGATCCTCCGCGGTGTGATGCTGCGATTGAGCGTATTCTCCACAGGTCGACCGACGGCAATGACGGGAGTGTGATGGTGGAGGCGTACGACGACCCCGGCGTCGTCCGCCGCACCCAAGTGATCGACATCCTCCGGTCCGTACCCCTCGGGGTGATGTTGCCGATCGAGACGACGATCCTTCTGACGATCGCCATCAAACACTTCGACGCCGGCTGGTCGGTGAAGTGGCTCATCGCCGGTGCAGGGGGGATCGGGCTACTCCTCGCACCGTTCGTCACGGCGATCGCGAGGCGGCGGGGACGTCCCGCAATGCGGATGACGGCTCTGATGTCGACGATCGGTGGCGCCGGTCTTCTCGTCGGTTCCACTGGGTCGGTGACGATGTTCGTCATCGGATCGGTGATCGGCCTGGCGACGGTGAACTCGGTCTACCCACTCACGACCTCCACCTATGCGCGCAACT
>JBJSXI010000078.1:0-11907 GCA_046086305.1 Ilumatobacteraceae bacterium
TCTCGCTCCCCGATCGGTTCGTCCTGTTCGTCGGCACGCTCGAGCCGCGCAAGAACCTGCGTGGTCTGGTCGAGGCGCGCCGGCGCATGGCCGATCCACTCCCGCTCGTCGTGGCCGGTGCATCCGGATGGGGCGACAGCGGCGTGGCGACGGACACCCCGGGTGTCCACTTCTTGGGCTTCGTGTCAGCAGAGGACCTCGGCGGTCTGTATGCGGCGGCCGATGTCCTCTGCTACCCGAGTCTGCGCGAGGGCTACGGTCTGCCGGTGCTCGAGGCGATGGTGCAGGGGACGCCCGTGGTCACGAGCCGAGGGACGGCGACCGAGGAGGCTGCCGGAGGGGCGGCGGTGCTGGTGGATCCGACCGACCCTGACGACATCGCGCGTGGCCTCGAGGAGGCGGTCGGTCGCCGTGACGATCTGTCTCGAGCCGGTCGTGCGCGAGCGGCCGAACGAACCTGGGAGGGTGTTGCCGAAGCCACGGTGGCGGCCTACCGGGACGTCGTCCGATGACCCGACACGTCCTCGTCAATCTCCTGTGGTGCGTCCCGGGCGCCGTGGGTGGCTCCGAGGAGTACCTGATCCGGCAACTCCGCGGTCTCGTCGACCACGACGCGGGTCGTCGATGGAGGATCTCGGCGGCAACCGCTCGCGGTCTGGCTGCCGCTCATCCCGAGTTCGCCGACGAAGTGGCGACGATCGAGCCGTCGTTCCGCAGTCACGCCAGGTGGCGACGAATCGTGGGTGAATCGACCTGGCTTCGACATCGCCTCGACGATGTCGACCTCGTGCACCATGGCGGTGGAACGGCACCGTGGTCCGACCTCGGAGTGCCCTTCGTCGTGACCGTGCACGACCTCCAGTTCCGCACCTTCCCCGAGTACTTCTCACGGCTCAAGCGCGCCTACCTGCGCGCTGCTGTGCCGCGCGCTGTCGAGCAGGCTCGGCGTGTTGCCGTGCCGAGCGACTATGTGCGTCGCACGGTCGTCGCGGCATACGGTCTGCCCGAGACAAAGGTGCTCGTCGTACCCCACGGCGTCGATCGAACAGAACTCGCCGCCTCCGCCGCGCCGGACGATCTCCGTCGGCGATACGGGCTCGGCGACGGCCCGATCGTCGTCTATCCGGCGGTGACCCACCCGCACAAGAATCATCGACTCCTCCTCGAACTGATGCGCACTCGGTGGACCGACCCCGATCTCCGACTCGTCCTCATCGGCGGTCGAGGAAGCGCGCACCCGATCGTCGAGTCGTGTTCGGATCCCCGGGTCCGCCATCTCGGCCGGGTGGCCGCCGCGGACCGGAACGGGCTGCTCTCGATGGCGTCGGCGATGGTCTTCCCGAGCACGTACGAGGGATTCGGTGCCCCGCTGCTCGAGGCGATGGTGCTCGGCACACCCGTGATCTGTGCCGATCGAGCGGCACTGCCCGAGGTCGCCGGCGAGGCTGCAATCGTCGTTCCCCCCGAGACCGGCGCATGGGCGGGCGCGCTCGACGAGGTCGATCGCCGGCGCGACGAGCTGGTCGCCGCCGGTCATCGACGTGCCGCACTCTTCACGGCGCGTGCGAGTGGTGCCGCCCTCGATGAGGTCTACGAGCAGGCGCTGTCGTGACCGACGACTCGCTCCGCCTGGCGGTGCTGTGCCCGCACTTCGCGCCCGATACTGCGCCGACGGGTGAGGTGATCACTCGGATCGTCCTCGAACTGGCCGCTCGTGGTCATCGGATCGACGTGGTGACGGCCCTTCCGTGGTATCGCGAACACCGCCTCGAACCGGGCTGGGAGGGGCGTCTCGTCCAGCGTGAGCGGACGGCGTGGGGATCGATCACCCGGGTGCACCCGTTCCCCGGGAGTGACCGGCGTCGGCTCCTCCGCCGGGCCGCAGGTTTCGCCGGGTTCAGCGTGCTCGCCGGCCTCACCTCGTTACGGGGTGGGCGCGTCGATGCAGTCATCGCGATGTCGCCACCGCTCACGATGGGCGCAACGGGGTGGTGTACGCATCTCGTGCGGCGCGGCCCACTCGTGTTCAACATCCAGGATGTGTTCCCCGATGCGGCGATCGAGACCGGTGCGATCACGAATCGGCAGATCATCAGGGCGGCTGCGTGGCTCGAGCGATGGAGCTATCGACGCGCTGCAGCAGTCACCGTGCTGTCCGACGACCTCCGCGACAACGTGGCGGCGAAACTGCCTCCTGCGCGTCGTGCCGATGTCCGTGTCATCCCGAACTTCGTCGACACCGACCTCATCAGCCCTGCCGATCGGATGACCGCTCTGCGTCGTGAGTTGGGCATCGGTGCCGAACCGGTCGTCCTCTATGCCGGCAACGTCGGATTCTCCCAGTCGCTCGAGATGGTCGTGGAGACGGCAGGGAGATTCCCAGACATCACCTTCCTGATCAATGGCGACGGCGCGGCGCGCTCGGCACTCGAGGTGAAGGCGGCAGGACGAGCGAACGTTCGGTTCAGTGGTTTCCAGCCGCGCGAACGTCTGGCCGAGGTCCTCGCGACGGGTGACATCCACCTCGTTCCGCTGCGTGCCGGCCTCGGCCGTGTCAGCGTTCCGTCGAAGACCTATTCGATCCTCGCCGCAGGCCGGCCGGTGCTCGCGGCGATCGATCCGGGAACCGAGGTTCCACGGATGCTCGCCGCAAGTGGGGGAGGGGTGGCGGTCGCACCCGACGACCCGGCGCACTTCGCGGCGGCCCTCGCCGCCATGGTGGCTGATCCCGAGGGCACCGCGGCGATGGGCGCTGCGGGGCGGCGCTGGGTGCTCGGTGCCGCCTCACCTGCTGCCGTGGCGGCGGCGTACGAGGCTCTGGTCCGTGAACTCGCCCCCAGACCCCGTCGGGGCGCCGGTTTTCGGACCTCGACCGGATAGCCTCGCTTGCTCGTGGCTCCGTCGTCGTCCGCCAAGAAGGTTGCCAAGCTCGCTGCCCGCGGCAGGGGCAGGAAGGTCCGTTTCGCGACGGGGACCACCTTTCCCGTGGTGATCGCGAGTGTGTCGATCCTGATGGTCGCCATCATCGCCTACGCGAAGGTGACGATGCCCGGGACCGAGACCGGCGTGCCCCAGCCCGGCGACGAATGGACCATGGCCTACGCGATCCGTGTGTGCGACGAGGTCATCACCCTCGAGGGTTCGCCGGCCGATCTCACCGAGCAGGAGTCCTCCGCCGGTGATCGGAATCAGCTCTCTGCTGGTCAGAACAATTCATCCGGCTTCATCAACTATCACCCGACGGTCGGCGGGAAGACCGGGCGGAAGGCCACGCTCGGTGTGTTCCTCGACGTCTACGACGTCACGCTGACCACCGACCGACTCGTCATCCCGGCGGCTCAAGCGGGTGGTGACGACGATGCCGTTTACGAGGCTGGTGACGAGTCGGTGTTCGACGGGACGTCGTGCGCAGGTGACGAGCCGCAGATCAAGGTGCGTGTGTGGAACGACGCGACGACCGATGAGTTCGTCGACAACATCACGGCGTTCCGCGACCTCCGCTTCACCAACAATGGGATGGCATTCGTCATCGCCGTCGTGCCGGATCGCTTCGACATCGACAAGCCCGACACGTGGTCGCGCCTCGAGGAGTTCGGCGTCCTCGGAGCGGGAGACGCTCCGGACGACACGTCCGGCGGCTGATGCGTGCCGTCGTGCTCGTCGGTGGGTTCGGTACCCGCCTGCGGCCGCTGACTGCAACGATCCCGAAGCCGATGTTGCCGGTCGGTCACGTGCCGATCCTCGAACGCCTCGTCGCCAATCTCGCGCGCGGCGGAGTGGATGAGGTCACGTTGGCGCTCGGATTCAAGCCCGAACCGTTTCTCGAGGCGTTTCCCGACGGACGCTGTGCGGGCGTGTCGCTGCGGTACGCGGTCGAACCCGAGCCGCTCGACACCGCCGGGGCCATTCGGTTCGCTGCTGACGAGTCGGGGATCGACGACACATTCGTCGTCGCGAACGGCGACGTGCTGACCGACCTCGACGTCGCTGCGCTCGTGGCGTTCCACCGCGATCGGGCGGCCGAGGCGACCGTGCATCTCATCGCAGTGGCCGACCCCTCTGCGTTCGGCGTCGTCGCACTCGACGCTCGAGGACGCGTCGAGCGCTTCGTCGAGAAGCCTGCACCGGGGACCGAGCCCAGCAATCTCGCCAATGCCGGGACCTACGTGCTCGAGGCGTCGGTGCTCGAGCGCATCTCTCGTGGGGTCCCGACCTCGGTCGAACGGGTCACGTTCCCGGCCATCGCCGCAGAGGGTCGGCTCTTCGCCATGGCGACCGACGACTACTGGGTCGACACCGGACGACCCGAGACGTATCTGCAGGCGAACGTCGACATGGTGCGTGGGCGACGCCGGGGGACGAGGTGCCCCGCCGTCGCAGAGGGCGCCCGGGTGGCAGCCGACGTGGTCGTCGAGGACAGCCTGATCGCCGCAGGGGTCGAGGTGGCACAGGGCGCTCGTGTCGTGCGCAGTGTGCTCCTTCCGGGATCCTCGGTGGAGCCGGGCGCGGTAGTGACAGACTCGGTGGTCATGAGCCGGGTCGGCGCAGGGGCGCACGTCGTCGGGAGCGTGCTCGGCATGCATGGAGACGTCGTGCCGGGTGAACACCTCGACGGTGTGAGGCGACCAGACCCGACGGTGACGTGAGGGCCATGGTGGTGGGTGGGGCCGGCTTCATCGGCTCTCACCTCACCGACCGACTCCTCGCCGAGGGACACGCCGTCGATGTCGTCGACGACCTCACGAGCGGCAGTCTCGGAAACCTGTCCGAGGCGCGCGCTGTCGGCGGTGACCTGTCGATCCACACCCTCTCGGCGAGCGCACCACAGTTCCCGGCGCTCGTCGAACGCCGTCACCCCGACGTCATCTACCTCATGTGTGCGCTCGTCCCCGGTCGACCCGCGGAGTCGACCGGTGGTGCATCGCTCGGCGTCGTGATGACGGTTCTCGAGGCCGCCCGGGCGCTCGGTGGGGTGAAGATCGTCTGTCCACTCTCGGCCGTGTCGCTTTATGGGGAGGTTGCTGCTCGCGATCTTCCGGTGAAAGAGGGACATGTGTGGAACCCTGTCGGCGTACGCGGCGCCGTTACCCGCTCGGTGAGTGAGTTGCTGTCCGCGTACCGAGAGGTTCATGCAGTCGAATACACGGCCCTTGCGATGGCCAACGTGTACGGACCTCGTCAGCGACCTGATGGCGGAGTGGTCGCCGCCTTCGCAGACGCATTCACAGCGCGTCGAGCGCCCGTCGTCCATGGAGATGGCAAACAGACCCGCGACTTCCTGTACATCGACGATGCCGTCGATGCCCTCGTTCGTGCCGCACACCGCGGCGGAGGGCTCGTCGTCAACGTGGGTACCGGTGTCGCCACGTCGATCCTCGACCTGTGGGACCTGCTCGGCGGGCCATCGGGTCGTCCAGCTGAGCTCGGACCCCGTCGGGCAGGTGATGTCCCACGGTTCGCCCTCGCGCCGACCAGAGCGCGAATCCACCTCGCGTGGGCGCCGTGGACCGACCTCAGCACGGGTCTTCGCGGGCTGCGAACGGCGTGAGCCTCAGTGCGTCACACCTGCGGCGCTGAGGACCTGACGCGCCAGTGAGGCGCCGACACCAGGTTGGCTCATCACCGAGGGTGTGATGACGACGCGCATTCCCTCGGCCACTACTCGGTCCGCAAGATCCGCATCGGCCGGATCGATGACGAGGGTGCCGGCAATGGGCGCGTACAGGCGAGCGACGCCGACGACACTCACCTCGTGGCCGAGTTCTCCGAGCATGCGGTCGGCGGGACCCTTCAGCGCAGCCCCACCGACGAGTGGGGAGATCGCAACGACCGCCTCACGCCGGTCGGCGAGCACCTCATCGACGCCGCTGAGACTGCGCACGGGTCCGATGGACACGATCGGATTCGACGGAGCGATGACGACGGCACTGGCGCAGCGGAGAGCCTCGACGGCAGCGACCGATGGTCGCGCCCGATCTGCGCCGGCGACGCGCACGGCGGCGATCTCGACTGCATGGTGCTGTTCGACGAAGTACTCCTGGAACGAGATCTCACTCCCGTCGGCGGCAAGGGTGATCATGGTCGAGACAGGATCGTCCGTCATCGGGAGGATGGTCTGGCCGACCTGCCAGGCAGCGGAGATCTCGCTCGTCACCTTGGTGAGCGTGGCCCCCTCGGCGAGGCGTGCGGTACGGAAGAGGTGGGTGGCGAGGTCACGATCGCCGAGCCCGAACCACGTCGTCGCAGCACGCGAACTCGGAGGTCGGACAGTGGCGTACCGCGAGAGCGACGCCATTGCCGTCCACGACTCATCGGCGAGTCCCCAGCCGCGGTTGGGATCGATCGCACCGGCGAGTGTGTAGACGACGGTGTCGATGTCGGGAGACACGTGCAGGCCGTGTAGAACCGTGTCGTCGGCCGTGTTGACGACGGCGGTGGTCTGCTCGACGGGCCATACTTCGGCGAGCGCGCGGAGGAACCGTGCGGCGCCGACGCCTCCGGCGACGACTGCGACGGTGGGTCTGTTCATCGCGTCGACACCTCGCGGCACAGCGCAATGAGTTCGTCTGCGCACCGCTCCCACGTGAACGTCGGCCATCTGGCTGCTCCGTCTGCGATGAGCCGGGCACGGAGATCGTCATCGGCGACCACGTCGGTGAGCGCCTCGGCGATCGAGTCGGTGTCGAGCGGGTCACAGTACCTCGCTGCGCCGCCGGCGACCTCGGGAATCGATCCGGCTGACGACGCGAGGATCGGTAGCCCGACCTGCATCGCCTCGAGGAGCGGAAAGCCGAAGCCCTCGTCGAGTGACGGATAGGCGAGGGCGTGCGCATGATGGAGCAGCCATCCCCGCGTCGCGTCATCGACATGACCTGTACGCAGGACGCGCGGCGCGTGCGTCGGGCCGAGCGCGTCGACCTCATCGTCGACAGCCTGGGAGTCGTCGCCGGGGGAACCGGCAATGACCAGCAGCAGATCGGGTGATTCGGCTGCGATCGCGCCGAACGCACGCACCAGTGCGGTCACGTTCTTGCGCCGCTCGATGGTGCCGAGCACGAGGACGAAGGGACGATCGGCGAGTTCTGCGATCGGCGGTCGCGACGACGGCTCAGGGACGTGCGGGGCGCCGAGGTGGATCGTGCGAACGTCGGCGCAGGGGAGCAGTTCACGTGCTGTGACAGCGGTGGCATGTGACGAGGTGACGATGACGGCCCCTGACTGCGCGGATCGATCGAGAATCCGCCCGGCGCGTCGGACCGTTCGGGACACGGCGTCGGGGTGACGCAGGAACCAGACGTCGTAGACCATGACGACGCGTGAGTGGCGAGATGGGGGGACGACATAGTTCGTGCCGACGACGACGTCGACATCGCCGAGCCATCGGTCGACGCGGGGGTGGTCGACGTGTTGCCAACACCGTTGGGCGGCGGCGGCCGGGAGCGGAAGTCGGATTTCGCCGGGGCGCGGCCGGGCACGTGTCGAGATGATGTACTCGGCGAGTGCGACGTCAACGCGCTCGGCGAGCGCGGTGCGCAGCGCAGCAGTGGCGGCCCCGACCCCGGTTCGCGGGCCATGGAGGGGGCCTGTGTCGAGGGCGAGCCGGAGACGCTCCATGCGCGGAGCACGCTACCGACGGCGTAGGCTGAGCCGTTGTCCGGACGCCTGTGAGCCGGGTAGATCAAGGCGGCTCCCTCATGCCCCGCGCATTCATCACCGGCGTGACCGGACAGGACGGCCAGCACCTCGCCGAGTTCCTGCACGCCAAGGGCTACGACGTCTTCGGAATGGTCAAGGGGCAGAACAATCCGAAGTTCACCTCGATGCGTGACGAGTTCCCCTACGTCGAGCCGGTACCCGGCGACCTCGCCGACCTTCCGTCACTCGTCAAGGCGCTCGAGTCGACGCAACCCGACGAGGTCTACAACCTCGGTGCGATCTCCTTCGTCGCATTGAGCTTCAACCAAGCCGAGCTCACTGCCAACATCACCGGCCTCGGTGTGCTGCGGATGCTCGAGGCCGTGAGGATGGTGGGCGGAGCGGAGAACAATCCGATCCGGATGTATCAGGCGAGCAGCAGTGAGATGTTCGGTCAGGTCCGCGAGACCCCGCAGACCGAGCGCACCCCCTTTCACCCGCGCTCTCCGTATGGCTGCGCGAAGGTCTTCGGCCATGACATCGTCGTCAACTACCGCGAGAGTTATGGGCTGTACGCGTGCAGCGGCATTCTCTTCAACCATGAGGGTCCGCGCCGGGGACTCGAGTTCGTGACCCGCAAGGTGTCCAACGGCGTCGCACGGATCAAGCTCGGCCTGCAGGACGAGATCGTGATGGGCGACCTCGAGCCACGTCGCGACTGGGGGTATGCAGGTGACTATGTGCGCGCGATGTGGCTGATGCTCCAGCAGTCCGAGCCCGACGACTACGTCGTGGCGACCGGCGAGTCGCACACGATCCGCGAGTTGCTCGATCTCGCCTTCGCCGAGGTCGGTATCGAGGATTGGTCGCCGTACGTGCGACAGGACAAGAAGTTCTTCCGTCCGGCCGAGGTCGATCTCCTCATCGGCGATGCGACCAAGGCGCGTGAGCGCCTCGGGTGGCGGCCAGAGGTCGACTTCCCCGGTCTCGTGCGAATGATGGTGGCCCACGACCTCGAGGTCGAGGCGTCGAGGGCCCGCCGCT
Source organism: Ilumatobacteraceae bacterium (assembly GCA_046086305.1). GTDB lineage: Bacteria > Actinomycetota > Acidimicrobiia > Acidimicrobiales > Ilumatobacteraceae > UBA668. The sequence goes on from JBJSXI010000078.1 coordinate 8,680, forward strand.
GACCGCTCAGGTCTCGAACGGGACGTCGGTGATCGCCTCGACCACCGACGCTCCCGTGGCGACCGCCCCCGAGCGCAGTCGCGAACGCAATGCGAGGGCGAATACGACGAATGCCGCGGTCGAAGAACTCACCAAGCCCAACTCGACCCGACGGAACACCTCTGCATCGTTGAGCGCGGTGACCACGATGAATGTGCTGCCCGCAGCCATCCAGCCGAGCGCGACGAGGGCATGGCCGCGGAGGGCGATGACGGCCTGTGCGAGCGCCAGGGCGAGCATGTAGATCGCGCTGCTCAGCGCGAGGACGGCGAGTGTGGACCCGGACAGTTCGGAGTCGTAGAACCGCTCGATGACGACCGGTCCGACGAGATACGCACCGACGGTTCCCACTACGGCGACGACGAGCACGACACGAAGGAGCCGAGCAAGCCCGTGACGGAACTCGGCGATCTCGTTGCGGGCAGCGAGTCGCGACAGTCGAGGTAGGAGTGCCGCTTGAACGGCTTGGAACATGAACAGCGGGACCCGGGCGAGGAGCACCCCGTAGGTGAAGCGGGTGACGAGCTCTTTCTCGTCGGGTTCGGCGAGCACGGTTGCGGCCAGCGGACCCGCATTGACGAGTCCGGCAGCGAAGATCGAACCGGCGAGGAGCCAGCCGAGGTTCTGGGTGACCTCGTTCCACTCAGCGGGCGGCCCCTCCTCGGTACGCAGTCCACCGCGCGATGCCACCCAGATCACACCGGGGAGCGGCGCGAAGGCGATGGCAAGGCCGTAGGGCCCGGCGGTCGAGACACCGATGGTCGCGAGTACGACACACAGCACGATGCGTACGACCCCGTCTGATGCCATGACGATCGAGTAATGCCGGAAGCGCCCGTGCCCGCTCGCGATGCCACGAGCGATGTGCGCAGGCGTGTAGGCGAGGAATGCGATGAGCAGTGCCAGCACGAGGACCCAGTCACCGCCGAAGAACGTCGACGCGATCGCAGGACTGGCGACGACGATCGCAACGGCAACGATGCTCGCGAGCGTTGCGGCGAGTGCGATCACCCGCCGCAGGACAGGGCGTCCGCCGACGCCCATGGCCCGCCGATGAGCGAGTGCCCGAGTGAGTTCCTGTTCGACCGGGAGGAAGACACCTGGTGCGAGTGCGAAGGTCGCCACCCACAGACTCGTGATCGGCTGGAGCGCCTCATCACTGCCGAGCGCCTCCTTGCCGACTTTCAAGAACAAGTAGCTGGCCACCCCTGCCACGAGGAGCCCGAGTGCGACCGGAATGGTGCCCTCGGGGACCGCGCGGGCCGGGGACACGGGCTGCTCGTCAGGGGGTGCCACCAAGTCAGCGAGGCTACCGGCCAAACTGTGGGCATGGTCCGGCGGCTCACCGCGCTCGCAGTGCTCGTCCCTGCGCTCACCGTGATGTCGGCCCCCGGTGGAGGGCCGAGCGTCATGGCCGAGACGACCGTCTCGGTCGAAGGGCGCGGCTTCGGCCACGGCATCGGCATGAGCCAGTGGGGCGCGTATGGCTACGCCGTCGATCAGGGATGGACCGCAGGGCAGATCCTCGACCACTACTACGGCGGCACGGTGGCGGGAAGCACACCCCTCGACACGACGGTGAGCGTTCGCCTCCAGCGTCTCGACGATGCCCAGACCGCCGTGGTCAACGAGGCCGGGCGACTGGTGGTCGACGGCGTGACGGGCGGGCCGTGGCGCTCGGTGCTCGTGCGCGAAGTGTCGGCGGCAGGGCAGTCGGTGGCCTACTCGGTGTGGGCACGCAGCGACCAGCAGGTCTGCCCACCGGCATCGGGTGATCCGGTGGCCAGCGGATGGACCCTCGTTGCACCCTCGGTCGCGACGAAGGTCGATGTGACGACCAATCTCGACACGTCGGCTGCGACGTCGTTCGCCGATCTGCCTGCGGTGTGCGAACCCGCCACCGGCGTCGTGCGGTCATATCGAGGGACGATCAGGGCCGTGAACGGCACGGCTGGCGAAAATCGCACGGTCAACGTCGTGCCCGTCGAGCAGTACCTCCGGTCGGTCGTCGCCAAGGAGATGTCGCCGAGTTGGGCGAGCGCCGGTGGTGGGCGAGGTGCGCAGGCCCTGCAGGTGCAGGCGGTCGCGGCTCGCTCGTACGCACTGGCGGAGAATCGTTACTCGTACGCCCGGACCTGCGACACGACGAGCTGTCAGGCGTACTTCGGCGTTGCCTCGCGGACCTCGGTCACCGCACCGTACGTGCAGGTCGAGTACCCGTCGACGGATGCCGCCGTCGCAGCCGTGGCGGGCGTTGTCCGACGCGTCGGCACCGTGTCGGGACAGATCGCGTACACCATGTACTCGGCCTCTTCGGGTGGCTACACGGCACCGGGAGGCGGTGGACTCTTGCCGTTCCCCGCAGTGCCCGATGTGGGGGACTCGACGATGGCCAACCCGAATCGCTCGTGGACGACGTCACTCACGGGTTCGCAGATCACCGCCAAGTATCCGACCATCGGTTCTTTCACCGCGGTCTCGGTCGAGGCGCGCAACGGTTTCGGCGACTGGGGTGGTCGGGCGACGTCGATCAAGGTGCAGGGCAGCCTCGGCAGTGTCACGGTGACCGGCGACCAGTTCCGCATCGCCTTCGGACTCAAGTCGACGTGGATTCGCTTCGTCGGCACGGTCGTCGAACCCGACCCGTGTGATGGTCGCGTCGCGCCGCCCGTGACCGGGGCCCTCGGCGCTTCGGCAGCATCGATGTTCAACCCCGTGACACCGGTGCGACTCATCGACACCCGTGCACCGGGTATCGGCACGGCACCGGTGCCCCTCGGCGCGGGGTGCACGATGGTCGTCGATCCCGACCTGCCGGCCACAGCAACCGCTCTGACGGTCAACGTGGCCTCCATCAGGCCGGCAGTCAATGGATTCCTCGCCGTGTACCCGTGCGGCACGGCACGACCGACAGTGTCGGGCCTTCAGGCACTCGCCGGGAGGACCGTCGCTGCAGCGGGGACCGTCACACTCGGGGCAGACGGGACCTTCTGCATCTACTCGTCGATCACGACGAATCTCATCGTCGACCACTTCGGCTGGTACGGCACGGCGTCGGGCGTCAACTTCCAGCCGGTCACGACGACGCGACTGATCGACACGCGGAGTCGCTCGACGCGGCTCGCAGCGGGGACTGTCCTCACCGTGCCGGTGGTGAGGTCCGGGGGCGCGCCGGCCTGCGCGACGGCG
>JBJSXI010000079.1:0-28827 GCA_046086305.1 Ilumatobacteraceae bacterium
CGGCCACGGCATCGACCCCGAGACGTGTCGCACCTTCATCCGACCCCACGACGATCGGCGAGGTCTCGATGTCGTGAGCGTTGCGTCACACCGCCGGGTGAAGAACCACCGAGCACTCCTCCGCGGCGTCGCCCGGGCGATCGCCGATGGCCACGACATCCATGTGCGGGTGATCGGCGACGGTCCGCTGCGACACGCCAACGAGCGGTTCGCCGAGTCACTCGGGATACCCGATCGTGTCACCTTCGAATCGGCCCGACCCGACGTCCTCGACTGCATCGCCACCGCCGATGTCTTCGTGCTCTCGAGCGACGCCGAGGGCCAGCCATTGGTGCTCCTCGAGGCGATGGCCGTCGGAACGCCGGTGATCGCCACCGCGGTCGGCAGGGCGCCGACGCTGCTCGAGCACGGTGCGGGCGAGCTCGTCGCCCCGGGCGACTGGCGCGGGATCGCAGATCGACTCGGACGTCTGTCCACCGAACCGGCGCGACGCGACGAGTTGCGTCGCGCCGCGCTCGCCGCGGTCGCCCCGCACACCGTTGCACGCGCCGTCGACGAACACCGACGGCTCTACGCCTCGCTGAGCGATCGGTGAGTCGTACTGACGGACGCGTCAGGGCTGCTGTCTGATGAATCAGTGAGTAGCACCGGGAGTCGACGACCGTTATCGTCCTGCCGCCGTCCGGGCCACCGGCGGGAAGGGAACTGAGAGTCACTCTCACGTCGCAAAGGGGCGATGTCGTGAACACCATCGACGAACTGGGCGAGATCGCCCTCCACACTCAGCAGGGTCGCAAGGGACTCGCCTACGACTGGCAGACCATCTTCGCTGCTGCGCAGGCCGCGGCCCTCGACCACGAACTCGCGGCGCTGACCCCAGAGTTCGCCGAGTGAGAACCCCGCCCGGGCGCGTCCTCGTGCTCGGGTGCGGCTCGGTGGCCCAGGCCACACTCCCGCTGCTGATCGACGACCTCGGCCTCGATCCGCGCACGATCACCGTCGTCGATTTCGTCGACACACGCGACCGGATCGCCGATTCATTGCGTCGCGGTGTCCGACACGAGCTGCACCGACTGACGACCGCCAACCTCGACGACACGCTGTGCACCCACCTCGGTGCTGGTGATCTGCTCCTCGATCTCGCGTGGAGCATCGACACGCCCACGCTGCTCCAGTGGTGCCGCGATCACGGCGTCCGGTACCTCAACACGAGCGTCGAGGTCTGGGACCCCTACGACCACTCGACCCACCCTCTCGATCGCACGCTGTACGTGCGACATCGGGCGATCCGACGGATGGTCGAAGGGTGGCCCGACGATCGCGGTCCGACGGCCGTGGTCGAGCACGGTGCGAACCCGGGTCTCGTCAGCCACTGGGCACGACAGGCTCTGACCGAGATCGCGACTGCGATGCTGCGCGACGGGCTCGCCGGGTCGGCGGTGTCCGAGATCGAGGATGCCATCGCAGCATCCGACCACGCCCGCCTCGCGATGTTGAGCGGCACGAAGGTCATCCACATCGCCGAGCGCGATACACAGGTCACGGCTGCACCGAAGCGACCGGGCGAGTTCGTCAACACGTGGTCGGTCGAGGGTTTCTTCGAGGAGGGCATCGCCCCGGCAGAGATCGGGTGGGGCACCCACGAGCGACGTCTCCCCGACGACGCGTTCATCCACGCCGACGACGGGCCGTGCAACCAGATCTGCCTCGCTCGCCCGGGAATGGCGACATGGGTCCGATCGTGGGTCCCCTCGGGCGAGATCCGCGGCATGGTCATCCGCCACGGCGAGGCGTTCACGATGTGCGAGGCACTCACCGTTCGCCGCGGCGATGCCGTCGAGTATCGGCCGACCGTGCACTACGCCTACCTGCCGAGCGACTCGGCCGTCGCGAGCGTCGTCGAACTGCAGATGCGCGGTTGGGAGCTCCAGCCCCAGCAGCGCATCCTCGGCGACGAGATCGTCGACGGCCGCGACGAACTCGGGGTGCTGCTGATGGGTCATCCCTACGGGGCCTGGTGGACCGGCTCGCGGCTGTCCATCGCCGAGGCCCGCGCGGTGCTCCCCGGCCAGAACGCGACGACCGTCCAGGTGGCGGCGAGCATCGTCGCGGCGCTCGGGTGGATGTTCGACCACCCCGACGCTGGCGTCTGCGTCCCCGACGACCTCCCGTGGGAGCCGGTGCTGCGCGCCGCGGCGCCGTACCTCGGCACCCTGCACTCCGGTCCGGCCGACTGGGACCCCATCGGCAGGCGCGTCGACCCCTTCGCCGGCTTCTCGGCACCGACCGGAGCCGACAGCGACCCATGGCAGTTCACCAACCTCTTGGTGCGTTGACTTTTCGCAGACCCCCCGGCAGACTTCGCTGGTCATGAACCCGACCTGCGGACTCCTTCTGCTTACCTAGGGCGAGCCGCACATATCCGCGCTCGCCCGCAGCCCCAGCCGAACGGCCGGGGCTCTTTGATTTTTCCCGCCCTCTCACGAAAGCACGACCATGGCCCCGACACCTGCCACACCAGCCCGGATGCCCTTCGAGAAGTACCAACGGTTCGTCCCACTCGTCCTCGGCGATCGGACCTGGCCTGATCGGGTACACGAGCGGGCACCGATCTGGTGCAGCGTCGACCTGCGCGACGGCAACCAGGCGCTCATCGATCCGATGGACCCACAGCGCAAGCGCAGGATGTTCGACACGCTCGTCGCCATGGGCTTCAAGGAGATCGAGATCGGGTTCCCCTCGGCGAGTCAGCCCGACTTCGACTTCTGCCGCCAACTCGTCGATGAGGACCTGATCCCCGACGATGTGACCGTCCAGGTGCTCGTGCAGTGCCGTCAGGAGTTGATCGAGCGCACCTTCGAGGCCATCGCCGGCATGCCACGCGCGATCGTCCACTTCTACAACTCGACCAATCCCCTGCAGCGCGAGGTCGTCTTCGGACTCGATCGGCCGGGGATCGTCGACATCGCGGTGAACGCGGCGCGACTGTGTCGCAAACTCGAGCAGACGGTGCCCGACACCGTCATCCGCTACGAGTACTCGCCGGAGAGCTTCACCCTCACCGAGCCCGACTTCGCCCTCGAGGTCTGCCACGCAGTGATGGACGTGATCGAGCCGACATCGGAGAACCCGCTGATCCTCAACCTCCCGGCCACGGTGGAGTGCTACACACCGAACGTCTACGCCGATGTGATCGAGTGGTTCGGCCGTCATGTCCGCCAGCGCGACAGCGTCATCCTCAGTCTGCACCCGCACAACGACCGCGGTACTGCAACGGCAGCTGCAGAGCTGGCCATGCTGGCCGGTGCCGACCGGGTCGAGGGCACGCTGTTCGGGAACGGTGAGCGGACCGGCAATGTGGACGTCGTCAATCTGGCGATCAACCTGATGGTCAACGGGGTCGATCCCGGACTCGACGTCAGCGACATCGACGCCCTGCGCAGGGTCGCCGAGTACTGCAACCGGCTACCGGTCGGGCCGCGCCACCCGTGGGTCGGTGACCTCGTCTACACCGCGTTCAGCGGCAGCCACCAGGACGCGATCAAGAAGGGCCTCGAGGCGCTCGACGCATCGGCGAAGGCCAACGGCGGCGAGTACGCGACATGGGGTGTCCCGTATCTCCCCCTCGACCCGAAGCACCTCGGTCGCACCTACGAGGCGGTGATCCGGGTCAACAGTCAGAGTGGCAAGGGTGGCGTCGCCTACGTGATGAAGACCGAGCACGGATTCGAGCTTCCTCGCAGGCTGCAGATCGAGTTCTCCAAGAACATCCAGCACATCACCGAGGATCTCGGTACCGAGATCACCCCTGTGGCGATGTGGGATGCGTTCCGCACCGAGTACCTCCCCGAGGCGCCGCGATTCGTCCTCAGCAGCCACGAGCTGCGCAGCGATTCGACGACCGGCCGCACCACCATCACGGCCCAACTCGTCGTCGACGGCGAGCGGATCACCGTGACCGGCGACGGCAACGGACCGATCGACGCGTTCGTCCATGCGCTGCGCACCGGCCTCGCCAGCACGATCGACGTCCTCGACTACGCCGAGCACGCCGTCGGGAGGGGCAGCGAGGCAACCGCCGTCGCCTACATCGAGTCGACTGTTGCCGGGGGTGCCGTGCGGTGGGGTGTCGGCACTGATCCGAGCACGGTGACCGCTGCGCTGCGCGCCGTCCTCAACGCCCACGAGCGTCACCGTGCGGCGGAGTCGACGAACTAGCCTCGCCTCGGAGAGGAGATCGCCATGAAGGTGAGTGTCGACTTCGACGTGTGCGCAAGCACGGGTGCGTGCATGCAGGTCTGCCCCGAGGTGTTCGAGGTGCGCAGCGACGGGTATCTCTACATCCTCCAGGAAGAGCCCGGCGAGGACCTGCGCGAGAAGGTGCTCGCGGCCGCCGACATGTGCCCGACCGCAGCGATCACCGTCACCGACTGACGTGACCCTGTTCGCCCCCCTGCGCGCCGCATGGAGGCGGACCGATTCGCTGCTCTGTGTCGGGCTCGATCCCGATCCTGATCGACTGCCGGCCGCCGCGAGCGGCTCGGTGTTCTCCTTCTGCCGTGACATCGTCGACGCCACTGCGGATCTCGTCTGCGCCTTCAAGCCGCAGATCGCCCACTTCGCCGCCCTCGGCGCTGAAGGCGACCTCGAACGACTCTGCGCACACATCCGCGACCGATACCCCGACACCGTCTTGATCCTCGACGCCAAGCGCGCACATCGGGAGCACGGCGGAGCGATACGCCGTCGAGGCGTTCGACCGCTACGGCGCCCACGCCGTGACCGTCAACCCGTATCTCGGGGGTGACTCGGTCGAGCCGTTCCTCGCTCATCCCGGGGGCGCCGTGTTCGTCCTGTGTCGCACGAGCAATCCGGGCAGCGGCGAATTCCAGTCGCTCGAGGTCGACGGCCTCCCGCTCTATCTGCACGTCGCCCGACACGTCGCCCGCGAGTGGTCACAGCGCGGGGAATGCGGCCTCGTCGTCGGTGCCACCTATCCAGGTGAACTCGCCGCTGTTCGCGCAGCGGTGGGCGATCTTCCGCTGCTCGTCCCCGGCATCGGTGCACAGGGCGGCGACGCGGCGGCAACCGTCGACGCCGGCGCAACCGACGACGGCTACGGCATGGTCGTCAATTCCTCCCGCGCAGTGCTCTACGCGTCGTCCGGCGCCGATTTCGCCGAGGCTGCCCGGCGCGAGGCGACGGCGACGCGTGATCTGCTGCGGCGCGCGCTGCGACCCTGACCTCGCACTTCCTAGACTCCCGGCGATGCCCGATGGACGCACCGACCTCGAGCGGTGGTTCATCCGACGGGGCGTTCCACACTTCGTCGAGCCCTATGCCGCTGGGTCGGCGATCTGGACCCGCGCGGCGCCCCTCCTCGTTGCCGCCTACCTCGCCGGTGGGCTGAACAGCCTCGATCTCGACCGTTGGTCGTGGCAGCGCAACATGGTCGCCCTTGCGGTCACCCTGCTCGTCCTCGTCGGCGCATGGATCGTGGCCAACATGTCGCGGCGGCGTCCTGCCCTGTCGCGACCGACACGCATCGGCGGGGCCGAGATCGTCGTGTTCCTCGTCGGACCGACCATTCCACCGCTTCTGTTCTCCCAATGGGGCGACGCACTGCAGAGCATCGTCGAGGGAGCGGCCGTGTTGGTCGTCATCTACCTCACCACGAGCTACGGGCTCCTCCCCCTCGCCCGCTGGGCCGGCGCGCAGACCTTCGCCCAGCTCGGCTCGGTCGGACGGACCCTGACTCGGGCGCTGCCACTGCTCTTGCTGTTCACCACCTTCCTCTTCATCAACGCCGAGGTCTGGCAGGTCGCGGGCACCCTCGACGGTCCCGTCTTCGCAGTGGTCCTCGGATCGTTCTTCGTCCTCGGCAGCGCCTTCGTGCTGTCGCGCCTTCCCGCAGCGATCGACGCGGTGAACGACTTCCGCGACTGGGCCGAGGTGCGCTCACTCGTCGTCGGGACACCGGCCGAGTCGATCAGCCTGCCTGTCGCCGGGGATCCGAGTGAGATCCCACTGTCGCGTCGACAGCGCCTGAACATCGGACTGATCAGCGTGCTCAGTCAGGCGATCCTCGTCACCATCGTTGCGCTGTCGCTGGCCGGCTTCTTCCTCGTCTTCGGATTCCTGGCCGTCCCCGCGGCCACGGTGGAGGCATGGACCGGCGGGGTCGACGTCCTCGCCACGATCGGCGTGGGATCGCGGGATCTCGTCGTGACGGAGCAGTCGCTGCGCGTGGCCGCGTTCCTCGGCGCATTCAGCGGGATGTACTTCACGGTCGTCCTCGGAACCGATGCGACGTACCGCGACGAATTCCTCCGCGACGCCGGTCCGGAGATCCGTCAAGCACTCGCGGTTCGCCTCGCCTACCGGCACTCGGTCGGCGGTACATTGGCGGCTCGAGTGAAGATGAAGGGGTCCACATGACGCACGAGTTCCTCTCCGACGAGTGGATGGATGCGGCTCGCGCGATCCGTGAGCGTTACGCCGAGCGCGCCAGCCAGATGAGCGTCCCGATCCGGATGAACCAGGTGATCACCGACGTCCCGTTCGGCGAGGGGGTCGTGCGGGCGTACCTCGACACGACCTCGGGTGACATCGTGATGGAGTTGGGCGAACTCGAGACGCCCGATCTGACGGTGACCACCGACTGGCAGACGGCTCGCGCCATCTTCGTCGATCAGGATCAAGCCGCGAGCATGCAGGCGTTCATGGCCGGGCGGATCAAGGTGCAGGGCGACATGATGAAGATGATGGCGATGCAGACCTCGATGCCCCAGGACGACATCGCCAAGCAGATCGCCGCTGAGATCAAGGCCATCACGGCCTGACCTGCCGCCACCCCGTCAGTTGTTGGCGGCCTCGAAGACGACCACGACCTTCGACCCCTTCGCCACCGACTGGCCCTTGTTGACGATTGCGCCGTTGATCGAGATGTAGGCGAGCGCGAGATTCTTGTCGCCGATGACTTCGTCGACGACGAATCCGGCGTCGGTGAGCGCCGTGATGATCGCATCACCCGTGAGCCCGGTGAGATCGGGGAACGGGATGAGCTCGGGGCCCTTCGACACGACGATCGTCACCTCACCGCCCGCCGGGATCTCGACACCGGGCGCCGGTGACTGGCGGATGACGGCGCCCGCCGCGACGTCGGGGCTGAACTCGTCGGTCGCCCGCACCGCGACGAGGTCGAGCGCCGTGAGCTGCGCGGTCGCCGCAGCCACCGTGAGGCCGGTGAGATCGGGAACCTCACGTGGCGCCTTTCCTGCCGACACCACGAGGGAGATGATCGTTCCTCGAAGCACGGTGTCGCCGGCGACGAGTGTCGGCGAACCATCGACACTCCACGAGATGACGACACCGGCCGCGATGGCCTCGTTGAAGACCGGCTCGGCGATCTCGACGACGAGGCCGAGCGCCTCGAGTTCGAGCCGCGCCGCGTCGATCGTCTGACCAGTGACATCCGGGAGCACCCGCGGCGCCGGCCCGGTGCTGACCACGAGCGTGACCGCAGAACCCTCGGCCGCCGTTGCGCCGGCCGCTGGCTCGGTGCGAATGACGGCGCCGACGGGAATGTCGTCGTTGGGCTCCGACGCCTCGGTGACCTCGAAGTCGGCGAGGAGGTTCTTCGCCTCGGCCGCCTCGAGGCCGACGGTCTCGGGAATCACGATCTGCGCAGGGCGCGTCGCCAACCAGCCCACCGCGCCACCGACGAGGGCGACGGCGACGAGCGCACCGATGAGGCCGCGTCGTCCACGCGCCGTGCTCCAGACCGCAGGGACCTCGTCGTCGTCTTCGGGGTCGTCGATCCGGATCTGACGCGCGGGCGGGAGGACCTCGGTGGGGGGTGGTGTCCGTCGCGTCCGCGTGGTCGGACGGCTCTCGCTCGACGGACGGGTCGGGGCGGGTTCGGCGGCGCCGACCAGCGGCAAGGGTTCGGGGGCCGCCATCCGTGGCGCGACTTGGACGAGTTCGCGGCCGAACTCGGCTGCGGTCGAGCGGTCGTCGGGTGTCGGACGACCGGCGTGCTCGAGCACGGCGGCGAGGGGGCCGAGGTCCGCCGACACCGGGAGGAGCCGATCGACCCGGTTGGCGAGCGTGGCGACCGTCGAGTCACCGACGAACGGCACCGCACCGGTGATCGACTCGACGAGGGTGAGACACAGCGAGTACACGTCGCTCACCGGTTCAGCGGCACCGCCTGTGGCCCGTTCGGGGGCGACGTACTTGGCGACATCGTTGCTCAGCGTGTCGATACCGCCGAGCGCCGCGTTGAGGATGTTCGAGATACCCGGGTCGACGATGCGGAGTCGGCGATCGTCGCCGAAGACCACGGTCGACGGCCGTACGTCACCGTGGATCACCTGTCTCTTGTGCAGCGCATCGAGTCCCTTGCACACGTCGAGTCCGACGACGAGCGCCTGCGAGGGACTGAGCAACCGTCCACGGTCGAGGACGTCGCGCAGGCTCCCCCCGCCGAGGTGCTCGGTCACGACATAGAGCACGCGATGGCGATTCCAACTTCCCTCGCCCCAGTCGAGCACTGCCGCGACATGCGGATGATGGAGGGACGACACCGACTGCATGAGCGTGCGGAACTCAGCGCGCACTCGCGGCCGGGCACTCAGATCGGGATGCACCATCCGCACGACCACGGCGCGCTGCAGCTCCTCGTCGAACGCGTCGTGGACGATCGACTCGACCGACCCGCCACGGCGGTCGCCCATCCGATACCTCCCGACGAACAGCGCCGGTGCAGGGCGAGGCGCGTCGCCGGTGTCGTTCACGGGGGGTGAAACTATCCCCGTGCGGCGCCCCTGCGCCGCCTCGATGCGAAAACGCCCCGCCGTACGGCCAGAATGGCCCGATGCGACGTCCGCGTTGGTCCCTGCTCGGCCCCAGTCTCGTGATCGCCTCGTGCCTCGTGGCGATCGGTGTGGCCGTGTCGCTCGCGGTCACCGGCCGGGACGCGTCGGCGCTTCCTGCGGCCATCGAGTCCACCAACCCGAGCCGCGGCGCCCGCCAGGTCCCCGCCCAGACACAGGTCCAGGTCGACCTCGTCGACGGCTACACGGGCATCCTCGTCATCGACGGGATCGAACTGGAGACGGTCAACATCGAGTCGGTCCAGACGGCCCAGCCCGGCCAGCAGGTCACACTTCCGGCGACGACGATCTACGAGCCGGGGAACGCCACGCTGACGTTCGTCCCGAGCGATGCAGCGGCCATCACCGGCTTCGAACAGGGTGAACACGTTGCTCGAGTCATCTATTGGAAGATCATCGACGGGCGCGAGACGGCCCGCAGCTTCACCTGGTCCTTCGAGGTCTTCTGACCCTCAGGGTGACGGCAACTCGCCCGTCTCGAGCAACTGCGCGAAGGCCACCTCGTCGATCATCGGCACCCCCAGCTGTTCTGCTTTCGCCACCTTCGACGCACCCGGCTCCGCGCCGACGACGACCGCGAATGTCTTCGCACTCACACTGCCCGGACTCTTCCCACCGCGATCCTTCACCGCCGCCTCGGCCTCCTCACGCGAGTATCCGGTGAGGGTGCCCGTGATCACGACAGCCCTCCCCGCCAGCACCTGCGGGGCCTCGCGCACGACGACGTTCCCGAAGTCGACACCAGCCGCACGCAACTTCTCGATCATCGCAATGCTCTCCGGCCGCGAGAACCACGACGCGATCGATCCGGCGATGATCGGACCCACACCATCGGTCGCGGCGAGATCCTCGTCGGTGGCAACGGCGATCGCGTCGAGCGAACCGAACCGGCGCGCCAGCGCCTCTGATGCAGCCGGTCCGAGCCCCTTGATCCCGAGGGCCGTGAGCAACTTCGGGAGTGGCCGCGTGCGCGAGCCCTCGATGGCGGCCAGCAGGTTGTCGGCCTTCACCTCACCCCACTTGTCGAGTGACATCAACTGCTCACGCGTCAAGGCGTAGATGTCGGCCGGGTCGTCGACCATCTGGGCATCACTCAACTGGGCGACGGTCTGCTCACCGAGCCCCTCGATGTCCATCGCCTGGCGTGAGGCGAAATAGATGATCCGCTGTTCACGCTGGAACGGACACGTCGGCTCGACACATCTCGTGTCCGCCTCCCCCTCGGCGCGAACGAGCTCCGTGTCGAGCGGACACGGACACCTGGTCGGGAACTGCCACGGCGGACAGGGTGACGGACGCAGTCCGAGAACCGGGCCCACGACCTCGGGGATCACATCACCCGCTTTGCGAACGACGACCGTGTCACCCGGACGGACATCTTTCAGGCGCACCTGATCCTCGTTGTGCAGTGTCGCCATCGCAACGGTCGAGCCGCCGACGAAAACCGGCTCGAGCACGGCGAACGGTGTGGCGCGACCGGTGCGACCGACCGAGATCTGGATGTCGCGCAGCAGCGTGGTGCGCTCCTCCGGGGGGAACTTCACGGCGATCGCCCAACGGGGCGCGCGAGAGGTGAAGCCGAGACGCTCGCGCTGTGCCAGTGCATCGACCTTCACCACCACGCCGTCGATTTCGTACGGGAGGTCGTGGCGATGCTCCTGCCAGTGCCGACAGAGTTCGTGCACCGCGTCGAGGCCGTCGACGACACGTATCTCGGGGTTCACCGGGAATCCGAGTCGATCGAGGAAGTCGAGCGTCTCACGGTGGGAGGCGAAATCGGGCGCACCGACGACCTCGCCGAGTTGGTAACTCCAGAAGGCCAGACCGCGACCGGCGGTCACCGTCGGATCCTTCTGGCGGAGGCTCCCCGCACCTGCGTTGCGCGGGTTGACCGGCACGGGTTCGGGCTTCCGGCCGACGGCGACGCGCTGCACGTTCTCGGCCTGCTTCGCCTCGCGAAGGCGTTCGAACGCGGCGATGGGGAGATACACCTCGCCGCGCACCTCGAGCACCTCGGGTGCCCCCGCCAGCGTCGTCGGCACAGTGCCGATGGTCGCCACGTTCGCCGTGACATCCTCGCCGACACGTCCATCTCCGCGCGTCGCCGCCTGTGTGAGGCGACCCTGCTCGTACCGCAGACTGATGGCCAGACCGTCGATCTTCAGTTCGCAGACGAAACGGACGTGCTCGCCGTCGAGGCCACGGGCGACTCGATCACCCCACGCAGCGAGCTCGTCGTCGTCCATCGCGTTGTCGAGGCTCATCATCGGAACCCGATGGGTCACCGGGGCGAACGCCGTGGCGAGTGAGCCGGCGCCGACCCGTGACGTCGGGCTGGCGTCATCGGCGAGTTCTGGATGTGCGTCCTCGAGACGGCGCAGGTCGCGCACCAGCTCGTCGTACTCGGCGTCGGAGATCTCCGGGGCGTCGTCGGCGTAGTACCGCTCGTCGTGGTACGCGATGAGCGTTCGCAGACGCTGCGCCCGCTCGGCGGCGGTCTCCCCGCGCGTCATGCCCCGAGGAACCAGCGCGCCGGGGTGGTCTCGCCGCGCACGCGGCGACCGAGTTCCGTGGCGACCTCGAACACTCGACCGGCGACGATGGGCGTGTGGGCCGCGAGACCGCACTCGGGTGTGATCACCGACTGTCGACGCAGCAGTGCGGGGTCGGCCCCGCGCTCGACGAGCCCGGCCCACACGGCGCACAGATCGCGCCACGCCCGCTCCGTCGACAGGGCGAGCGGACCGCTCGTCGGCACGGCACCCCAGGCGATGCGTCCACCGCGTTCCATGAACTGAACGAGATAGCCGGCGGAGGCGACGACCTCCTTGCGCACCGGGAGCGACAAGATGCCCGGCCCGGCCGCGACCTGCGTCGCCACATCGACCGAACCGCACACGTGGAGCCCGGTGAGCGCCGCCGGTTCGATCACTGCGAGGGCACCCGACACCAGATCGATGGCCACGTCGGGGGCAATGGGGAATCCGGGGTGCATCAGCTCGGCCAGCGTCGGCTCCTCGAGCACGACGACCTGTCGGGCGCTCGGCAATGCCGTGCCGATTGCGTCACGGATGTGTTGCACATGTCCACGCACGGCGCGCATGGCCGTGTCGAACGCGATCGCGACCGGGACGCCGGCGCGCACGAGTGACACGCCGAGGGAGACCGGACCGATGAACTGCCACTTGACGAGGGCCAGATCGGGGCGAACGGTCGGCACGTGATCGAGGAACGTCCGCACGCCGAGATACGCGTCGTGGGATAGGTTGGTCGCCACGGTCGCGTCGGCGTCGATCCGGCCGACGTCGACCGAGATGCTCCCGTACTGACCGATCGTCACCCCTCCCATCCCGACGAGGGCCTGCGCGACCGACCCCTCGGCCGGACTGCGCCGGGGCAGGGTCGGGACGGCGGGCATCTCGAGGGCCCGCAGGGAGAACTCCACGGCGTCGAGGGCGTTGCGGTGCGGCAGACCGCCGATCCCGGTCACCAGGCCGCCCACGAGTTCGAATCGAGGCATCCGATGACCTCCTCTCCCCGACAATGTCACCGCACCACATCGTCGCATGGCACCACCGTGGGACGCGAAACCGGACGGGTCGGAAGTGGCGATCAACGCCGGCCTCCGGCAGGCTGTGCACCGTGTCGCCGCTCACCACACCCTCCCGGATGCTGTGGATCCTGCGGGTCGTCTGGATCGGCCTCGGGCCGCTCGGCGCCGTGGCGGTCGCCCACGTCGCGGCGGCCCCGTGGGTGACGCTCGGGGCGTGGTGGGTCGGGTTCACCGGCGTCCTGCTGGCCCTCGCCGTACCCGGTGCTGCGGGGCTCACGGCCACGCGCCTCGTCGCCCCACTCACCGTGCCGGCCATCGTCGTCGCCGCCCTCGCCGGCGCACCCATCGCGACGACCGGTGTGGCGCTCGGACTCGCCCTCGCCGCCTCGACGCTCACCCTCACCGGTGAGGTCGGCGACGCCTTCGTCCAGGGCTCCGCCTACGGCGACGAGCAGCGGTTCCTCCTGCGCGCCCCTGCCGCCCTCGCCACCGCGGTGACCGTTGGCTGGCTCGTGTGGGCGACGGCGGCGATCGGCGGGATCACCCTCGCTGCCTCGCGACGCTGGCCGTGGGCACTGGCCACACTGGGCGCCGCCGCACTCCTCACCTGGCCGTGTGGGCGCGCCCTGCAGCGCCTCTCGCGACGATGGCTCGTGGTCGTGCCCGCGGGCGTCGTGCTGCACGACCACGTGGTGCTCGGCGAGACGCTCATGGTGCCGCGTGCCGGCGTGCGCCACATCGGCCTCGCGCCGGCCGGCTCCGAGGCGGCCGATCTCACCGGCCCGGCGAGTGGGTTCGCCGTCCAGATCGAGGTCGACGAGCCGGTCCTCGTGCGCTTCGCCCCCACGCGCGCCGAGTCCCGCGGGCGGGCGATCCATGCCGCTGCATTCCTTACCGCGCCCGTTCGTCCCGGACGGGCGCTCAACGCACTCGCCCAGCGCCTTCCGGTCGGCTGAGGCCGGCGATCCCACCGCCGAGCACCACCTCGTCGTCGACGTCGTAGAACACCACACTCTGACCGGGAGCGACGACACGCTGCCGTTCGTCCCAGTGCACCTCGACGGTGTCGGCGACGAGTTCGATGCGGGCAGGTCGGGTCGGGCCGTGCGCGCTCACCTGGATCCGCACCGACCCCTCGACCGGCACCGACGACCACACGACGTCGCGGACGACGAGGCCGTGGCGCAGCAACTGTGATGCGTCGCCGACGCGCACGACGGCCGACGCGACGTCGACGTCGACCACGTACCGGACCGGCCCACCTCCGGGGAGTCCGAGGCCGCGGCGCTGCCCGACGGTGACGAGCTCGACGGCATCCGTCGTGCCGAGGCGCGCGCCATCGACGTCGACGACCGTCGCCTCGTGCATCGTCATCCGTCCCGCGAGGAACGTCGCCCGGTCGTCGGCGACGAAGCAGACGTCTTGGCTGTCGGGCTTGTCGGCGGTGCGCAGTCCGAGTCTCGACGCACGTGTCCTCACCTCGGACTTCGTCAGATGGCCGATCGGGAACATCGTCCGGGCGAGGGCCTCCTGGTCGAGCATGTGGACCACGTAACTCTGGTCCTTGTCCGGATCGGCGCCGCGCGCGACGCGACGGATGCCAGCGTGCTCGACGATGCGCGCATGGTGTCCCGTCGCCACCGCATCGAAACCGAGCACATCGGCGCGCTCGAGCAGGCGGTCGAACTTGAGGTGACGATTGCACTCGATGCACGGGTTCGGTGTGCTGCCCGCGACATGGGCCTCCACGTACGGCGTGACGACGTGTCGCTCGAAGTCGTCGGTGAAGTTGAACACGAGATGGTCGATACCGAGCTGCTGTGCGACGCGCCGCGCGTCGTCGACGTCAGCGACCGAGCAGCAACCTGTCTCCGACTCACCGCCCCACAGACGCATGGTGATGGCCGTCACCTCATGGCCGGCGGCGATCAGTTCCGCCGCAGCCACCGACGAGTCGACACCACCGCTCAGTGCCGCCAGCACCCTCATCGCGACGACCTCTCGGCGATCCGACAGATGGCATCGACCACCACCGACACGGCCCGATCGACATCGACCTCGGTGGTGCTGTGGCCGAGGGTGAGCCGCAACGACCCGGCGGCCAGCTCGGGCGCCACTCCCATCGCGGCGAGCACGTGCGAATGCTCGGCGGCACCCGACGAACACGCCGATGCTGCACTGGCACACACTCCACCATCGTCGAGGAGGAACAGCAGCACCTCGCTCTCGACGCCGCCCACACACAGGTGCGCTGCACCGGCGACCGTGGACCGACGCGACACCGTCTCGGTGATCTCGATCCCGGGAACACCGGCGAGCCCGCGCACGACACCGTCGACGAGCCGATTGCGCAGAACGGCGATCCGCCCCACCTCGCCGTCGCGTTCGGCATCGGTGATCCGCAGCGCCTCGGCCAGACCGACGATCCCGGCGACATCGAGGGTCCCGCTGCGCATCCCGCGCTCTTGCCCCCCACCGACCAGCAGCGGCGCCATCGGCGCACCCCGGCGCACGGCGAGCACACCGGTGCCCTTGGGCCCACCGAACTTGTGTCCCGACAGGGACAGGGCATCGACGTGCGTCCACACCGACCGCAGGTCGAGCCAACAGGCAGCCTGCACTGCGTCGGTGTGCAGCACCGCACCGGGCGACGCGGCGCGCACGACCTCGGCCACGGCTGCGAGATCGGTGATCGTGCCAACCTCGTTGTTCACGGCCATCACACTGACGACGCCGACATCGGGACCGAGCGCCTCGCAGAGCGCTGCGAGATCGACCGTGCCGTCGCGGGTGACCGCGACCACCGTCCCGCCGACGGCCTCGACCGGTGCCAGGACTGCATGGTGTTCCGCGGCGGGGCACACGGCCCGACCCCCGGTTCGTTCGACGACGCCACGGATCACCGTGTTGTCGCTCTCGGTCCCCCCGCTCGTGAAGACGACCTCACCCGGCTGACATCCGATGGCCGCCGCGACCGTGTCGCGGGCCTCGTCGACTGCGAGACGGGCCCGCCGGGCCGGTCGGTGCGCACCCGAGGCGTTCGCGAACTGATCGGTGAGGTACGGCAGCATCGCCTCGAACGCGGCGCGCCGCATCGGCGTCGTCGCTGCGTGATCGAGATAGGTGACGCCCACCGGACCGTCCATCGGAGTCGATGCTAGGGGTGCACCGCAGCGTGCGCTCGGGAACCCAGAATGGGTGCGTGCAGGGCTTCGGTGACGACACCTACGGCGAGGCCTTTGCCGACGTGTACGACGAGTGGTACGGCGACCTCGGCGATGTGGCGAGCTGCGTGGCCGCCCTGAGTCGTCTCGCCGGCGACCGGGGAACCGTCGTCGAGCTCGGTGTCGGCACCGGACGTCTTGCGATCCCCCTCGCAGCGGCCGGTCTGCACGTGTGGGGGATCGACACGAGCGCCGCGATGCTCGCCCGACTCGCCGACAAGCCGGGGGGTCGAGCCGTGCGGACCGTGCACGGCGACATGGTCGAGGCACTCGCGTCGGTCGAGGGTCCGATCGACGTCGTCGTCGTCGCCTACAACACCCTCTTCAGCCTCACCACCGCCGAGCGTCAGGGCGCCTGCTTCACGGCCGTGGCCGACCGACTCGCCGACGCGGGTGTGTTTGTCATCGAGGCGTTCGTGCCGGCCGAGGACGACGACGCGCCCTCCAGTCGCGTCGCGGTCCGTTCGCTCTCGGCCGATCGCGTCGTGCTGAGTGTCGACCGTACTCACCGTGCCGACCAGATCGCCGAGGGTCAGCACATCGAGCTCACCGAGGCCCACGGGGTGCGCCTGCGGCCGTGGCGGATCCGCTGGGCGACCCCCGCACAACTCGATGCGATGGCCACCCGAGCCGGGCTCCGACTCGCCGAGCGGTGGTCGGACTTCGCCGGGACGCCGTTCGACCGGACCTCTGCTCGTCACGTGAGTGTCTATCGGCACGCCGACAATCCACCGACCGTGCGCCCGCAGCCGGGTGACGCCTCGTAGGCTGATCGTGCTGTGAGTCATCTGCGCCTGAACCCGCTGACCGGACGCTGGGTCACCATCGTCGCCGATCGGGCTCGCCGGCCCTCCGACTTCGCGCCGCGCAGCGCGCAGGTCGAGGCCGAACCGAGTCGCCCGTGCCCGTTCTGTCCGGGGAACGAGGAGGCCACCCTTCCGGCTCTCGAGTCCCTCGACGAGGGTGGACAGTGGCGGATGCGGGTCGTGCCGAACATCTACCCCGCGTTCGACGGCGACGAGCCGTTCTCCGTGCACCATCACGGTCCGGTCCACGTCGAAGCCGTTGCGAGTGGCATTCACGAGGTGTTCGTCTACACCCCTCGACACGACGGTGGCCTGCACACCGCCACCGACGACGACATCGCCGAGATGATGTTGATGCTCCAGCGTCGACTGCAGCAGCACGCCGCAACACCGAACGTCCGCTACACCCAGGCGATCATCAATCATGGGCGCGAGGCCGGCGCCTCGCTCGCCCACCCGCACGGACAGTTGCTCGGCCTGCCGTTCGTCCCCGGCGAGATCCTCGAGGAACAGCGAGCGTTCTCACGCTTCGAAGGCGGATGCATCCTGTGCGCCACCATCGAGGCTGAGCTCGTCGAGGGGACACGCGTGCTCGTCGCGAACGACGACGCCGTCGCGGTGTGCCCCTACTGGGCCGGGGCCCCGTACGAGTTGCTGATCATCCCCCGCGCGCACGACCTGCACCTCACCGACTCGTCGGAACAGACGTTGCGGGCCACCGGCATTGCGCTGCGCGACTCGTTGCTCGCCCTGCGAGAGGTGCACGGTGACGTCGCCTACAACCTCGTCTGCCATACGGCGCCTCACCAGTACAGCGGTGCCTACCACTGGCACTTCCACCTCTTCCCGAAGTTGGTCACCACCGCCGGCTTCGAACGCGGCACAGGTGTGATGATCAACATCGTGCCGCCCGAAGAGGCTGCCGACCGGCTCCGACGCGTCAGCCTCACCACCTGACATGGCCGCAGGCTCCGTCGTCGTCGGCGTGGAGATCGATGCCACGCCCGAACAGGTGTGGCACATCGTCGAACCGGTCGAGCGCCATGTCGACTGGATGCACGACGCGGTGGCGATCCGTTTCACCGGCGAGCGCACGCGCGGCGTCGGCACCGAGTTCCTGTGCGACACCAAGGTGGGTCCGATCACCCTCGTCGATCGCATGGAGATCACCGAGTGGGAGCCAGCGGCGGTGATGGGCGTACGTCACACGGGTGTCGTCACCGGCGAGGGTCGCTTCACCCTCGAGGCCATCGATCTCGGACGCCGCACACGCTTCACCTGGTCCGAGACGCTGCGGTTCCCGTGGTGGATGGGCGGACCGATCGGCGCCGCAGTCGGGGGGCGTCTCGTCATGCGTCCGATCTGGCGGCGCAATCTGCGACTCCTGAAGCAACTCGTCGAGCAGTCGATCACCCGCTGATCGACTGCTGCGCGCGTCAGGCGGCGAGGCGGACGAGCGCCGTGACGAGCGCGCCCATCACGATCACCGCGACGAGCGGCGCCCGACGCCAGGCAGCGATGACCGCCACCCCCACCCCCGCCGCGCGCGCGTCGAGCTGGAGGTGTTGGCCGACGCTGAGGGTGTCCTTCACGACGAGCGCCGCGATGAGCGCGGCGGGAATGAGTGCGACGCACCGCTCGACGACCGGCGGCAGGCGCCGCCCGCCGAGGAACACCAGGCCGACCACCTTGCAGCCGTAGGCGACCGCGGCGAGCAACAGGACGAACGCCCAGCTCACTTCGGCTCCTCGGCCGGGACCCCGATGAGCACACCGACGGCCGCACACACGATCGGCACACCGACCGGTGTGAACGGGATGAGCACGAGACACACGGTCGCCCCGACCGCCGCGGCCATCGCCGGCCGGCGTCGGCGCAACAGGGGCCAGATCATCGCGACGAAGGCTGCGGGGAACGCCGCATCGAGGCCCCACGAGCGCGGATCGATCGCCGTGCCGAGGAGCGCGCCGATGAGCGTGCATGTGTTCCAGAACAGGTACACGCTCGCACCGGTGACCCAGAAGGCGATCCGGCGGTGCCGATCGTCGGTCTGCGTGGCAGCCATCGCCGTCGATTCGTCGATGGTCAACTGCGCCGCCACGAGTCGCACGGCCAGGCGTCCGCGTAGCGACGGCGCCATCGCGAGTCCGTAGACGCCGTTGCGCACCGCCAAGATCGCGGCGCCACCGAACGCCGCTGCGGGTGAGCCGCCGGCTCCGAGCACGCTGACCGCGGAGAACTGCGACGCACCGGTGAAGACGAGCAGCGACATGGCGCAGGTCTGCAGGACCGAGGCCCCCGCCGCCACCGACGACACACCGAACGAGATGGCGAACACACCGACGGCCGCTCCGAGTGTCGCCGATGCGGCGACGACACGGCGCACGGCCGGATCGGTGCGCAATTCCGAGATCGTCGGACGACTCACGGCCGCCGCGCCGCGAGCCACATCACCCCGAGTGGTGGCAGGTCGATCGCACACGAGCAGGGTTGACCCTGCCACGGCGTTTCGGTCGTGGCGCTCGCGACGACCCCCGCGGCCGCGAACCCACTCCCTCCCCATGCCGGGGCGTCGGTGTCGAGGACGAGATCCCACCCTCCGGACCACGGCAGCCCGATCCGATACCCCCGTCGTGGTTCGGGTGTGAGGTTGGCGACACAGACGACCGCCGACGAACCGGCATGACCCCAGCGCACGAATGCGTAGACCGAGTGCGCGGCGTCATCGGCATCGAGCCACTGGAAGCCCGTCGGTTCGTGGTCACGTTCGTGCAGCGCGCCGTGCGCATCGTCGAGTCTGTTCAACTCTGCGAGCAGATCGCGCACGCCGCGGTGCGGTGCGTGGTCGAGGAGGTGCCACGGCAGACCAGTCGTGTCGTTCCACTCGGTGAAGGGCGCCAACTCTGCGCCCATGAAGAGCAGCGGCGAGCCGGGCAGCGCCCACATCCACGCGTACAGGGCCCGGAGCGTGGCGAACCGCTGCCAATCGTCCCCCGGCATCTTGGCGAGGAGGCTGCCCTTGCCATGGACCACCTCGTCGTGGCTCAACGGGAGCACGAATCGTTCGCTGAACGCGTAGAGCAGGCCGAAGGTCAGTTCGTGATGGTGCCACTGGCGGTGCACCGGCTCACGCCGCAGGTAGGTGAGGGTGTCGTGCATCCACCCCATGTTCCACTTGTGGGTGAACCCCAGTCCCCCCTCACTCACCGGCCGGGTGACCTTGGGCCACGCAGTGCTCTCCTCGGCGATCATCATCGCCGTCGGATGTTCTTCGGCCACCGCACCCGTGAGTTCGCGCAGGAACGTGATGGCGTCGAGGTTCTCGCGGCCACCCTCACGGTTGGGTACCCATCCGCCTGCCGGACGCGAGTAGTCGAGGTACAGCATGCTCGCCACCGCATCGACACGTAGGCCGTCGACGTGGAACTGGTCGAACCAGTACAACGCGTTGGCAACAAGGAAGTTGCGCACCTCGGTGCGCCCGTAGTTGAACACGAGCGTGCCCCAGTCGGGGTGCTCACCCTGGCGCGGATCGGCATGCTCGTAGAGCGCCGTGCCATCGAAGCGGGCGAGGCTCCATTCGTCGCGAGGGAAGTGCGCCGGCACCCAGTCGACGATCACCCCGATCCCTCGACGGTGCAGGGTGTCGATCATCGCCCGCAGATCATCCGGGCTCCCGAAGCGCGCCGTGGGGGCGTAGTACCCCGACACCTGGTAGCCCCACGATCCCCCGAAGGGATGTTCGGCCACGGGCAACAGTTCGACATGGGTGAAGCCGAGCGCCTCGACATGGTCGGCCAGATGTGCCCCGAGTTCGCGGTAGCTCGACACGCCGTGGCGCCACGAGCCGAGGTGGACCTCGTAGATGCGCAGCGGCGCACCGGGTCCGATGGCACGCCGGGTCATCCACTCGGCGTCTCCCCATTCATGGGCCGGAGGTCCGCAGACCACACTCGCCGTCGCAGGCGGACACTCCGCAGCGATCGCCAGGGGATCTGCCTTGAGAACGGTCGAGCCCGTCGCGGACACGACGGCGTACTTGTAGCGGTGACCGATGCACGCCTCGGCGACCACTCCGGCCCAGATACCCGACGTGCCCTGCGGGTGGAGCGCCACACCGTCGGCCCAGCCGTTCCAGTCGCCGACCACCCACACCTCGCGCGCATTCGGCGCCCACACGGCGAACCGGACGCCGCCATCGACCGCCGGATGTGCACCGAGCACCTCCCACAGACGACGGTGGGTCCCCTCGGAGAACAGGTACAGATCGAGTTCGCCGAGCAGCACGCCGGCGAGCGTAGGGCAGCCGTCGTCACAGAGCGCGCTGCTACGTTCCGCACGTGCGCGTGCTGATGTTCTCGTGGGAGTACCCGCCCCACGTCATCGGCGGTATCTCCACCCATGTGGCCGGACTGGCCGGCGCGCTGGTCCGCACCGGACACGACGTCACCGTCGTCACACTCCACCACGCCGATGCACACCACGGCACCCTGCGCGCACCCGATGACGAGATCGTCGACGGTGTGCGCGTGGTACGCGCCGATGCGTCGCTGCCGTGGCTCCCCGACGACGACCTCGTCGCCCGTACCGCGAGTGCCAACCATCGTCTCGTCGCCCGCACCGCCTCACTCGGCGCATGGACCCCCGAGGTGGTCCATACCCACGACTGGTTCACGGCATGGGCCGGTGACACCGTCGCCGCGCTCCACGGTGTGCCGCTCGTGGCGACGATGCACGCCACCGAGCGGGGACGGCACGGGGGTCACCTACCGCCCGGCCTCCCGGCCGCGGTGAACGCAGTCGAGTGGTGGCTCACCTATCAGGCGCGTGAGGTGATCGCCTGCTCGCAGTTCATGGTCCGCGAGGTGATCGCCGACTTCGAGCTGCCATCGGACAAGGTCCACCTCGTCCCCAACGGGGTCGACGTCGACCGGTGGCGGATCGATCTGGCCGACATCGGTACCGATCGACCACCGCTCGTCGTCGCATGGGGTCGGGTGCAGTACGAGAAGGGGTTCCAGATCCTTGCGCGTGCGATGCGCGACCTGCGGACGCGTGTACCCGGGGTCCGCTGCGTGATCGCCGGGCGCGGGAGTTACCTGCCGGAACTGCAGTCACTCCTCGACATCGAGGGGGTCAGCGACATCGTGCACCTCGCCGGGTTCGTCGCCGACGACGACCTGCGGCGACTGCTCGCCGAGGCGTCGTGCGTCGTCATCCCATCGCTCTACGAACCCTTCGGCATCGTCGCACTCGAGGGGATGGCCGCCGGCGCGGCGATCGTCGTTGCCCGCACCGGCGGCCTCGCCGAGATCGTCGAGGGCACCGGTGCCGGTGTGCTGTTCGAGCCGGGCGACCCGCACGACCTCGCCGTGGCGGTCGCCGAGCTGATCGACGACCCGGCGCGTGCGTCGGCTCTGCGCGCGGCCGCTGCGTCGCTGCTGCGCGGCCGCTACAGCTGGGACGCGATCGCCGAGTCGACCGCGCAGGTCTACGTCGCGGCACGCGCCCGATAGCGTCGCTGCAGATGCGAGCGGTTCGCCAGTTCACGGTCGTCCCGGCGATCCCCGACGAGCTCGCCCCGCTCGCCGGCCTCGCGGCCAACCTCCACTGGACGTGGGATTCCTCGACGGTCGCCCTGTTCCGCCGCCTCGACCCGACACTGTGGAAGACCACCGGGTCCGACCCGCTCCACCTGCTCGCCGCCATCTCCGCGTCGCGCTGGAAAGAACTGGCCACCGATGCCGAGATCGTCGACGCCGTGCACGACGCGGCCCACCGGCTCGCGGCCGCGCTCGAATCACCCCGCTGGTTCCACGAACGCACGGCGTCGCCACTCGGTCTGGTGGCCTACTTCTCCCCCGAGTTCGGCATCAGCGAGACCGTGCCGCAGTACTCCGGGGGGCTCGGTGTGCTCGCCGGCGACCACCTGAAGGCGGCGAGCGATCTCGGGGTCCCGCTCGTCGGCGTCGGGATCCTCTACGCCGAGGGCTACTTCCGCCAACGGCTCAACGCCGACGGGATGCAGGAGGAGCGCTATCCGCGACTCGAGCCGTCGCATCTCGCCGCACGACCGACCGGAGTGCAGGTCGTCGTCGATCTGGCCGGCGATCCGACACGGGCGAACGTATGGCAGCTCGACGTCGGGCGGATCCGGCTGTTCCTGCTCGACACGGCGGTCGAGGGGAACTCCCCCGAGGCCGCCGCCGTCACCGACCGCCTCTACGGCGGTGATCGCGAACATCGGCTCCGTCAGGAGATCCTCCTCGGCATCGGCGGTGTCCGCGCCCTGCGCGCCCTCGGCCTCGATCCGCAGGTCTTCCACACCAACGAAGGGCACGCCGGGTTCCTCTCCTTCGAACGGATCCGCGAACTCGTCGCCGGAGGACTCTCGTTCGACGCTGCGGTCGAGGCGGTGCGCGCCGGTGGCGTGTTCACGACCCACACACCTGTCGCCGCAGGGATCGACGTCTTCCCGCGAGAGATGATCGAGCGGTACTTCACCTCGTTCGCGGCGACGTGCGGTACGTCCATCGGGAGGCTCCTCACCCTCGGTTCGCGACCCGGCGACGGCACCGGAGAGACACCCGGTGACAACGAGTTCAACATGGCCGTGCTCGGTCTCCGGATGAGCGCCCGCAGCAACGGAGTAGCCCAACTGCACGGCGCAGTCAGCCGGGAGATGTTCGCCGACCTGTGGCCCGACACTCCCGTCGACGAGGTACCCATCGACGCCATCACCAACGGGGTCCACGCACACACCTGGGTCGGCGAGCATGTCGAGCCCCTCCTCGCCCGCAGTGTCGGCCCGGTCTGGGACGGTGCCGACGACGCGTCGTGGGCCGGGGTGCACACCCTCGACCCCGCCGAGATCTGGGCGGCTCGCTCACGCGGCAGGGCCGACCTCGTCGGCTTCGTGCGCGCTCGCCTCGGTGGGAGCGCACTCGACCCGCGGATCCTCACGATCGGCTTCGCCCGGCGGTTCGCCACCTACAAGCGGGCGACCCTGCTGCTCAGCCAACCCGAACGCCTCCGTGCCCTGTTGCTGTCGAGCGACCGACCCGTGCAGTTCGTCTTCGCCGGCAAGGCCCACCCTGCCGACCAACCGGGCAAGGACATGATCCGCGACATCGAGCTGTTCGCCCGCAGACTCGACGTCGATCATCGGTTCGTGTTCCTCCCCGACTACGACATGGCGGTCGCCCGGATGATGTACCGCGGCACCGATGTCTGGTTGAACAATCCACGCCGGCCCCTCGAGGCGTGCGGCACGAGCGGGATGAAGACAGCCCTCAACGGCTGCCTGAACTGCAGCGTCCTCGACGGATGGTGGGACGAGTGCTTCGACGGGCACAACGGCTGGGCGATCGCCTCGGCTGAGGACGACCCCGACCTCGCCCGACGCGACCACCGCGAGGCGACGAACCTGTTCGGTCTTCTCGAACGGGAGATCGTGCCGCTCTTCTACGAACGCGACGATGCCGGCGTGCCCGTCGGCTGGACCGAACGGATCGCCCACAACTGGGCGACACTCGGACCGTTCGTCACCGCCTCACGCATGGTGCGCGACTACACGACACGCCTCTACGAGCCCGCAGCCGCCGACGCCCGCCGCGCGCTCGAGCGCGATGCATCGCACGCCCGCGATCTCGCCGCATGGAAGGCGCGTGTCCGGGCCGAATGGGACACGGTGAGGATCAATGGTGTGTCGACCGACACCGACCCCGCCCATGAGGGCGACCAGCGATCGGTCCACGCAACGATCGAGCTCGGCGCACTCGGCATTGCCGACGTGCGGGTGCAGGTCCTGCACGGCCCGATCGACAGCGAGGGTGGATTCGTCGGCCGACCGGCGATCGTCGATCTCGACCCCGACCACGGCGACGGCGGGTGGAGCGCCGACTTCATGACCGGTGAGGCCGGACCCTACGGCCTCACGGTGCGCGTCATCCCGAGCCACCCGATGCTCGCCAGCCCGGTCGAGCTCGGTCTCGCCGTGTGGGCCGGGTGAGCCTCAACGTCCGCTGAAGTGCGCCTTGCCCGGTCCGTCGGCGAGGAACGACGCAACACCGGTGCGGCTGTCCTCGGTGTGGAAGACCTGCTCGAACAACTCGCGCTCGAGGCGCAGACCTGCCTCGAGAGATGCATCGAGTCCCACGTCGACGGCCCGCTTGACGAGCCCTTGGGCGACGCGAGCGCCACGGGCGACCTCTGCGGCGAGCGTCTCGGCGCGGTCGTGGAGTTCGTCGGGGGCGACGATCTCGTCGACGAGTCCGATGCGCAGTGCCTCATCGGCACGCACCTGGCGACCCGTGATCATCATCTCCTTGGCCCGTGACGGGCCGACGAGCCGGGCGAGTCGCTGGGTGCCACCACCGCCCGGAATGATGCCGAGGAGGATCTCGGGCTGGCCGAACACGGCGCGCTCCGACGCGATCCGGTAGTCGCACGCGAGTGCCAGTTCGCAGCCGCCACCGAGTGCATAGCCCGACACCGCTGCGATGACGAACCGGGGGATCGCCGCCACGGCGTCGAGCGCGCGGTGGAACCCTGCGCTGACGCCCTTGGCCTCGACGGGACCGCCGAACTGCGAGATGTCGGCGCCCGCGGCGAACAGCCGATCGCCGCCCGTGACCACGACGGCACCCGGAGGGTCGGTACGCAGATCATCTGCGACCGCTGCGAGTTCGGCGAGCAACTCCTGCGAGAGGGCATTCACCTTCGGGTTGTCGAGACGGACGACCGCAACACCATCGGGGCGTCGGTCGAGGTGGACGAGCGGCATGTGGGCACGCTAGCCCGCGTCGTCAGGCGCCGACGGGGCCGAGCATCTCGTCGGCCGCCGACCACGGATCGACCCCCCGATCGGCAACGCGGTCCTCGAGTTCGCGCCACCGGTCGCCCGTGATGATCTCGCGTGCCCGCTGCTCGAGACGGCGCGCAACGATCTCGCGCAGTTCCTCGCGACGGCGGAATGCTCGTCGGCGTTCGAGCTCACCATTCGCCTCGATCGTCGATCGATGCTGCTCGATGGCCGCCCACAGGTCGTCGATCCCACTCGCCTGAGAGGCGACGGTCGCGATGATCGGTGGTCGCCAGTCGTCGACGGCACGGTCACCGAGATCGAGCATCTGCTCGAGGTCGCGTCTCGTCTCGTCGACACCACGTCGGTCGGCCTTGTTGATGACGAACACATCGGCGATCTCCATCAGCCCGGCCTTGTTCGCCTGCACCGAATCACCCCAGCCGGGGTTGACGACCACCACGGTGGTGTCCGCCTTTCCGACGATCTCCACCTCGACCTGTCCGACACCGACGGTCTCGACGAGGATCCATCGTCGGCCGACCGCGTCGAGGAGACGCACGGCCTCGGGTGTGGCGAGTGACAGTCCACCGAGATGACCGCGGGTGGCCATCGAGCGGATGAACACGCCCGGGTCGGTGGCATGGTCCTGCATCCGCACCCGGTCGCCGAGGATCGCGCCTCCGGTGAACGGCGACGATGGGTCGATCGCGAGCACCGCGACCTCGTCACCACGGGCGCGCAGGAGACCGATCACTGCGCTCGTCAACGTGCTCTTCCCCGCACCGGGCGCACCGGTGAGGCCGATCGTGTACCCGTGTCCGGCTGCCGCGTGTGTGAGTCGACCGATCTCGCGCGCATCGGCTGCGCCGCGCTCGACGAGCGACAGCAGCCGCGCCAGTGCACCGCGGTCACCGCCGCGAGCGGCGGCGAGCAGTTCGGGGACGGGCACGGCCCGCCGGCTCATGGACCCGGTTCCGTGACGTTGACGACCTCGGTGACCCCGTCGATCCGGTCGCGCATGATCCGCTCGATGCCCGCCTTGAGGGTCACGGTGCTCGTCGGGCAGGTCCCACAGGCACCGACGAGTGCCACGTACACCACACCGGTCGACTCGTCGACCTCACGCAACTCGATGTCGCCGCCGTCGGCCTGGAGGGCCGGGCGGATGACCTCGATGGTCTCTTCGACGAGGGTGCGCATGGTGCTGATGTGCCCATTGAACCAGCCCCTCCGTAGGATTGCGACTCGTGAGGACCTCGCTCGTCGCCGCCCTCGTCGTTGTCGCCGCAGCGTGCTCCTCGGGTTCCGCGGACGTGGCCGATTCGATGGTCGCGCCCGTCACGACCGGTTCGTCGGCCAGCAGCGCGCCGGTGACAGCCGCACCCGCATCTCCCCCGCCGACCTCACCACCGAGCGCGCCAGCGACCGTCGACCCGGTCGTCCGCATCGACGTCGTGGTCGGGGTGGACGACGGCCCGGATCGGATCGAGTCTGTCACGCTCGGATCAGAGGTCGTCCTGACGATCACCAATCCATCGCGGAGCGACGAGTTCCACGTGCACACCCTCGATCTCGAGGCGCAGGTCGCCGCCGGCGAGACGGCCACCTTCTCGTTCGTCGCAGACGTGGCCGGCACCTACGAGGTGGAGAGCCACGACACCGGAGCACTCCTCGTCGTGCTCGAGGTGGGATGACGGCGCTGCTCGCGCATCAGGGCGGGTGGGACGAGATCCTCCTCGTCCTCGGGCCGATCCTGGTCATCACGGGGCTGCTCCGCCTCGCCAAGCATCGTGTCGGCCGGACGACGCTGCCGGCGGATCAGCCGACGCGTTCGACGTCGGCGCCGAGCGACACGAGTCGGCCGACGAGATCGTCGTAACCACGATCGATGTGGTGCACCCCGCTGATGGTCGTCTCACCCTCGGCGGCGAGACCGGCGACGACGAGCGCCGCACCGGCCCTGATGTCGGGGGCCCGTACCGGGGCACCGCTCAACGCAGGGACACCGCGGACGACCGCATGGTGGCCGTCGGCGGTGATGTCGGCGCCGAGGCGTTGGAGTTCCTCGACATAGCGGAACCGGCCCGGATACAGGTTCTCGGTGACGATGCCGGTGCCGTCGGCGACGGCGAGCATCGTCACGATGAGGGGCTTGTAGTCGGTCGCGATGCCCGGGTACGGCAGGGTCGACACATCGATGCTGTGGAGGCGTCCGTGCGCCCGCACGTCGAGCACATCGTCCGCACGCACGTCGATGGTGAGCCCCATGTCGGTGAACCGACTGATGAGCATCCGCATGTGGTCGGCACGCGCCCCTCGGAGCACGACCTCGCCACCGGCGACTGCGGTCGCCGCGATGTATGTCGCTGCTTGGATGCGGTCGACGACGACGTCGTGGTCGGCGGCGCGCAGTGTGCCGCGCTCGACGCCGTGAACGACGAGCGTGCTCGTCCCGATGCCCTCGATGTCGGCGCCCATGGCCACGAGGAACCGACACAGGTCGGCGATCTCGGGTTCGCGTGCCGCATTGTCGATCACCGTCGTGCCCTTCGCATGGACGGCTGCGGTGACGAGGTTCTCCGTTGCACCAACACTCGGGAACTCGAGCGTGATCGACGCACCGTGCAGTCGCTCGGCGTGGGCCTCGACCATGCCGTGGCGGATCTCGTACGACGCACCCATCGCGGCCAACCCTTTGAGGTGCATGTCGATCGGTCTGCTGCCGAAGTCGTCGCCGCCCGGGAGCGATACCGCAACGCGGCCACATCGACCGAGGAGCGGGCCGAGCACATTGATGCTCGCGCGGATCCGCTCGACGAGCTCGTAGGGGGCGACCGGCTCGAGCTCGCCGCTGTTCACGAGGCGGAGCTCACCTGAACCGAGGAACTCGCTCTGCACACCGATCGCCGCCAGCAGATCACCCATGATCGCGACGTCGGCGATGTTCGGCACGTTCCGCAGCGTCGACACACCGTCGGCGAGCAGGGTCGCCGCCATCAGCTTCAGCACGGAGTTCTTCGCTCCCGGCACGACGACCTCACCGTGGAGAGGCGTCGAGCGACGAACGACGATGCGCGGCTCGGACATGGGCAGCCAGTATGCCGGTGCGCAGCCCCCCAAGTAGCCTCTGCCCGGTGCCCCGACCCCACCGTTCGCTGACGCGCCGGTGGCCCGCAGGATCCGCTGGGGCACGTCGGGCACGAGAGGTCCGCGACGACCTAGTTGCCGAAACCGCGGTCGACGGAGCATTCGTCCAGCGACACGGCCCGTTCCGGCACTACCGCAGGGTCGTCGACGTCGCCAGCGACGGAGCGGTCGTCGAGCGGACCGAGTACCGGCTCGCGCTGCCGTGGTGCGGATGGTTGCTCGCGCTGCCCGTGCGCCACGCACTGCGGCATCGACCTCCCGACGGTGCATCGAGTCCGTGGTGGGCGCCTCCGGATCGACTCGACGAGCGTCAGGTACGCACACTCGCGCTCCTCGCCAGTGCGGCGATGACCGCAGCGTTCGCCAACACGCTGTTCACCCAGACGGCCAACTT
>JBJSXI010000080.1:0-49123 GCA_046086305.1 Ilumatobacteraceae bacterium
CGATCCGTCTGCGGGCGGTGCGGTGAAGGTGTTCTCGCCAGGGTCGTAGCCGCGCGACGGCAGCACCTCGCCGACGGGGGCGTCGAGACGTACCTCGGTGCCGTCCGGGGCGGTGATCGTGTCGGTAGTGGGGTCGAAGTCGAGTCGACCGGCGAGCGCCAACGCGACGACCGTGTCGGGCGACGTGACGAACGACAAGGTGTTCGCGGAGCAGTCGTTGCGCTTCGGGAAGTTGCGGTTGAAGGAGTTGACGATGGTGTTCGGCTTTGCCGTCACTTCCTTGGCTCGTTCCCACTGACCGATGCACGGACCGCAGGCGTTGGCGAGCACGGTGGCGCCGATCGCCTCGAGATCGGCGATCAGGCCGTCGCGCTCGATCGTCGCCCGTGTCTGCTCGGAGCCCGGTGTGACGAGTAGCTCCGTCGCCACCCGCAGGCCGTGGGCGCGCGCCTGACGGGCGATCGATGCGGCACGCGTGATGTCCTCGTACGAACTGTTCGTGCAACTCCCGATGAGTGCGGCCGAGATCTCGAGCGGCCATCCCTCCGCTCGTGCGGCGTCGCCGACCGCAGCGCCGACACGGTGCGCGCGGTCGGGGGAGTGCGGTCCGTTGATCATCGGCCGGAGCGCGTCGAGGTCGATCTCGACCAGTTGGTCGTAGAGCGCGCCATCGTCGGGTCGCAGATGCTCGGCGACGGCATCGGCCGCCTCGGCGATGTCCGCCCTGCCCGTCGCCCGCAGGTAGGCGGCCATGTTCGCGTCGTAGCCGAAGATGCTGCAGGTCGCCCCGATCTCGGCGCCCATGTTGCAGATGGTCGCCTTGCCGGTGGCCGAGATCGAGTCGGCGCCGGGGCCGAAGTACTCGACGATCGCCCCCGTCCCGCCCTCCACGGTGAGGATTCGTGCGACCTCGAGGATGACGTCCTTGGGTGAACTCCATCCGCTGAGCGATCCGGTGAGGCGAACGCCGATCACCTTGGGCCAGCGCACGTTGAACGGGAAGCCCGTCATCACGTCGACCGCGTCGGCCCCTCCGACGCCGATGGCAACCATGCCGAGCCCACCGGCGTTGGGAGTGTGACTGTCGGTGCCGATCATCATGCCGCCCGGGAACGCGTAGTTCTCGAGGACGACCTGGTGGATGATCCCACTCCCCGGACCCCAGAACCCGATGCCGTACTTCGCGCACACGGTGCGCAGGAAGTCGTACACCTCGCGGTTGGTGTCGACGGCCACGCCGAGATCGATCAGCGCACCGACCTTGGCCGTGATGAGGTGATCGCAGTGCACCGTGCTCGGCACGGCTGTGGTCGGCAGTCCCGCTGTCATGAACTGCAGGAGCGCCATCTGGGCTGTTGCGTCCTGCATCGCCACGCGGTCGGGATGGAAGTCGTTGTAGGTCGCACCGCGCTCGATGTCGTCGTCGCTGGTGACGAGGTGGTTGAGCAGCACCTTCTCGGACAGGGTGAGCGGCCGCCCGAACCGGGCCCGGCCGGCAGCGACCCGGGTGGGCAGGGTGGCATACGCCTTGTGGACGAGTGCGATCGGGGTGCCGGCGGTCGCCTTCATCGTGCGCTCCCTCGGGACAGGCCGTGGCACGGGCCACGGGCGGTGATGTAGACAAGGGTAATACAAGTCGCCGGAGCGACCAAAGGGAGCGACATGCGCACGATCCGCTATCACGAGATCGCCGACACCCTGCGGGCGCGCGTCGCGCGTGCCGGTGCCGGACAGGTCCTGCCGAGTGAGGCCGAGTTGTCCGGTGAGTTCGGTGCGAGCCGAGTGACGGTGCGTCGGGCCCTCGAGGTGCTCCGTCATGAGGGGCTCGTCGAGTCGCGCCAGGGCTTCGGGTGGTTCGTCGCCGGGGCGCGTCTGCGCCAACGTCTCGGCCGCCTCGACACGATCGAGCAGCAGGTCGCGTCGAGCGGACTGGTTCCGACGCGCGAGGTACTCGAGTTCGCGTTCGTCGATGCGCCATCGCACGTGGCCGATCGTCTCGGCTGCGCGCACGTGCTGCGCGTCAAGCGCCGCAATCTCGCCGATGGTGTCCCGTTCGCCGTGGTCACCGTGTGGTGCCCCGCTGATCTCGGTCAGCATCTCAGTCGTCGCGACGTCGAGCGGCGTCCCTTCTACGAACTGCTCGGTGTGACCTTGCGTGGGGCGACCCAGACGATCGGCGCGGACATCGCAGGTGACGATGATGCCGCACTCCTCGCCGTTCCCGTCGGGAGCCCACTGCTGCGGTGCGAGCGGCTCACGACCACCGTTGACGGTCGACCGGTGCTGTTGAGCGAGCACCGCTTCTCGGCCCACCGCACCGAGTTCGTCGTCGACCTTCCGACCGCGGAGCCGTCGGTGGTGCCGAGCGGCCTCCGCCTCGTCGAGTGAGCCGCCGCCAGCGAGAACCCAGGCGGCGTCAACCTGTCAGACTTCGTCCATGACGTCTCTCACGTTCCGCGACCGCGTCTCGGTCGCACTGATCGACGGTGTCGCCGATACGCGGCTCACCCGCCCCGACAAGCGCAATGCACTCGACGGCGACATGTTCCTCGCGATCGCCGAGGCCGGCGAGTGGCTGTGCTCGGCACCCGGGGTGCGGGCGGTCGTGCTGAGCGGCGAGGGGTCGTCGTTCTGTGCCGGCCTCGACTTCGCCACGATGGCGGCCCTCGCAGCCGGTGGTGGCGACGCCGATGGGAATCCGGGTCGGCTGCGACCCGACGGCCTCACCCACCTCGGCCAGCAGGTGGCGTGGGTCTGGCAGGAGGTGCCGGTCCCGGTGATCGCTGCCGTGCACGGTCATGCCCTCGGCGGCGGTATCCAGATCGCCCTCGGAGCCGACATCCGCATCGTGCACCCCGACACTCAGATGAGCGTGCGCGAGGTGCACTGGGGCCTCGTGCCCGACATGTCGGGCACGCTCTCACTCGCTGGCCTCGTGCGCCCCGATGTGGCCAAGGAGCTCGTGTTCACGGCGCGACTGTTCGACGGTCGCGAGGCGTTGTCCCTCGGACTCGCCACCCGACTGAGCGACACGCCGCTCGATGATGCGCTCGCGATGGCGCTCGAGATCGCCCGGCGGAGCCCCGACGCGGTGCGAGGCGCGAAACGACTGCTCAACGCGCAGGTCGAGCACCGCGCTGCTGCCCAGTTCCGCCTCGAGCGAGAGGTCATCCACGGACTCATCGGTCACCCGAACCAGATCGAAGCGGTGACAGCCAACTTCGAGCGACGCGACCCGGTCTTCGTCGACATGTCGTGAGGGGTTCAGACATGACCGAGGCCGACCCCGATCGCCTGAAGCTCTACTCGTTCCAGTTGTTCAGCACGCTGTCGGGTGCCGTCACCGCCGGCATGGTGCACCTCGGGGACCGGCTCGGGCTGTATCGGGCGATGCGTGATGCCGCTCGTCCGCTGACGACTGCGGAGATCGCCGCCGCATCGGGCACACACGAGCGATGGGTGCGCGAGTGGGCCTACAACCAGGCCGCGGCGCGTCTCATCGAGGTCGATGCCGACCAGCGCTTCTCGCTCTCGCCGGAGGCCTCGGCCGTCCTCGCCGATCCCGAACATCCGGCATTCGGGATGGGCATGTTCCACCGTCTCCCGCAGACGATGGGTGCCCTCGAGCACGTCGGGGAGAGCTTCGTCCACGGAGTGGGCCACGACTACGACAGCCACGGCCCGCAGGGCGCGGTCGGGATCGAGCGCAGTTTCGAACCGTGGAACCGGGCCTTCCTCGTACCCGTCGTGTTGCCCGCACTCGACGGGGTCGTCGAACGTCTCGAGCGAGGCTGCCGTGTCGCCGACGTCGGGTGCGGCGCCGGGAGTGCGCTGCTCCTCATGGCCGAGGCGTTCCCGGCGAGTGAGTTCGTCGGCTACGACATCAGCCACTTCGCCCTCGAGCGGGCCCACGCCAAACTCGATGCGAGCGGGCTCGACAACGTCGCGTTCCACGATCCCCGCGACGAGCCCCTCCCCGATGACGGGTCGTTCGACCTCGTGTGCACCTTCGACTGCGTCCATGACATGGCGCACCCCGCCCGGGTGGTCGACTCGATTCGTCGTGCCCTTGCACCCGACGGCACATGGCTGCTCGTCGACATCAAGGCCTTCGACACCTTCGCCGAGAACATGGCACGCAATCCGATGGCGGCGCTGATGTACGGCATCAGCGTCCTGTCATGTATGTCATCTGCACTGAGCGAGCCCGAAGGAGCCGGTCTCGGCACACTCGGCCTGCCCGAACGCGCTGCCCGGGACCTGGCCGAGGCTGCAGGGTTCACGAGGTTCCGCAGGTTGTCGATCGACCACAGTGTGAACGCCTTCTACGAGATCAGACCCTGACCCTGACGAGTCGGTGTCGCAGAGGGTCAGGGGAGCTCGGCGATCCGCGTGAGGTGTCGCTCGGCGAAGCGCCACGTCCCGTCGCGGCGGGTGTAGCGGTCGTCGGCTGACCAGGCGATGTGCGAGACCGCGCCGCGAGTCCGCTTGACCTGCTCGATCACGGTGACTCGACCACGTGCGTTGCCCGCGTGCTCGTCGACCTCGAACACCATGTTCGGTGCTGTCTGGAGGAACCACGCCGATGCACTGCGCCGCCGGTCGAACTCGGCAGCGATGTCGTCGCGTCCGACGAGCTCGGTCGTCCCGTCGCTCCAGCGCGCATCAGGTGTCCAGAGCGCACGGAAGTTGTCCACGTCGTGGCGTACGACGGCATCGCAGTGTCGTGCGATCAACTGTCGGAGCGCAGTGTCGGTGATCGGTGACGGATGGTCGATCGTGGGCGCAAGGCTCGACGACGTGTCGCGCAGCGCATCGGGTTCGAGCCCCACCTCCCAGGCGGCGAGCGTGCGTACATGGTCGATGAGCTGATCGCGCGTGAGCACCCGGTCATGGGCGGCGAACTGCACCGCGAGCCCATCGACCGCCGCAGTCAGCCGTAACGCCGCCGCATCGGGATCGGCGCAGGCGAAGTCGCCGCGCTCGACGCCATGACGGATCACCCGGGCGAGCAGACCTGCCGACTGCTCGTCGAGCTCTTGGCTGATACGCCGCATCATCGGGTTGCGCAGCGCCTCACCCCACCCGTCGATCCACAGCATCCACTCGACGTCGCCGCTGCCCTCGGGAACGTAGTTGCGGATGGCCCGGTCGAGTTGGGCCACCGAGGTGGGTGCCGCTTCGACCTCGGCCTCCATCTCGGCGAGATCCTTTCGCGCGTAGTGGGCGAACGCCTCGGCGAGCAACTGCTCCTTCGAGTCGAAGTGGTAGTGGATGAGGCTGCTCGACACATCGAGACGCTTGGCGACGTCGCCGATGCGCGTCGCAGCGAAGCCGCGTTCGATGACCACCTCGCAGGTGACCTCGAGGATCTCGATCCGCCGCTCGGCGACGGTGGGCTTTTTCACCGCCGCGCACGATATCCGCCACGTCTCGGTCTGCCTTCCGGCTCGGTGCCGACCACGCGTGGCCTCCCGGCCAGTGGCCGCCTAGCCTGCCGGACATGTCGCGCTCGCTGCTCGGCCGTGTGCGACGCGAAGGATTCCGCCCACGGGAGTTCACCTCGATCGCCGTCGCTGCCCTCGTGCTGCTCGGGGCGATCGTGGTCACCGGCGGGGCCGTCCGGCTGACGGGCTCGGGGCTCGGGTGCGACGACTGGCCGAACTGCAATGCAGACCGGTTCGTCGACGTCTCGTCGAAGCACTCGGCGATCGAGCAGCTCAACCGCCTCTTCACCTTTCTCGTCGGCCTCGGTGTGCTGCTCGCCGCGGCGGCGGCGTGGTACCGCAGGCCGCGCCGGCGTGACCTCGTGACCTTCGGCGCGATCATCGTGCTCGGTGTCCCGGCGCAGGGGATCGTCGGTGCATTCGTCGTCTGGACCGATCTGCATCCCGCGGCGGTGCAACTGCACTTCGTCCTCTCGATGGTCCTCGTGTGGGCGGCCGTGCTCCTCCTCGTCCGTTCACGAGAGCCCGACGGCGCGAGGCGTGAGGTCGCCGTGACGCCGGCAGTGCGTCGGTGGACGAGGGTCGTCGCCGTGGCAACCGCAGTCACGGTGGTCATCGGGACGGTGGTCACGGGAACCGGTCCACACGCAGGCGACGAGGAGGCACGGCGGTTCTTCGGCTCGGTCGACGACATCGACGGCGATGCGCTGCGGTGGGTGACGCGGCTCCACGGCACGTCGGTGTGGCTCACCGTCGCCAGTGCGGTCGGCCTCGCGGTGCTCCTGCGCCGTCGCCCCGACGACCGTCGCCAACTCGACGGACCACTCACCGCATGGATGCTGACTGCGGTCGTGCAGGGCACGATCGGGTACGTGCAGTACGCCGCCGGGCTGCCGGTTGGTCTGGTCGTCGTCCACCTCGCAGGGGCGACGACACTCGTGGGCGTGACCGCCTGGCTGTGGAACTCGACGACCCGGCCGGTCGTTCAGCCCTGATCGGCAGCCCGTGATGCGGCGAGCAGGAGTCCGCCGAGGACTGCAGCGATGCCGATCCACCCGGCCAGCGTGACCTGCTCGCCGACGACGACATGTCCGAGCACGGCGGCGGTGATCGGCTCGAGCAGGGTGAGGGTGATGACGACCGGTGCGGTGAGGCTGCGCAGGGCGAGCCCGTAGAGCCAGTAGGCCACGCCGACGGTGACGACCCCGAGGTACGCCACGGCGGTCGCGCCCGGTGCGGTGGTCACCCAGCCGAGCGGTCGATCGACGAGCAGGGGGGTGAGGATGAGCGCACCACCTGCGAAGACGGCTGCAAGGGCGAGGGTGCTCTCGACGCCTCGGTCGATCTCGTGTCGGCCGACGGTGGCGAACGTGGCCCAGCCGGCACCGGCGGCGACGGCCAATGCGATGCCAGCCGGATCGACGGCGACGTCCCTGCCGGCCAGTCCGAGTGCGACGACCCCGGCCACACTCGTCGCGGTGCCAGCGAGCCACCGTGGCGACGGCCGCTGTCGGGCACCGAGCGCGTGGAGCACGCCGCCGATCAGCGGCCCCGAGCCGATCGTGACCACTGTGCCGACGGCGACTCCGGTGCGCTCGACCGCGAGGAAGTAGCCGAGTTGGAAGATGGCGACACCCGCTGCACCGATGGCAGTCGATCCCGGACGGGGCAGCGTTGCGCCGCCGCGGTGGCGCCAGCGGGCGATCACCGCCAGCGTGGCTGCGCCGATGAGCAGCCGCAGTGTGCCGACCGACACTGCATCTGCGGCATCAGGCGCGCCGACGAGCACCGTGCCGGTCGTGCCGAACAATGCGGCTGAGCCGAGGACGGCGATGACGGCCCGTGTCCGATGGTCGCTCACTGGACCACGAACTGACACGAGGGAGTGGTCGCGAATGCGTCGCTCAGCAGCGGGTGTCGGGCCGCAACGGGTTCGGCGACCGACATCGTCTTCTCGATCGTCATGAACAACTGACCGATACGGCCATTCACCTCGTCTGGCTCGAACGGCCCGACGGCGGCCATGCGGGACCGCTCGTCGACCAGTTCGGCGCGTGCTTCCGCGGCGCCGCGACGAAGGTCGTCGATAACTGCCTCACCGTCGACGAGGTCGGCTGCGTCGAGTCGTTCGATTGCGGCCACATGGTCGTCGACGACACGAGACGCCCGGTCGAATCCGTCGAGCAGGATCGCTCGTGTCTGCTCGCGGTTGGCTGCGGCTGCGGCGGCAACGGCGTTGGCCACCTCCGCAAGGGCGTTGTCGAGCTCGACGAGCATGTCGCACACGACGGCTGCGGTCGGCGCCGGCTCGGGTGTGGATCCGGCGCAGCCGATCGCCACGGTCACGACAACTCCGAGTCCACCGACGCTCAGTGTCCGTCGCCGCAGTCCGACCCGCGGCCTGCTGCTCTCGGCAGACCTGCGGAGCACGTGGGTTATAGTACCGAGGTCATGCGCCGCACGTTCGTCTACGGCCTGCTCTCGTTCGTCGTGCTCGCGGCGGCGGCGCCCGCCTTCGCCCAGCAGGTCGCCGCGCCTGCGACAGGCGCGGAGAGCGTGGCCGGGACCCTGCAATACAAGCCCGAGGACCCGACGGCCGACAAGGTGCCCATCGAGGGCGGACAGGTCGAGGTGTTCTCCGCCACGCTGTCCGAGGACGGGCGCACCGTCGTCGAGATCGGCGACTCGGTCGGCGTGGCGACATCGGGCGCCGACGGCAAGTTCGTCCTCTCGCTCCCCGGTCCCGGAGACTACGCCGTGGTGCTCGTCGCCGAGTCACTGCCAGCGGGGGTCGGCCTCGTCGATCCGGCCAAGGGCACCTTGCCATTGCGTCTCACGCCCGAGCAGCAGAAGAACGTGCTGTTCAATCTCGCCGAGGGCGGGTCGACGACCCCGTCTTCCTCGGCCGGGTCGCCGTGGTACGACCGTGTGGCGAGCCTGGCCATGAGCGGCCTGCAGTTCGGTCTCGTCATCGGCATGTGCGCGATCGGTCTGTCGCTCATCTATGGCACCACCGGGCTGGTCAACTTCGCCCACAGTGAGATGATCACCCTCGGCGCAGTCTTGGCCTGGATGTTCAACGTCACCTTCGGCCTGGACCTTGCGATTGCCGCCGTCCTCGCGATGATCCTCGGTGCGGCGGCCGGAACCGGCCTCGACGTCGCTCTGTGGCGCCCACTGCGCAAGCGCAACACGGGCCTGGTGGCGATGAGCATCGTGTCGATCGGCCTCGGGCTGTTCCTGCAGTACGCCATCCTGTACCAGTTCGGTGACCGGCCGGCGCCGTACGCCGACTACGCCGTCCAGCGTCAGTCGATCGTCCTCGGGCCGGTGTCGCTCAGTCCGAAGGAACTCATCATGATGATCCTCAGCGCGGCGATCCTCGTCGCCGTGGCGCTGGGGCTGAAGTTCACCCGCCTCGGCAAGGCCATGCGCGCCGTCAGCGACAACCCCGACCTCGCCGCATCGACCGGGATCGATGTCGACCGTGTGATCACGGCCGTGTGGCTGATCGGTGCCGCGTTGGTCTCGCTCGGCGCGGTGTTCCAGGGGCTCAACCAGCTCGTCACATGGACGATGGGTCAGCAGTTGCTGCTGCTCGTCTTCGCCTCGGTCACCCTCGGGGGCCTCGGTACGGCCTTCGGGGCGATGGCGGGCAGTGTGCTGGTCGGTGTGGTGATCCTCGTGTCGACCGTGTGGTGGCCGTCCGAGTTGCAGACCGTGCCGGCGCTGTTCTTGATGATCATCATCCTGCTGGTGCGCCCTCAGGGCATCTTCGGCAGGCGAGAGAGGGTGGGCTGAGCCATGGACTGGTCGTCGATCCTGTCGAACACGTTGCGGTCTGGCTTCACCCAGACGGCGATCATCTACATCGTCGCCGCCATCGGCCTGAACCTGCATGTCGGCTACACGGGCCTCATGAACTTCGGTCAGGTCGGGTTCATGGCCGTCGGCGCCTATGGGGTGGGCATCTCGACCTCGTACTACGGCCTGCCCCTCGGTGTGGGCATCGTGATCGGCCTCATCTGTGGCTTGATCCTGGCGGTCATCCTCGGCATCCCCACACTGCGTCTGCGATCCGACTACCTCGCGATCGTCACGATCGCTGCGGCGGAGATCATCCGGCTCGTGGTGCGCTATCAGAAGTTGAAGGACTGGAGCGGCGGCACGGCGGGGATCAACGGCTTCGCCAACTCCTTCCAGGACTGGAACCCGATGACCAGCTCGGCCAAGTACGGCGGGCAGCTCGGACCGCTCAACCTGCGCTTCACCGGTGGCGACCTGTGGGAGATCGGGATCGGTTGGGGGATCGTGCTGCTCAGCGTCCTCATCGTGTGGCGGCTCGTCAACAGCCCGTGGGGTCGGGTGCTCAAGTCGATCCGTGAGGACGAGAACGCAGCGCGCGCGATGGGCAAGAGCATCTTCCGGTTCAAGATGCAGAGCCTCATCCTCGGCGGCCTGTTCGGCACCGTCGCCGGCATGTTCTTCGCCATCTCCAACAACTCGGTGCAGCCCGACAACTACAGCCGGGCGTTCACCTTCTTCGCCCTGACGATGGCGATCCTCGGTGGGCTCGGGCGGGTCTGGGCCCCCGTCGCTGGCGGGGTGATCTTCTGGATGTTGCTGTCGGGCGTCGAGAACACCCTGCGTGAAGCCGTCACCAACGGACACATCCCGACGTCGCTGATGAACGAGATCCAGGTCGGTCAGGTCCGGTTCATGCTTGTCGGCCTCGGGTTGATGGCCCTCATGGTGTTCCGTCCGCAGGGGATCTTCGGTGACAAGAGGGAGATCGCGATCGATGTCCGACGCTGAGGGGATCGAGTTCGGCAGCACCGCCGGTGGCGGCGGGGCGAGCCGTGTGCGCGACGTCGACTGGGCGAACCCGGTGGCGCATGTCTTCGACGGGGTCGACGAGACCCCCGGTAGCGCAAAGCCCGACCCGATCATCGTGGCCACCCGCGTCACCCGTCGTTTCGGTGGTCTGACGGCCGTGGCGGTCGAACACGTCGAGATCCAGCGTGGTGCGATCACGGCGCTGATCGGCCCGAACGGGGCCGGCAAGACGACGTTCTTCAACCTGCTCAGCGGATTCGACCGGCCCGACGAGGGTACCGTCACCTTCGACGGTGGCGTGGTCACCAATACCGCACCCCACCTGCTCGCCCAGCGCGGCATGGTGCGGACGTTCCAGTTGACCAAGGTGCTCGGCCGGCTCAGCGTGCTCGAGAACATGAAGCTCGGCGCCCAGTCGCAGACCGGTGAGAACATGTTCAAGGCGCTCGTCGCACCGCTGTGGCGGCGACAGGAGAAGGCCGTCGAGGACAAGGCGCTCACCATCCTCGACGAGT
This sequence comes from Ilumatobacteraceae bacterium, assembly GCA_046086305.1. Lineage (GTDB taxonomy): Bacteria > Actinomycetota > Acidimicrobiia > Acidimicrobiales > Ilumatobacteraceae > UBA668. Next base: position 10,799 of record JBJSXI010000080.1, read on the forward strand.
TCAACATGGTGCACATGCGTGACGAGTTCGCCGGCGCCCTGTCGGGTGGCCAGCGCAAGCTGCTCGAGATGGCCCGCAGCCTGATGACCGACCCCAAGGTGATCATGCTCGACGAGCCGATGGCTGGGGTGAACCCGGCGCTGACCCAGTCGTTGCTCGGCCATGTGAAGCGGCTGCGGTCGCAGGGCATCACCGTCGTCTTCGTCGAGCACGACATGGATGTGGTGCGCGACATCAGCGATTGGGTGGTCGTGATGGCCGAGGGGATCGTCGTCGCCGAGGGCCGCGCCGCATCGGTTGGGGCGAACCCGGCCGTCATCGACGCCTACCTCGGCACGTCACACGCCTCGCTCACCGACGCGAACCCCACCGAGACGACCCAAGGAGGGTTGGCATGAGCACGACCGGCGAACTCGTCGTCCATGTCGACACCGTCGTGGCCGGGTACGTGCCCGGTGTCCACATCCTCAATGGCGCCAGCCTCGAGCTGGCCCCCGGCGAGTTGATCGGGATCATCGGCCCGAACGGTGCCGGCAAGTCGACGATGCTCAAGGCCCTCTTCGGCCTGCTGTCGATCCACTCGGGCAAGGTCACCCTGCGCGGCGAGGACATCACCGGAATGAAGGCGAACGCCCTCGTGCGACGTGGAGTCGGGTATGTGCCGCAGATCAACAACGTCTTCCCGAGCCTCACGGTCGACGAGAACCTCGAGATGGGTGCGTACCAGCGGCCGGCGGCGTTCCGCGCCCAGCGCGATGTCGTGCTCGGGATCTTCCCCCGACTCGCCGAACGGATCTCCTCGCAGGCCGGATCGCTGTCGGGCGGTGAGCGCCAGATGCTCGCCATGGGGCGGGCGCTGATGATGGAACCCTCGGTGCTGCTGCTCGACGAGCCGTCGGCCGGGCTGTCCCCGCTGCTCCAGGATCAGGTGTTCGAGCGGGTCAAGGAGGTCAACGCCACAGGCGTCGGCATCATCATGGTCGAGCAGAACGCCGCCCGGTGTCTGCAGATCTGCGACCGCGGCTACGTGCTCGATCAGGGTCGCAACGCCTACACCGGCACTGGCCGACAGTTGCTCGACGACCCCAAGGTCATCGAGTTGTACCTCGGCACCCTCGCCAAGGCCCGCTGAGCCCGGGCACCCTCCACCACATCACCTCGCCCCTCGCGCGTGGCACGGGACGCGAAAGGGGGGCCGCCCTGCGGGCGACCCCCCTTTGCTGAATCGACGATTCGCCGTGATCAGATCTTGGCGAAGCGGTACTCGATCGGAATCGAGCCGTAGATGTTGTTCGTCTCGTCGTAGCTGAGGATCTGGAAGCTCGCCTCGGTGGGCTCGCCCTCGGGGCTGAACGACTGCGGGCCCGACGGGCCGTCGTAGTCGATGTCGGTCCCGGCCTCGATCAACGCGATGCAGTCGGCGAACGTCGTGCACTTCTCGCCGTCGCGGGTCACGCCCACGATCTCGGTGGCGATCATGCCCGGGTCGTCGGTGCCTGCGACCGCCGCCGCCAGAGCGACGATGATCACTGCGTCGTACGCCTCAGGGGCGTAGCTGTAGTCGGTGAGAGCCGAGTCGACCTCGAGCAGGCGGGCCTGGAAGTCGGGCAGTGCCTCGGCGGCGGGCAGGGTGCCCTTGATGCCGAGGAATGCGCCGGGCTCGAAGCCTTCTGCCGTGGCGTTGCCGATGTTGCCGTCGACGAAGTAGATCTTCTTGACGTCGGGCGTGAAACCACGCTCGAACAGGCCGGTGAGGATCTGCGGCGTCTCGCCGAAGCCGATGATGACCACGGCCTCAGGATCAGCGCTGACCACACGGTCGACCTCTGCGTCGAAGCTCGCCAGAGTCGGGTCGTAGGTGAAGGCATCCTTCACCTCGCCGCCCTGGTCGGCGAACGGCTCACTCGAGTACTTGAGGAGACCCTCACCGTAGGGGTCCTGCAGCGCCATGAACACGGCGTTGGTGACACCATCGGCGATCATCAGGTCGGCGAGCACGCGGCCCTGCAGCACGTCGGACGGCGCGGTGCGGAAGTACAGGCCACCGTCGGCGTAGGTCGTGAAGTCAGGAGCGGTGTTGGCCGGCGAGAAGTGGATCTTGCAGTTCTCGATCAGCTTGTCGATGAAGGTGAACGACACACCCGACGATGCGGCGCCGATGAAGGCGTCGACACCAGCGGCGAGGTGCGAATCGACCGTCTGGTTGGCGATGTCGGTGGAGGTGTCGCCCGAGTCACCCTGGGTGAGGAGCACTTCCTGGCCGAGCACGCCGCCGGCGGCGTTGATGTCGTTCACTGCGAGCTCGACACCCGCGAATTCGGGCGGTCCGAGGAAGGCGAGGTTGCCGGTCTGCGGCAGCACCGAACCGATGTGCAGCTGGCCGTCGGACTCGCCCGCGCACACGCCGCCGTCGGGCATCGTGGTCTCGGGTGCCGTGGTCTCGGTGCCGCCGGTGGTCGGCGCCGCCGTGGTGTCGGCCGCATCGTCGTCGCCGCCACAGGCAGCGGCGAACATCGCGAGACCGACGAGCAGTGCGCCAGCCCGGCGCACGTGGGTCTTCTGCATACTGTTCTCCCCCTAGGAGCCATGGCCCGCCGGGGCGGGCCGTGGGTGATGGAAGCCTGCAGGATACCCGTCACACACGGCGCGATGTCATCACGGACGGCACTTTTCCTGTGCGGCAGGGACTGCGACGCGCCGATCAGCGTCCGGCTGCGGCCTTGGCGAGCCGGTCGCGCAGCGCATGGCCGAGACCGGCGGCCGGCGGGAGGACGGCCACGACGAGGCGATCGCCGCGCTCGTCGGCGGCGCGCAGTTCGGCATAGAGCGACCGCGCATAGCCCACGAGGTCATCGCCGTGGTCGATCACTGCGACCCCCGAGCCGCCGTCGACGACCCGCGCCGCCTCGTCGGAGCTCGACACCAGCACCACCTGCGCCCTGGGCGCATAGTGACCCGCCAGCATCCCGGGCGCGCGGCTCGGACCGGCGGCCGCAGCCAGCCGCCCGCCGAGGAGCTCCTCGATCTCCTCGGTCGGAATGCCGCCGGGTCGGAGGATCTGCGGCGGGTCGACGCTGCAGTCGACGATCGTGCTCTCGACCCCGATCGGACACGGCCCACCGTCGAGCACGACGTCGACCACGTCGCCGAGGTCGGCGAGGACGTGCGCGACCGTCGTCGGGCTGACGTGGCCGAATCGATTCGCCGACGGCGCAGCGAGCCCGCCGCCGAAGCGTTCGAGAAGCTCGAGCGTCGCCGGATGCGCGGGGACACGCACGCCGACCGTCGGATGCCCGCCGGTGACGGCATCGATGACGTGTGGCGCCCGGCGGACGACGAGGGTGAGTGGCCCGGGCCAACACGACGCTGCAAGGGTCGCTGCGGCCGGCGACACGTCGGCAGCCCAGTGCGGGAGCAGTTCAGCCGAGGCGATATGGACGATCAGCGGATGATCTACCGGACGTCCCTTGGCGGCGAAGATCCGGGCGACCGCCTGGGGGTCGGCGGCGTCGGCAGCGAGTCCGTAGACCGTCTCGGTGGGGATGGCGACGAGGCCACCGGCGCGCAGCGCAGCGAGGGCAACCTCGATGTCGGTCGTGACGACGGCCCGGTGCGTCATCGCTGCCCGCACGACGCCCGACGGCTCACCCCGTCACCGTACCCCTGTCACGGTAGATTCGGGAGGCCGTCGGCCCGGACCCCGGGGTGACGGAGCCGATCGTGGCCCGACCACCCGGCACGGAGCGATACGCGATGCGATTCCTCACCGGCACCCCTCCCTACGACCTCACCTACAGCGATGTGTTCATGGTCCCGTCGCTGAGCGCAGTGCCGTCGCGCTTCGACGTCGATCTGACGACACCTGACGCCCTCGGGATGACCATCCCGATCGTCGTGGCCAACATGACGGCGGTCGCCGGGCGGCGCATGGCTGAGACCGTGGCTCGGCGCGGTGGGCTCACCGTGCTGCCCCAGGACATCCCGGTCGACGTCGTCGGTGCTGTCATCGAGTACGTCAAGTCGCGCCATCTCGTCCACGACACGCCGATCACCCTCGACGGCACCAGCACGGTCGGCGATGCCTTGGGGCTGATCCACAAGCGGTCGCATGGAGCCGTGGTCATCGTCGACGCGGGCGAGTGCCCCGTCGGGATCTTCACCGAGCACGACGCCGTGGGCTTCGACCGATTCACACAGTTGAAGAACGTGATGAGCCGCGAGCTCGTCGTGCTCCGCGACACCGAGACACCAGAGTCGATCTACGAGCGACTCAGCGAGGCCCGGCTCAGCTTCGCGCCGGTTGTCGACGCTGCCGGTCGACTCATCGGCTGTGCGACGCGCAAGGGGGCGCTGCGCAGCACGATCTACCGGCCGGCCTGCGACCGCGACGGTCGACTGATGGTCGCCGCTGCGGTGGGGATCAACGGCGACCCTGCGGCCAAGGCGCGTGCGCTGCTCGCCCACGGTGCCGATGTCCTCGTCATCGACACGGCGCACGGTCACCAGGTGCGCACACTCCGGGCCATCGAGGAAGTCCGGGCCGTGGCTCCCGACGTCCCGATCGTTGCGGGCAACGTCGTCACCGCCGACGGCACACGCGACCTCATCAATGCCGGTGCCGACGTCGTGAAGGTGGGCGTCGGTCCCGGGGCGATGTGTACGACGCGGATGATGACCGGTGTGGGGCGGCCGCAGTTCAGCGCCGTCCTCGAGTGCGCCGATGAGGCGCGCCGTCTGGGCAAGGTGATCTGGGCCGATGGCGGGGTGCGGCACCCTCGCGACGTCGCGCTCGCGCTCGCCGCCGGTGCGTCGAACGTCATGTTCGGCTCGTGGCTCGCCGGCACCCACGAATCCGCGGCCGACACGCTGCGTGGACCCGATGGGCGTCTCTACAAGGAGAGCTTCGGGATGGCCAGCAATCGCGCCGTGAAGAACCGCAGTCGCAGCGAGACCCCCTTCGAGCGGGCGCGCAAGGAGTTGTTCGAGGAGGGCATCAGCACGTCTCGGATGTACCTGGATCCCGATCGGCCCGGTGTCGAGGACATCGTCGACGACATCGTTGCCGGCGTCCGTTCTGCGTGCACATACGCCGGTGCGGCGACCATCGCCGAGCTGCACGAGCGCGCCGTCGTCGGTGTGCAGAGCGCTGCCGGTTACAGCGAGGGACTCCCTGTCGGGACGAGTTGGTGACTGTCGGGTCGAGATGCGGGTGATCGCCATCGACGGGCCGGCCGGAGCCGGCAAGAGCACCATCGCAAGGGCACTCGCCGAGCGGCTCGGCCTGCAGTACCTCGACACCGGGGCCATGTACCGGGCGGTCACCTTCGCGGCACTCCGCCGTGGCGTCGACGTCGACGATATATCGGCGATCGGTGAGCTCGCCGAGGGACTCGGACTCGTCGTTGACGATGGTCGGGTTCACGTCGACGGGGTCGACGCATCGACCGAGATCCGTTCGAGTGCGGTGACGAGCGCGGTGAGCGTCGTGGCTGCCAACAGCCGCGTGCGTCGCGAGTTGCGGTCGCGTCAGCGCGACTGGGTCGAGGAGCGTGGGGGAGGTGTGGTCGAAGGGCGCGACATCGGCTCGGTGGTCTTCCCCGACGCAGAACTCAAGCTGTATCTCACGGCGTCGCCCCGGACGCGCGCCGAGCGGCGTGTTGCTCAGGCGGGCGGTGACGTCGACGAGATCGCCACCGCGATCGCCGAGCGCGATCGACTCGACTCGACCCGCAGCGACAGTCCGCTCACCGAAGCGTCCGGTGCGGTCATCGTCGACACCACCGGACTGTCGGTCGACGAGGTCCTCGACCGGATCATCGGGATGCTGCGAGCGACATGACGCGCATCGAGACCTCGCTCGCCGGTCAGTCGCTCGTCGACCGGATCGCCTACCGGGTCGTGCGCAACCTGGTCACCGGGTTCTGCCTCGTGTGGTGTCGGATGCGCATCGACGGGCGCGAGCACGTGCCGTCCGATGGCATCTTCATCCTCGCCCCGACGCACCGCAGCATCATCGACACACCGGTCGCCTCGGCCGTGACCCGTCGACGGATGCGGTTCATGGGGGCCGACAAATGGTGGATGGTGCCGGTCCTCGGTCGCACGCTCACCGCACTCGGTGGGTTCCCGGTCACGCGCGGTTCAGCCGATCGTGAGGCGCTCCGGCGGTGTATCGAGATCCTCGACGGCGGTGAACCGCTCGTGCTGTTCCCCGAGGGGGAGCGCAAGAGCGGCCCGATCGTCGAGCCGCTGTTCGACGGTGCCACCTACCTCGCGGCCAAGACCGGCGCGCCGATCGTCCCTGTGGGGATCGGCGGGTCCGAACGGGTGATGCCGCGCGGCGCGAAGTTCATCTTTCCACGACGCATACACGTCGTGGTCGGCCCGCCGATCGCCGCCCCGCATGGTCCGACACCGAAGGAGCAGCGCGCTGCCGCCCGACTCGTCACGGGTGACCTCCATGTCGAACTGCAGCGACTTCTCGACGAGGCCGATCGCCGCGCCGGTGTTGCTCAGACCCGCTCGAACGAGCCTTCGAGATAGGTGCGCAGCGCAGTCGCCAACCAGACCGGATCGTGAACCCCGCACAGTTCGCGAGCGGAGTGCATGCTCAGCTGCGGAACGCCGACATCGACGGTGTCGATCCCGAGGCGGGTGGCGGTGATCGGTCCGATCGTGCTGCCGCAGGGCACGTTGTTGCGGCTGACGAAGGTCTGCCAGGGCACACCCGCCGCGTCGAACACGCGGCGCAGCATCGAGGCTGATGCCGCAGACGTCGCATATCGCTGATTGGCGTTCACCTTGACGGCCGGTCCGGCGTTGACGATCGGCCGGTGTCCCGGTTCGTGCCGGTCGACGTAGTTCGGATGCACGCTGTGCGCGTTGTCCGCCGAGATGCACGAGCTGGCGGCGAGGTGCGCGAGGTAGGTCGCCCGATCCGCGCCGACCGCCAGCGCGAGCCGCTCGAGCACATGTTCGAGGAGGGGTCCGGCCGCACCGGCGATGCTCTCCGAGCCGACCTCCTCATGGTCGAACAGGGCGATCATCGCGATCCCCGGTCTGCCGGCGGCTGGCGCCGCGGCGAGGAGCGCATCTGCTGCGGCCCAGCACGACACCTGATTGTCGAGCCGGCCAGCGGCGAGGAGATCGCGGTCGGGCCCGATGAGCTCGCTGTGCTGGGTGTCGAAGAGGCACAGGTCCCATGCATCGATGCGCTCGGGTGTGGTGCCGACCTGTGCTGCGATCAACTCGGCGAACTCCCCGGGGACGGCCGCACCGAGGCCCCAGACGGGAGCGAGATGCGCCTGGCGGTCGAGCAGGAGTCCCTTGTCGTTCACGTCGCGGTCGAGGTGGATCGCCAGCTGGGGGACTCGGGCGATGGCGGTATCGACGTGAACGAGATGCGCCGATCCGTCACGGAGCACGACGCGCCCGGCGACCCCGAGATCCCGGTCGAGCCACGAGTTGAGCAGGACGCCGCCATATACCTCGACGGCAAGCTGTTTCCACCCGGCCGCACCGGTGTCGGGACGCGGCTTGAGGCGCAGACACGGCGAGTCGGTGTGCGCACCGACGATCCTCGCCGGCGCGAGCGCGTTGCGGGTTCCGTCGGCGCCCACATACCGCCATGCGACGAGGGCGCCATCGCGGCGGACGAAGCCCTCGGCGGGTGCTCCCGCCCACGGCTCGTCGAGCGCGACCTCTCGCATGCCGTGCGCACTGAGGCGCGATGCAATGGACGCAGCGACGTGCCACGGCGAGGGTGATGTGTCGAGGAGTGCTCGGAGGTCTGTCAGTCCCGCCGCGCCCTCGTCGCGCCCCGTGCTGTTCGGCCCCTTCTCGGTCACCACGTCACCTCCGCCGCGTCATCCCGACCGGTCGATCGGGCGGCACACCGGTGCGGCCGCCGTGGATGACGGTGGGGAACCTCTCCCATCCGGCACAGTTGAGCAGGTATGGACACCAGGACGAAGATCGTGGCGACCCTCGGGCCGGCCAGTGACGCCCCGCCGGTCCTCGACGAGTTGCTGGCGGCGGGTGTCGATGTCGTGCGGCTCAACCTGAGCCATGGATCGATCGACTCGCACGTGCGCCGGCTCCACGATGTGCGGGCCGCTGCCGAACGCGTGGGACGGACTGTCGCGGTGCTCGCCGACCTGCCCGGTCCGAAGGTGCGCGCCGGCGAGTTCCCCGCTGGCGGTGTCGTCCTCGTTCCCGGGGCGACCGTGGCGGTGCAGTCTGGCGCCGGCCCGAGTGATGCAGCGCGGATCACCGTCGACTACCCGACCCTGCTGGAGGATGTGCAACCCGGCGATCGTCTCGTGATCGGCGACGGTGCGATCACCGTCAGGATCGAGGCGGTCGACGCGTCGACAGCACACGCGGTCGTCGTCACCGGAGGACGTGTGCAGGGTCGCCCAGGCGTCCATCTGCCGTCCGAGCGTCTGCGGTTGACCGCTCCCACGCCCGACGATCTCGTCCTCGCCCGTCGGATGGCCGATGAGGGGGTCGATTTCCTCGCCGTGTCGTTCGTCCGCGCCGCAGGCGATCTCGACGAGGTGCGCGCGGCGATCGTGCCGCACCGCACCCGACTCGTCGCCAAGATCGAGACGATGCACGCTGTCGCCGATCTTGCGGCGATCGTCGCCGTGTCCGACGCAGTGATGGTCGCTCGGGGCGATCTCGGAATCGAGTATCCGCTCGAGGAGGTGCCGCATCTCCAGAAGCGGATCATCAGGGCGTGCGTCGAGGCCGGGGTGCCGGTGATCACCGCGACGCAGATGATGGAGAGCATGATCACGGCGCCGTCGCCGACGCGGGCAGAGGTGAGCGACATCGCCAATGCGGTCTTCGACGGCACCGATGCGCTGATGCTCTCCGGAGAAACAGCCGTCGGCGCCGATCCCGTCGCGGTGGTGGAGGCGATGCGTCGCATCGCTGGGCGGGCCGAGACCGAGGCCGGCTACCGGCAGTGGGCCAGCCGGCTCGGACGCGTCCAGCGCGGCCACTGGGCCGACGGTGGCGATCGGATCGCGCGGGCCCTCACCCATGCGGCGGCGATGGCTGCCGACGACATCGGCGCGTCGGCCATCCTGTGCTGCAGTCGCGGCGGGCGGACCGTGCGGGCCATGGCCCGTTTCCGTCCGACGGCGCGGCTCATCGGCCTGGCATCCGATCCGGCGGTCATCCGCTCGTTCGCGCTCTCGTGGGGTGTCGTGCCGATGCAGATTGACGACTACTCGACGACCGACGAGTTGGTGTGGTTCGCGGTCGAGCGCAGCCTTCAGGCCGGGCTCGTCGATCACGGCGACTCGGTACTCGTGCTCGCCGGCGCTCCTGATCGGGCGAGCGGTGCGTCGACCGATGTCCTGCGCGTCGTGCGGATCGCATGACCGAGCTCTGGTCCGCCGAGACCGGACCCGACGACGGGCCGGTCGTCGTGCTCGTCCACGGTTCGATGGACCGGTCGACCGGCATGTTGGCCCTCGCCCGCCAGCTCGACCACCAGTGGCGGGTCGTGAGGTACGACCGTCGCGGGTACGCCCGGTCGAGTCACGACGGGCCGTTCGATGTGGCGGATCAGGTGGCCGACCTGTGGCGGATCGTCGGCGACCGTCGGGTGGTCCTCTTCGGTCACAGCTACGGCGGCAACGTGGCGCTCGCCGCGTCGGTCGAACGTCCCGAGCAGGTCGCGGGTGTCGCCGTCTACGAGACCCCGACACCGTGGGTCGACTGGTGGCCGCGGCGCTCGGCCGCGTTGCAGGCGGTGGGGTCGACCGATCCTGCGGCGGCAGGTGAGGCGTTCATGCGTCGACTGATCGGCGACGCACGGTGGGAGGCGCTCCCCGAGCGGACTCGCGCGACCCGCCGGGCCGAGGGACGTGTCATGGTCGCCGAACTGGCGGATCTCCGCCACCGGGCCCCGTGGCAGGCCGATCGCGTGACGGTGCCGGTGGTGGCGGGCTTCGGCTCGCTCGGCGCACCGCACCATCGCGACGCGATGACCCGACTCGCCGCCGAGGTGCCGAACGCGCGTGTGGTCGAACTCGACGGGTGCGGCCACGACGCGCCGACCGCGCACGCCGCGATGGTCGCCGAACGTCTCATCGCGCCGTTCGACCGGGCCGTCTGACCGGGCCGTCCGATTCGCCGGGGTCAGCCGACGGTGACGTCGGTGCCGAAGAACGTGCAGGTCACGGTGGCGCCTCCGGTGAGCCCGCGGGCCCGGTCGGCGCACGACTGCAGCTCACTGCGCTGCGACCACGCCGCGATGGCGAGCGCGACGAGTACGACGAGGAACAGCCCCTTGACGACGAGGTTCTTGATCAACCAGGCCGAGAGCACCGAGAAGGTGGCCATCGTCGCGACCATGCCGAGCGCGAGGTTGCGGGCGGTGTCGAGAGTGAGGGCGACGAGCACGTCCACCACGATAGGTGCCCGCCGGCACGGCATAGGGTGACACCCATGACCGACCGACCGATCTCCCTCTCGACACAGGGTCCACCGAGCACCGTCCTGCCCGCCGAGCCCGCCGAGATCGTGGCGGCGCTGCACGCAGCACAGGGCTCCGTCGATCCCCGCCGTGGCATCGCCGCAGTCGTCGCCGCCCACCCGCGCTCGCTGGCCGCATGGTGCGCGCTCGGCGACTGCGAGTCCGACACCGTGGCCCGCTATGCGGCCTATCGCGTCGGCTACCACCGGGGTCTCGACACGCTGCGCGCCAACGGATGGCGCGGCTCAGGGTTCGTCCGCTGGGCCGACGAGGGCAATCGGGCGTTCCTCGGATGCCTGCGTGGTCTCGGGCAGATGGCCGAGGAGATCGGCGAGCGCGACGAGGCCGAGCGCATCGCCCTGTTCCTCGTCCAGCTCGATCCGACCGGCGGTCCGCGCTGACCACCGTGGCCGGTGCGGTGTTGTGCGGCGGTGCGAGCCGTCGCATGGGCGCCGACAAGGCGCTCGTCGAGGTGGGGGGCCGGGCCATGGCACTCGTCGTCGCCGATGCGGTCGCCACCGGCGGGTGCGCGCCGGTGATCGCCGTGGGCGGTGCACCGCTCGATGCACTCGGTCTCCGGACGATCGCCGACCAATTCCCCGGTGAGGGACCACTCGGCGGGGCACTGACCGCGCTCTATCACTTCGCTGACCGCTGGGTCCTCGTCGTGTCGTGTGACCTGCCGCGTCTACGCGCGACGACCGTGGCGGGGTTGGTCGCACGCGCCGAGGCGGCGGCCGACGATCCGACCGGTCCGGTCGACCTGTTGATGGCGACCACCGATCGCGATCAGCCGCTGTGCGCCGTGTGGGCGCCGTGGTGTGCCGATGTCCTGCGCCGGGCCTTCGCCGATGGCGAGCGCAGTCTGCGCCGCGTGATTCCCTCACTCCACGTGTCCCGTGTCTCGGTCGATGCGGCCGAGCTCGCCGATGTCGACACCCCCGACGACCTCCGCCAGGCGGCCACCGAGGGATAGCGTGGGGGAGATGTCGATTCCGGAGATCTCGGTGGACGAACTTGCCACAGCCCTCGCCGGTGGGGCGCGGGTGTTCGACGTCCGGGAGACCGACGAGTACGTCGACGGTCATGTGCCGGGGGCGGTGCACATCGCGCTCGGGTCGGTGCCCGATCACGTCGAGCGCTTCCGTGGCGAGGGGCCGGCGTACCTCGTGTGCCACAGCGGTGGTCGCAGCATGCGTGCATGCGAGTACCTCGCCCATCACGGGCTCGATGTCGTCAATGTCGCGGGCGGCACCCGTGCGTGGGCCGACTCGGGTCGTCCGATCGCTGTCGGCCCTTCGCCGACGTGACGCACCGCTGGGTGGCCACCGACGCCGAGGTCGTCACCCTCGTCGACCGGGCCGTCACCGCGCCGCGCTATGCGCTCGACACCGAGTTCCATCGTGAGCGCACTTACTTCCCTCGTCTCGCCCTCGTGCAGTTGGCGATCGAGGACGACATTGCGCTGATCGATCCACTCGCGTGCGACCTCTCACCGCTGCGCCGCTTGTTCGCCTCGCCGGCGCTCGCCGTGTTGCATGCGGCACAGCAGGACCTCGACGTGCTCCACCATGCGGTGGGGGCGATCCCCGCCCAGTTGTTCGACACACAACTCGCGGCCGGCTTCCTCGGCCAGAGCACCCCGTCACTCGTGTCGCTCTTGCAGAGTGAACTCCGGGTGACCGCCGCCAAGGGTGACCGGTTGACCGACTGGTTGCGTAGACCATTGTCTGCCGAGCAGCGCGAGTACGCAGCTGCGGACGTCGCCCACCTCTTCGCCCTCCATGATCGACTCGCCGCCCGGCTCGACGAACTCGGCCGTACCGCGTGGGCCGAGGAGGCAGCCGAGGAACTGCGGCGACGGCCGGCCTCGGGCACCGAGCCCGATCAGGCGTGGCTCCGGCTGAAGGACGGCCGGACACTCGGGACTCGGGCTCGTGGTGTGGCACGTTCGGTGGCCGCATGGCGCGAACGCCGGGCGATGGCAGCCGATGTGCCGGTGCGCCAGATCCTGCCGGATCTCGCCGTCCTCGGCATCGCCCAGAAGCAGCCCCGCACGGTCGCCGACCTCGGCCACGCCCGCGGCGTCGACGACCGGCACACCCGCGGTGCGGTGGCGAACGAACTGCTCGCTGCGGTGGAGGCCGGTCTGTCCACGGAGGTACCACCACCGGTCGCCGACGGTGACGATCTCGACCGGTCGATGCGACCCGCCGTCACGCTCGTGTCGGCCTGGGTCGGCGAGGTGGCGCGACAGGAACACATCGACACGGCGCTGTTGGCCACCCGTCAGGACATCGTGTCGTTCCTGCGCGGAGATCCCGGTGCCCGACTGGCATCAGGGTGGCGTCACGATCTGCTCGGCGAGGGCATCCGTCGGCTCGTCGGCGGTCGTTCGGCGCTCACGTTCGACGCGCGCGGTGGCTTGCGCCTCATCGACGTCGACGCGGCCGGCACCCCGAGCTGATCAGCTGCGGCCGAGTCGCCGCAGCTTGGCCCAGAGGCGGTCGAACGCCTCAGTCACGTCGGCGGCGCGTGCCCCGAAGGAGTGCACGGGACGGCGCTCACCGATCGCCTGGTTGACGACGACGCGCTGGGGGATGACCGGCTGCCAGACGGCGCGCTTGCCGACATCGCGGGTCAACTCGTCGTAGCGCCGCTCGGCCTCGGCACTCACGGCCGGGACCCGGTTGACGACGACCCCGGCGAGGTCGAGCGACGGATTGTGTTCGTCCCAGACCGTGTCGATCAGGTCGACGACGGCGCCGACGCCGCGCAGGCTGAGCGACGACGGCTCGACGACGACGAGCGCATGGTCGGCGGCGGCGAGTGCGGCAGTGGTCAGCGCGCCGAGCGATGGTGGGCAGTCGATGAGGACCGCAGCGAACTCTTCGGCGACCTCGGCGAGTGCCGTGGCGAGTCGCTCGGGATTGGCCGCATGGTCGCGGGCGAGCAGTCGCGGCGACGCCGGTACGACCCACACATCGTCACCCCACTCGGAGACGACCATCGCCCGTTCGACGCCGCTGCGTCCGAGAACCTCGGCCGACGACACCTCGACCTCGGCGGGATCGAGTCCGAGCACCCAGGTGCTCGATCCCTGCGGGTCGAGGTCGACGACGAGGACCCGGTGCCCGGCGGCCGCAGCTGCCGAGGCGAGGCCGAGGGTGACGGTGGTCTTGCCGACCCCGCCCTTCTGGTTGAGTACTGCGACGATGCGACCCATCGCCGTAGTGTCGCGCAGCAGGCATCCCGCCCGCAGCCGGATCGAGCCGGTAGGCTCGTCCTCCAGTGTCAATTCTCTAGGTTCGGGAGCCCTACCGTGAAGAAGGGTCGTCACCGCCGCTTCGAGGAAGCGCGGAAACTGAAGCAGGCCGGTCCGAGTGCATTCGACCTCGGGCTCGGCGGAAGTGAGCGTCGCGAGAGCAGCGACGACGACGACAAGTACGCGGCCCTGGCCGAGAAGTACGGCGTCACCTTCGAAGAGGACGACGACGCCGTCGGCGACCCCGACTGAGTCCGACCCTCGCGGACACCCGTCCGCGCCGGCTACCGCTATGACCTCCTCACTTCGCAATGTCGCGCTCGTCGCGCACGTCGACCATGGCAAGACGACTCTCGTCGACGCAATGCTCCGCGCCACGGGCACCTTCGCCGCGCATCAGGCGGTTGTCGACCGAGTGATGGACTCGAACGACCAGGAGCGCGAGCGCGGCATCACGATCCTCGCCAAGGCCGCATCCGTGCGGTGGCGCGATGTGAAGATCAATCTCGTCGACACGCCCGGCCACGCCGACTTCGGCGGTGAGGTCGAACGTGCCCTCACCATGGTCGACGGCATCATCCTGCTCGTCGACGCAGCCGAGGGGCCGCTACCCCAGACGCGTTACGTGCTGCAGAAGGCGTTGGCCCGTGACCTTCCGGCGATCGTCGTGCTGAACAAGGTCGACCGATCCGACGCCCGGGCGCCCGAGGTGCTCGACGAGGTGTACCAGCTGTTCATCGATCTCGAGGCGGGGGATCACCACATCGACTTCGAGATCATCTCGGCGGTTGCCCGAGACGGCAGGGCCATGCGTGGTGTCGGCATGCCTGCGGAGGATGCCGATCTGTCGGTGCTCTTCGACGCGATCCTCGAGCGCATTCCGGCTCCTGCAGGTGATCCGGACGCACCGCTGCAGGCGCTCGTCACCAATCTGGATGCGAGTGAGTACCTCGGTCGTCTCGCGGTCGGTCGGGTCTACAACGGCGTGCTGAAGCGCAACGAGACCGTCGCCCTGCTCGAGGAGGAGTTCGCCGAAGGTCAGCCACCCGTGCGGCGTCGACTCACCCAGTTGATGGAGTTCTCCGGTGTCGGAAGAGCCGAGGTCGATGCGCTGCCCGCTGGCGACCTGTTCGTCGTCGCCGGATTCCCCGAGGTCGAGATCGGCGACACGATCGCGTCGGTCGACACGCCGATCGCGCTCGCCCGACTCACGGTCGACGAGCCGGTGCTGCGGATGAGCTTCGGCGTGAATACGTCGCCCTTCGCCGGGCGCGACGGCAAGTACCTCACGAGCCGCCATCTCGTCGAGCGACTGCGGCGTGAGGTGCTCGGCAACGTGAGTATCCGCCTCCACCCGACCGACTCGGCCGACGTCATGGAGGTCGCCGGTCGCGGCGAACTGCAGTTGGCCGTCCTCATCGAGAGCATGCGGCGCGAGGGCTACGAACTGCAGGTCAGCCGGCCCGAGGTGATCACCAAGGAGGTGAACGGGACCCGCTTCGAGCCGCTCGAGCGCGGTGTGTGCGACGTGCCCGACGACTATGTCGGCACCGTCACCCAGGAACTCGCACCGCGCAAGGGGCGGATCACCGACCTGCGACCGGGCGATCCGGGGCGCACGGTCGTCACCTTCGAATGCCCGAGCCGTGGCCTGATCGGGTTCCGGTCACTGCTGCTCACCGTGACCCGCGGCACGGCGCTGCTGCACCAACATCACGCGGGGTGGACCCCGTGGGCCGGAGAACTCCCGCACCGCACCGGTGGCGCGATGGTCGCCGATCGTCAGGGCCAGGTCACCGGCTACGCCCTCGACAACCTGCAGCTGCGCGGTGAGCTGTTCGTGCAGCCGGGCGACGAGGTGTACGAGGGCATGGTCGTCGGCGAGAACTCACGCGACGACGAGATGGTGGTCAACGCGGTGCGGGCGAAGGAGAAGACGAACATCCGCACGCACAGCCACGACGATGGCGTCAAGTTGGCTGCGCCACGGGTGCACACCCTCGAGACGGCCATCGAGTGGATCGCCGACGACGAACTCGTCGAGGTGACGCCACGGGCGATCCGGATCCGGAAGCGGTACCTCGGGCTCGAGGATCGTCGTCGGTCCGTCAAGCGCTCGGGTGCCTGAGCCGCGTCAGCGGCGGCGCTTGCGCGCCGGGTGGGGCAGCGGCGTCCAGGACGGCCGCTCGAGCAGTTCGACCATCTGGAGATAGACGTCCTCGCCGATCAACTCGACGATCTCGTCGCGCAGCGTGCGGTAGACGGGCTTCCGGGCGGTGAACGCTTCGTGGCTGTCGGTGCACCACCAGTGGAAGTCGTCGCCGCCGGCACCCCAGTCGCGACGCTTCCATTCGCGCAACGTCGAGGTGATGTACCCATCATCGTCGGTGTGCTCGTCGAGTCGGAGCGGCACCTGCCAGCAGACGTCGGGCTTCCAGTCCATCGGACGCTCACCGGCCTCGAGCGCGGCGACGTGCAGGGCACAGCCCGGGCCGCCCTCGAAGTCGGGGCGGTTCAAGAAGATGCAGGCATCGTCGACGAGCCGGGTCGTCGTCACCCCGTCCTCGCTGCCGAGGATGCCTCCGGCGCGTCCCTTGCGGATGTGCTGCCAGTGGTGCGGACGCAGTCGAGCCGAGGAGGTGACGACCGTCTGCACGTCGTCATCGTCGATGAAGTGGGCGCCATAGCTGCAGCACCCCTGCACCATGTCGGTGGCGTCGGCGTCGAGCACGCCCTGGCAGCCGGCGCCATAGATGCAGGTCCAGTTGCTCCGCAGGAAGGTCGCGTCGAAGACCCAGGTCCGCCGGTACTCGTCCTCTTCGAAACTGATCCACTCATGTATGTCGACTGCCACGTCGGGTGACGCTATCTCGTCGACCTCGGATCGCCGGGATCCCTCTGACGTCCGTGCGTCGTGCGTCGGTAGGCTCCGACGCCGATGTCCACTTCCGCGACCACCGCCGACCGGCTCCGGTCGACCTTCGTCGACTTCTTCGTCGGTAAGGGTCATACCGCCGTGCCCTCGGCGAGTCTCATCCCGCACGACCCGACGGTGCTGTTCACCGTGGCGGGCATGGTGCCCTTCAAGCCGTACTTCCTCGGTGACGAGACGCCGCCGTACTCGCGCGCCGTGAGCAGCCAGAAGTGCGCCAGGGCAGGCGGCAAGCACAACGACCTCGACGATGTCGGTCGCACAAAGCGGCACCTCGTCTTCTTCGAGATGCTCGGCAACTTCAGCTTCGGCGACTACTTCAAGGCCGAGGCGATCCCGTGGAGCTGGGAACTCGTCACCGAGGGGTTCGGCTTCGACGGCGACCGTCTGTGGATCACTGTGCACGAGAGTGATGACGAGGCAGAGGCGATCTGGCACGAGGTCGTCGGGGTGCCGATGGATCGCATCCAGCGGCTCGGCGACAAGGACAACTTCTGGCAGATGGGCGAGACCGGACCGTGCGGGCCCTGCAGCGAGATCCACATCGACCGTGGTCCTGCGTTCGGCCCCGACGGTGGACCACTCGGCGATCCGCACGGGGATCGCTTCATGGAGTTCTGGAACCTCGTCTTCATGCAGTACAACCAGGGCGCCGACGGGACGCGCACCCCGCTGCCGCGGCCGTCGATCGACACCGGGGCAGGCCTCGAGCGCATCCTGTGCCTCGTGCAGGGTGTCGATGCCGTGTGGGAGACCGATCTGATGATGCCGCTCATCGAGCACGCGTGTGGCCTCACCGGCAAGTCGTACGTCGCGGGCGACTACCAGCACCGCGAGAGCTTCGCCATGCGCGTGCTGGCCGAACATGCACGTAGCAGCACGATGCTCGTGAGCGACGGGGTCTTCCCGAGCAACGAGGGTCGCGGGTACGTGCTGCGACGGATCATCCGTCGCGCCGTGCGCTATGCGTACCTCCTCGGCACCGAGAAGCTCGTGATGCCAGCGCTTGCCGAGACCGCGATCGAGATCATGGGTGCGGCGTACCCCGATGTGGTCGCCAACCGCGACTTCGTGCTCGGTGTGCTCACTCGTGAGGAGGAGCGGTTCCGCCAGACGCTGCGCACCGGCTTGACGATCCTCGAGGACGAACTCGCCTCTGGGGCCACCGTGCTCCCCGGGCGGGCCGCGTTCCTCCTGCACGACACGTACGGATTCCCGCTCGAGCTGACCGAGGAGATCGCCGGCGAACGCGGCGTCGAGATCGATGCCGGAGGGTTCGCGGCCGAGATGGAGGCGCAGCGCGAACGGGCCAAGGCGGCCCGGCGCGGCGCCAGTGGCGACGACGATCGCGTCGACGACTACCGAGAACTCGTCGAGCAGTTCGGGACGACCGAGTTCGTCGGCTACACGGCGGATGAGGCAACGGGTCGTGTGCTCGCCGTTCTGCCCGGGGCCGAGGAGGGCACGGTCGAGGTGTTCCTCAACCGCACGCCGTTCTATGCCGAGGCTGGCGGTCAGGTCGGCGACACCGGCATGCTGCGCGGCGACACCGGTGTCGGTGAGGTACTCGACACGACCTTCGCCCTGCCTGGTCTGCGTCGCCACGTGGTGCGCATCGTCGACGGCGAGCTGGTCGCAGGCTCGTCGGTGGTTGCGACGATCGACGCGGTGCGCCGGGCGTCGATCAGGCGGAACCACACGGGCACGCACGTCCTGCACTACGCGCTGCGAAAAGTGCTCGGCGAGCACGTGAAGCAGGCCGGGTCGCTCGTCGGCCCCGACCGGCTGCGGTTCGACTTCAGTCACTACGCGGCGGTCACCGACGACGAGCTCCGGCAGATCGAGGAGGTCGCGAACGCCGAGGTCCTCGCGAACTCGCCGGCGCGGATCTTCGAGACGACGAAGGACGAGGCGACCGCGCTCGGTGCCATCGCCTTCTTCGGCGACAAGTACGGCGACATCGTGCGCGTCCTCGAGGTCGGCAACTCGATCGAGTTGTGTGGTGGCACCCATGTGCGTGCGGCAGGCGACATCGGTGCGATCAAGGTGGTGGCTGAGAGCTCGATCGGTTCGAACCTGAGCCGCATCGAGGCGACGACCGGCGAGCACACGGTGCGTCTCCTGCAGCGCGAGAGCGCGCAGGTCGCCGAGGTCGCTCGTCTCGTCGGGGCGACCGCAGATGATGTGGTGTCGGGTGTCCGTCGGCGACTCGACGAGATCCGCGGACTGCAGGACGAACTGAAGGCACTGCGGTCGCGATTGGCGGCCGGACGCGCTGTCGAACTGGCCGCAGGCGCAGTCGATGGCATCGTGGTCACCCGCATCGACGGACTCGCCCCGGGCGATCTGCGCGATCTCGCCGTGGCGATCCGTCAGCAGAGCGGGGTCGACACGGTGGTCCTCGGCGGCGTCACCGACACCGGCGGAGTGTCGCTCGTGGCCGCGGTCACGCCGGCGAGCGGTCGGGTTGCCGGCGATCTCCTGCGCGATGCCGCGCGCGCCGTCGGCGGCGGCGGTGGCGGCAAGGGCGACCTTGCCACGGCCGGTGGCAAGGATCCCGCAGGTCTCCCCGAGGCGCTCCGACTCGCCGAGGCTGCGGCGAGGGCCTGAGTCGCCCGCCATGAGGGCGCTCGGCATCGACCTCGGCAGTCGGCGCATCGGCGTCGCCGTGAGCGACCGATCAGGCACGATCGCCTCGCCGCTGTGTGTGATCGCCCGATCAGGCTCGGCGGTGCGTGATCACCGGGCCATCGCCGAGCTCGTGCGCGACGAGGAAGTGGAGGTCGTCGTCGTCGGTCTCCCGCTGAACATGGACGGCTCGTCTGGCGCTGCGGCCCGTGCTGCCGTCGCCGAAGCCGAGGCCTTGGCTACCGTGGTCGATGTGCCCGTCGTGACGTTCGACGAGCGTCGCACGACGGTCGCCGCCGACGCGATGCTGATGGAGCGGCGGATGCGCGCCGAGGCCCGACGTCGCGTGGTCGACAAGGTCGCTGCCGCCGTGATGCTCCAGTACTGGCTCGATGCCGGAGCGCCACGGTGAGCCTGATCGACGAACGTGAGTGGCACACCGACCCGTGGGATGCCTCGGCGGATGCCGAACTCGTCGTCAGCGAGCGTCGTCGGTCGCGTGCAGTCGCTCCGGTGCGATGGGCGGTGTGGCTGATGCTGGCCGCGGCGGTCATCGGCACGGGGGTCTTCGGTGGTATCGGCCTCTGGTACACCGAGAAGATCAATCCCCCCGGAGATCCGGGCGCCGCGGTCACCTTCACCGTCGGCGAGGACGACACCCTCGAGACGGTGAGCGAACGGTTGGCGGAGGCCGGCCTGATCAGCGAGCCATGGGTGTTCCGCTGGTACGTCGACCGCAAGGGTGGACTTCCGCTCACTCCCGGGTACTACCAGCTCCGGCCCGACGACCACATGGGCAATGTGATGCGCATCCTGTCGACGCCGCCATCGGAGACGTTCACCAACGTCACCTTCCCCGAGGGCTTCAGCGTCGAGCAGATGGCCCGCCGTCTCGGCGATCGCGTGCCGCGACTGACCGCCGTGTCGTTCGGCAACGCCGCCACCGACGGCTCGGTCCGCTCGCTCCTCCAGCCCGAGGGGATCGATTCGCTCGAGGGACTGCTGTTCCCCGACACCTATCAGGTGTCCAACGGTGAGTCGGTCCGTCAGGTGATCCAGCGGATGGTGTCGCTGATGGAGCGGGTCGCCGCACAGGAGGATCTGGCCGCCGGAGCAGCGCGCCTCGGGCTCACCCCGTACCAGGTGCTCATCGTGGCCAGCCTCATCGAACGCGAGGCGCGGGTAGCCGAGGACCGCCCGAAGATCGCCCGAGTGATCTACAACCGCCTCCAGATGGGAATGCTGCTGCAGATCGACGCGTCGCTCTTCTACCAGCAGGATCCGTCGCTGTCGTTCTCCCAGTTGAAGGAGATCGAGTCGCCGTACAACACGTATCTCGTTCCCGGCCTCCCCCCGACACCGATCGCCAACCCGGGTCGGGCGAGTATCCAGGCGGCGCTCAACCCGGCGGCCAATCCGTCGCTCGGCGATCCGTTGTGTGTCGACCTGCCGTCGGGAACGCCGTGCGTCTACCTGTACTACGTACTCGCTGACGAGGACGGACGACATGTGTTCGCGGCGACGCTCGAACAGCACGAGGTGAATGTTCAGATCGCACGCGACAAGGGGCTCCTGTGATCCACGAGGTGTCGTTGCCCGCTCGGGCGATCACAGGGTCGACGACCGTCGCTGCGGTGATCGGCAGCCCGGTCCGTCACAGTCTCTCGCCGGCGCTGCACAATGCGGCGTTCGAGAGCCTCGGCCTCGACTGGGTGTACGTGGCGCTCGAGGTCGCCGACGGTGATGCCGGCCGCGCGCTCGACGCAATGCGTGCTCTGCACCTCGGAGGGTTGTCGGTGACGATGCCGCACAAGGAGGCGATTGCCGCAGGCGTCGACGCGCTCGATCCGGCGGCGACTGCGCTGCGCAGTGTGAACACCGTCGTTCGATCGCCCGGTGGTGCGCTCGTCGGTCACAGCACCGACGGGGCCGGGTTCGTTGCGTCGTTGCGCGCAGCAGGCGTCGACGTCGAAGGTCGCCGCGTGTGTCTCCTCGGCGCCGGTGGCGCAGCACGTGCCATCGCCGACGCCCTCGCCCGGAATCACGTGGGCGAGATCGTCGTGCGCAATCGCTCGCGCGACGCAGCGCACGCCGCCGCCGCGCTGGCTGTGGCCGCAGGTGCCTCGGCCCGGGCGGTGGGTGACGACGATCTCGAGTCGGTGTCGAGTGCCGAGATCGTGGTGAATGCCACGAGTGTCGGCATGGGGTCATCTGCGCTGCCCGTTGATCCGACGACCCTTCATCCCGCTCAGGTGATCGCCGACATCGTGTACCACCCACGTCTCACCGCTCTGCTCCAGGCTGCCCGGGCGATCGGCGCGCTCACCGTGGACGGGCTCGGCATGCTCGTTCACCAGGCTGCGCTGCAGCAGCGTCTGTGGCACGGTGAGTCACCCGATGTCGCGGTGATGCTCGCCGCAGCCGAACGGGAACTCGCCCTGCGGCAGCAGTAGCCTCGGCGGAATGCTGCGTTTCCTCACCGCCGGCGAGTCGCACGGTCGTGCCCTGGTGGTGGTCGTCGAGGGGCTACCGGCAGGACTCCGCGTGACGGTCGAGGATCTTCAGGCCGAACTGGCGCGGCGTCGACTCGGGTTCGGTCGTGGACCCCGCCAGCGCTTCGAACAGGACGAGGTCACCCTCGTCGGCGGTGTGCGCCACGGGCGCACCCTCGGGTCGCCGGTGGCAGTGGAGATCCGCAATAGCGAGTGGTTCCGCAGCGACAAGTGGCACGAGGAGATGTCGCCTGCCCCGGGGGCGACGGCCCAACCCCTCACTCAGGTCCGGCCGGGCCATGCGGACCTGGCGGGAATGCAGAAGTACGGGTTCGACGACGCTCGAGATGTCCTCGAGCGGGCGAGCGCCCGGGAGACTGCGGCGCGCGTGGCGGCGGGCACCCTCGCCAAACTGCTCCTCGCCGAGATCGGCGTCACCGTGCTGTCGCATGTGATCCAGATGGGCGCAGCGCGCGCCGTCGACGGTCGGCGACCCGCACCGGGGGATCTCGAATTGGTCGACGCCGACGAGGTGCGCTGCTTCGATCGGGCGAGCTCCGAGGCGATGATCGCGGAGGTGAAAGCCGCCGCCAAGGACGGCGACTCACTCGGTGGTGTCGTCGAGGTTCTCGCCTACGGCGTTCCGGTCGGCCTCGGCAGTCATGTGCACTGGGATCGCAAGATCGATGCCGAATTGGCGCGAGCGGTGATGAGCATCCAGGCGGTCAAGGGTGTGGAGATCGGCGACGGCTTCAGCGTTGCGGGGCGTCGGGGGAGTGATGCCCACGATCCGATCGTGTGGGACGGCGATGGGTACCGGCGCACGTCCGACCTCGCAGGTGGGACCGAGGGCGGCATCACGACCGGTGGACTGCTCGTCGTACGCGCGGCGATGAAGCCGCTCGCCACCCTCAATCGTCCGACCCTTGCGACAGTCGATGTCGCGACGAAGGAGTCGACGGTGAGCTTCAAGGAGCGCACCGACGTCACCGCCGTGCCGGCGATGGGGGTCGTGGCCGAGACGATGGTCGCACTCGTCCTCGCCGCCGAGGCGCAGAGGAAGTTCGGCGGCGACAGCGTTGCCGAGTTCGTCCGCAACGCGCACGGCTTCTCGTCGACGCTGCCGTGATCCCGGCCGACGAGCATCTCGTCCTCGTCGGGCTGATGGGCGTGGGCAAGTCGACCGTTGCACGGATCATCGGTGGCCGCCTCGGACGCCCGGTGCTCGACACCGATCACATGATCGAGGCGCGCACCGGTCGGTCGGTGCGGCAGATCTTCACCGAGGACGGCGAGGCGGCATTCCGTGATCTCGAGTCGGCGGTGCTCGCCGAGGCTCTGGCGTCTCCGGCTCCGGTGGTCGTGGCAGCGGCGGGCGGCGTCGTGCTGCGGGACGAGAACCGCACCCTGCTCCGTGCGGCCAAGGCCCGGGTGGTCTGGCTGTGTGCCGATCCCGCCACGCTCGCCGATCGCGTGCGTAGTGCGGGGCACCGTCCCCTGCTCGACGACGATCCGGAGGGTACGTTGCAGCGCATGGCGGAGACCCGCGCCCCGCTCTACCGGGAGGTGGCCGACGCGATCGTCCTCGTCGACCATCGCGCGCTCGCCGACGTCGTCGAGGCGGTGCTGCGATGATCACGGTGCGCGTGCCGCTCGGGGAGCGCTCGTACGACGTCGTCGTCGGACCGGGTGCGCGTCGGCACCTTCCGGCACTCGTCCCGGCCACGGCACAGCAGGTCGTCGTGGTCGGTCAACGCGGCATTCCGCTCGACGTCGATCCCGGTGTGCCGTTCACGCGCGTCGACATCGGCGATGGCGAACAGCACAAGACACTCGCGACGGTCGAGATGCTGTGCAGGGCCTTTGCTGCGGCCGGGCTCACCCGGCGTGATGCCGTCGTCTCGGTGGGAGGTGGCATGGTCTCCGATGTCGCCGGCTTCGCAGCTGCGTCGTGGCATCGGGGTATTCCGGTCGTGCACGTCAGCACGACCCTGCTCGGCATGGTCGATGCGGCGATCGGCGGCAAGACAGGTGTGAACCTCCCCCTCGTCGACGGTGTCGGTGGGAAGAACCTCGTAGGGGCGTTCTGGCAACCGTGCGGAGTGGTCTGCGATCTCGACGCGCTCGCCACACTCCCGGAGCGGGAGATCCGGTGCGGGCGAGGGGAGATGGCCAAGTACCACTTCCTCACCGGTGACGACCTCCTCGCGCTCGAGGACGAGGCGCGTATCGCTCGCTGCGTGGAGATCAAGGCCGACTTCGTGTCGACCGACGAGCGTGAGGGTGGACGACGCGCCCTGCTCAACTACGGGCACACCCTCGCCCATGCGCTCGAGGCGGCGACCGGGCATTCGATTGCACACGGCGAGGCGGTCGCCATCGGGCTCGTCTATGCGGCTCATCTGGCACGACGACTCGGGCGCATCGACGACAGGCGTGTGGCCGAGCACCGTCGTGTGGTCGAGTCGGCCTACGAGTTGTCGAGCGCTCTCCCGGCCGGATGTGACCTCGATGAACTCGTCCGACTGATGGGTTGCGACAAGAAGGTGCTCGGCGGCGGGATGACCTTCGTGCTCGACGGACCGACCGGGGTCGAGGTGGTCGACGGCGTCGACCCTGCGGCGGTGCGGGCGGCGCTCGCCGACCTCGATCGGTCGTAGATCAGGATCGATCGACCCCACTCGCACGGTGGCGTGGCACGATAGGCGCGTGGCACTCGTCCTCCTGCTCCACGGTCCGAACCTGAATCTGCTCGGCGAACGCGAGCCGGCGGTGTACGGCACGGCCACGCTCTCCGACCACGAGGCGGCCGTTCGCACTGTGGCCGAACGGCTCGGACATCAGGTGGAGACGTTCCAGAGCAACCATGAAGGCGCGTTGGTCGATGCGATCCACGCAGCACGTGGGAGGGCTGGGGCGATCATCATCAACCCGGGTGCCCTCACCCACTACGCCTGGTCGTTGCACGACGCGCTGGCTGCATTCGACGGCCCGATCATCGAGGTGCATCTGTCCAATCCGAACGCCCGTGAGCCGTGGCGGCACACGAGTGTCGTGTCACCGGTGGTGTCCGGAACGATCGCCGGGCTCGGCGGGCACGGGTACGAACTCGCAGTACTCGCCGTGGCGCGGATGCTCGAGTCGTGACGGCCGATCTGTCGAGGGTCGAGCGGGTGCGCCGGAGGTGCGCCCATCTCGGCGGTCTCGTCGTCTCCGACGCCTCGAACATCCGATGGCTGACCGGGTTCACCGGATCGAGCGGCGTGCTCGTCGTTGCGCACGACCAGGTGGTGCTCGTGACCGACGGCCGGTACGGACTCCAGGCGACCGAGCAGATCGCACGGGCAGGGGTTGACTGCACGGTGGCCGTTGCCTCGAGTGTGCCCGCGATGCTCGACGAGTTCGCCGCCCGATGTCGGGCGATCGACGGTCCTCTCGGCTTCGAGGCCGACCACGTCTCCGTGACGGTGCACGAACAGTGGCGTAGCGCCATCGGTCGTGAACTCGTCGCCGTGCGAGGAGTGGTCGAGGAGGAGCGTCGCACCAAGGATGCGACCGAGGTCGCCCTCATCGCGCGTGCGGCGGCGATCGCCGATGCGGCACTCGGCGAGATCGGACCATCGATCGTCGCCGGGGTCACCGAGGCCCAGTTGCGGAACCGACTCGAACTGCGGATGCGTGAGATGGGGGCGTCGGGCCCGAGTTACGACACGATCGTTGCCGCAGGTCCACACAACAGTGCCCTGCCGCACCACCGCCCGACCGATTACGTGCTGCGCGACGGCGACACGGTCGTGATCGACGTCGGTGCGCTCGTCGAGGGGTACCACAGCGACATGACCCGCTCGTTCGTCGTCGGGGGAGCGAGCGCCCACCAGCGCGAGATGTACGACCTCGTCCTCGAGTCCCAACGAGCCGGTCTTGCGGCCGTCCGGCCCGGGGCGCCTGCTGCGGCGATCGACGCAGCGTGCCGGGGGGTACTCGAGGCAGCCGGAGTCGGTGAGTGGTTCAGCCATGGCACAGGCCACGGTGTCGGGTTGCTGATCCACGAAGAACCATTCCTCGGGCGCACGAGTTCGGCCGTACTGCGGGAGGGAGACGTGGTGACCGTCGAGCCGGGGGTCTATCGTGAGGGCTTCGGTGGCATCCGGATCGAGGATCTCGTCCTCGTGACCGACGTCGGGTGCCGTTCGCTCACCGCCAGCCCCAAGGACGATCCGTGCCCGCCATCACCACCAACGATCTGAAGAACGGCATCACCCTCGAGCTCGACAACGGACTGTTTCAAGTCGTCGAGTTCCAGCATGTCAAGCCCGGTAAGGGGGGAGCGTTCGTCCGAACGAAGCTGCGCAACCTGCGCACCGGCAATGTGTTCGACCGGACGTTCAACGCCGGTGTGCGTGTCGAGCAGGCGGTACTCGACAAGAAGGACATGCAGTTCCTCTATCGCGACGGTGACGAGTACGTCTTCATGGACCTCGAGAGCTACGACCAGATCCACGTCGCCCCCGCCGCCCTCGGCGATGCAGCCGACTACATGGTCGAGAACTCGACGGCGATCATCGCGTTCCACAATGGTGAGATCGTGACCGTCGAGATCCCTGCCGCGGTCGAGTTGACCGTCACCGAGACCGAGCCGGGCGTGCAGGGAGATCGCGTCAGCGGCGCCCGCAAGCCGGCGACGCTCGAGACCGGCAAGGTCGTGCAGGTGCCGCTGTTCCTCAACGTCGGCGACCGTGTGAAGGTCGACACGCGCACCGGCGACTACATCACGCGCGTCTGACGCCGTGGCCCCGCGTTCGCCACGCCATCGCCGTTCCGACGACGACCTCCGATCCGACGCGCGTGAGCGGGCCCTCGTCCTGCTGTACGAAGCAGAGACCAAGGGACTCGATCCGATCGACGTGATCAACAGCCAGGTGGTCGAGCCCGACAGCCTGACGAAGACCCTCGTCGAGGGAGTCGGGTCACGACGCGACGAACTCGACGCGGCGATCGCCCGTCACAGTCGTGGATGGACCATCGAGCGGATGCCGGTGATCGACCGCACGGTGCTGCGGATCGCTGGCTTCGAGCTCCTCGAGCGACCCGAGGTGCCGGTCGCCGTCGTGCTCGACGAGGCGGTCGAGCTGGCCAAGCGGTTCAGTACCGATGAGTCGGGTCGATTCGTGAACGGCGTGCTCGCCGCGCTCGTCACCGAACTGCGCGGACGCTGACGGGCCGCCGATGGGCCGCCGGTTCCTCGAGATCGCCGATCGGGTGGTGTCGATCGGCCGCTGGAAGTACCTGCTGACGGCCTGCATCGCCGTCTACGTGTGGTACTTCATCCGGCTGAGCCTCGATGTGCATCGCGGTCTCGGCACATCGGCCTACGACCTCGGTCTGTACGACCAGGGGATCTGGCTGTTGTCGAGGTTCGAGGCGCCATTCGTGACGCTGATGGGGCGCAACCTGCTGGGTGATCACGCATCGCTGATCCTGCTGCTCGTCGTCCCCCTGTACTGGCTGTTCCCGGCTGTCGGGACACTGCTCGCCACCCAGACCGTCGTCATCGCCCTCGGCGCGGTGCCGGTGTTCCTCGTCGCCCGTCGTCGCCTCGGGAGCGATGCGATGGCGTTCGTCTTCGCCGGGGCGTATCTCCTGCACCCGGCGGTCGGGTGGACCAACCGTGAGAACTACCACCCCGACAGCTTCCTCGGGGTGCTCGTCGGGATGGCGCTGTATGGCGCGATCGAGCGGCGATGGCGGGTCTATGCAGTCTTCGTCGTCCTTGCCCTCCTCGTGAAGGAAGACGTTGCCCTCGTCGTCATCCCGCTCGGCATCTGGGTGGCGATGCGTCGTGACACCCGGCGCGGTCTCGCGACGGTGGTCGGTGCCCTCGCCGCAATGCTGCTCGGCATGTTCGTGCTCATGCGGTCACTCATCGGTGTGCCGACGCGCAATGCATGGCGCATCCCCTTCGGCGGTCCGACCGGACTCGTACGCGAGGTGATCGAACGTCCAGGAAATGTGATCGACCACTTCCGAAGTGACGATCGGCCGTTCTACGCGTGGCAGATGTGGTTCCCGGTGGCCTTCGCGTTCCTCCGTCGACCGGGGATCGCGCTCGTCGGCGCCGTGGTCGTGGGCACGAACATGCTGAGCACGTACTGGTACCAGTACCAGATCGAGTACCACTACTCGCTCATCATCGTGCCGACAGCGGTGATCGGAGCGGTCATGGGCGCGGCGGCGCTGCCCCTGCGCTGGAAACGCCGGGCGGTGGCCGCCGTCGCCGTCACCTCCGTGTGGTCGAGTCTGATGTGGGGCGCCGTGCCGCTCGGTGCGGTGCTCAACCCCGGCGCCACCGACCCGATCGGACGCGATCTGCCCTATTACTGGCCTGCCGATCATCCCGTGGCCGTGGCGGCACGCGAGATCATGGCGGCGGTCCCCTCCGACGCATCAGTGGCGGCCCATCATGCGCTCACACCGCATCTGAGTCGTCGGCGTGAGATCTACCAGTTCCCGAACCCGTTCCGCGTCGTGCTCTACGGCCCCGACACGAGCCTCGAGAGGGCCCGGGCATGCCTCGAGGCGGCCGACACACTCGAGTACGTCCTCCTGCCCTCGGTCGTCCCGCCGGATCTGGCCCCCGACTGGGAGCGGGTGGCAGGAGATTTCGAGGTCGCTGCGTCGAACCAGTTGTGGGTGCTGTACCACCGCAGAGCCAACACCGTCACGTGCGAGGGTGGTACCCTCGTTTCCCGACCGTGAAACGGGTCCTGTGAGGCCCGAACGGAAGGAGCGCACGTGATCTTCGAGTCCCAGTTGTCCACGCCCCCTCACGGGGGCGTTCTTCTTTCCCGGCCATCGATCGGGCATGGCGATGCGTGACGCGGCGCTGGTCCTCGCCGACGGCAGTGTGTTCGAGGGGGAGTTGATCGGCGCCGATCCGCCCGACGGCGTGGCCTCCGGCGAGCTCGTCTTCAACACGGTGATGTCCGGCTATCAGGAGGTCATCACCGATCCGAGCTACGCAGGACAGATCGTCACCTTCACGACGCCGCACATCGGCAACTACGGGGTCAACGATCACGACTTCGAGTCGATCCGCCCGTTCTGTCGTGGCGTCGTCGTGCGCGAGCTCGCCCGGCGTCACAGCAATCATCGGGCCGGCGACTCACTCGACGCACTTCTGCGACGGTTCGGCGTGAGCGGGATCGCCGGCGTCGACACCAGACGGCTGACCCGGATCCTCCGCGAGACCGGCGCGATGCCGGGTGCGTTCGGTACGGCGGGTGAGTCGACACTGCGCACCCGAGCCGCTGCCGAACGAGGGACCGATGGGGTCGACCTCGTCGGCGACGTGACGACGAGGGAGCCGTACGTCGTCGGGGACGGCCCTCGTCGGATCGTCGCCATCGACCTCGGCATCAAGACGACGATCTTGCGCCACCTCGCTCGCATCGGCACGGTCGAGGTCGTTCCGGCAACGACGACCGCGGCCGAGATCCTCGCGCGCCAGCCCGATGGCGTGTTCTTGAGCAACGGTCCCGGCGATCCGGCGATGGCGACGGGGCCCGTGGCAACGGTGGCCGGACTGATCGGCGAAGTGCCGGTCTTCGGTATCTGTCTCGGTCACCAGTTGTTGTGCCGTGCGCTCGGCGGGACAACCTTCAAGTTGCCGTTCGGGCATCACGGTGGGAACCACCCGGTGCGCAACGAGGCAACGGGCAGAGTCGAGATCACCAGCCAGAACCACAATTTCTGCGTCGATGCAACGAGCCTCACCGGGACGGTCGAGGTGACGCATCTGAACCTCTACGACGGCACGAACGAGGGAATGCGGGTCATCGGTGCGCCTGCCTTCAGCGTGCAGTACCACCCCGAAGCGGGTCCGGGTCCGCACGACAGTGCGTACCTGTTCGACGAGTTCGCCACACTCGTCGACCGCCACTCGACCCAGCGGGCAGGTGCGTGATGCCGCGCCGCACCGACATCGAGAGCATCCTCATCATCGGCTCGGGTCCGATCGTCATCGGGCAGGCGTGCGAGTTCGACTACTCGGGCACGCAGGCGTGTCGCGTCCTCCGCCAAGAGGGGTACCGGGTCATCCTGGTCAATTCGAACCCGGCGACGATCATGACCGACCCCGACTTCGCCGATGCCACCTACGTCGAGCCGATCACCCCCGACGTCGTGGCCCGGATCATCGAACGCGAACGACCTGATGCCGTTCTCCCGACACTCGGCGGTCAGACGGGGTTGAACACGGCGATGGCGTTGTACGAGCGCGGACTGATCGGCTGTCCGGGCACGCCCGAGATGATCGGCGCGAACGCGACGGCGATCGCAACCGCAGAGGATCGTGAACTGTTCAAGCAGGCGATGCTCGAGATCGGCCTGCGCGTGCCCCGCAGCGGTACGGCGCACGACATGGTCGAGGCCCGCCGGGTCGTTGCCGAGATCGGCCTGCCGGTCATCATCCGCCCCGCATACATCCTCGGTGGGAGAGGAACAGGTATCGCGTCGACGCTCGAGGAGTTCGAGCGCGTCGCCGCGAACGGTCTGGCTGCGAGTCCGATCAGCGAGATTCTCATCGAGAAGAGCATCGCCGGGTGGAAGGAGTACGAACTCGAGGTCGTGCGGGATCGCGTCGACAACTGTGTGATCGTCTGCAGCATCGAGAACGTCGATCCGATGGGTGTCCACACGGGCGACTCGATCACGGTCGCCCCGATCCAGACTCTGAGTGACGTCGAGTACCAGCAGATGCGCGATGCGGCCTTCGCGTGCATCCGGCGAGTCGGGGTTGAGACCGGCGGCAGCAATGTGCAGTTCGCCGTCGACCCGGCGACCGGAGAGCAGTTCGTGATCGAGATGAACCCACGGGTGTCGCGCAGTTCGGCCCTCGCCTCCAAGGCGACCGGCTTCCCGATCGCCAAGATCGCGGCGAAGTTGGCGGTCGGCTACACCCTCGACGAGATCGCCAACGACATCACCTCGACGTCTGGTCGACCGACGCCGGCGAGTTTCGAGCCGGTCATCGACTACGTCGTGACCAAGATTCCTCGCTGGGCGTTCGAGAAGTTGCCCGGGTCGTCGGGTGTGCTCGGCACCCAGATGCAGAGCGTCGGCGAGGCGATGTCGATCGGACGCACGTTCGCGGAGAGTCTCCAGAAGGGTCTCCGATCGCTCGAGCAGGGCCGACTCGGGCTCGGCTGCGACCCCGGTGAGGCCCATCTCGCAGGGATGTCCGATACCGATCTGCTCGCCGCGGTCGCTGTACCGACCCCGGACCGGATCCTCCAGGTGGGCGAGTTGCTCCGACGAGGCGTTGCCGTCGATGAGGTGCACGAGGCCTGTCGGATCGATCCGTGGTTCCTCGATCAGATGCTCCAGATCGTCGAGGAGCGCCATGAGCTCGAACGGGTCGGCATCGCCGGCATGTCGCGTCGGGGGTGGCGGCGGGCCAAGCAGCTCGGCTTCGCCGATGCGCAGTTGGCACACCTGTGGGGCGTCTCCGAGGAGGTGGTGCGTGCGGAGCGCACCGCGGCCGGTGTCGTGCCCACCTACAAGACCGTCGACACGTGTGCCGCCGAGTTCGCCGCACTCACCCCGTACCACTACAGCAGCTGGGAGGACGAGGACGAGGTGCGCCCGAGCGATCGCCCGCGCGTCGTCATCCTCGGGAGCGGACCGAACCGCATCGGGCAGGGAATCGAGTTCGACTACTGCTGCGTCCATGCCAGCTTCGCTCTGCGCGAGGCCGGCTACGAGACCGTGATGGTCAACTGCAACCCCGAGACCGTGTCGACGGACTACGACACGAGTGACCGGCTGTACTTCGAACCACTGACCCATGAGGACGTCGTGAACGTGATCGCTGCCGAGACGGCTGCTGCGGGAGGGACACCCCCTCGCATCATCGTCTCGCTCGGTGGACAGACACCGCTGAAACTCGCCGGTCGTCTGCCCGAAGCGCTGATCGCCGGCACCTCACCTCATTCGATCGATCTCGCCGAGGACCGCGAGAAGTGGAATCAGTTGTGCGCCTCGTTGGGGATCCCGCAGCCTCCGGGTGGAACAGCCGTCGATCTCGACGAGGCCACGGCCATCGCCGAACGTGTCGGCTATCCCGTCCTCGTCCGTCCGTCGTACGTGCTCGGTGGCCGAGCGATGCAGATCGTCCACGACCGCACCCATCTCGCAGCGGCCATGAGCGAACTGGCCGGGTTCGGCACCCTCGGCAAGGAGGGCGGACTGTCCGCCGAGCGACCGGTCCTCGTCGACCGATTTCTCGAGGAGGCCACCGAGGTCGATGTCGATGCAATCCGTGATCACACCGGCGAGGTCCTCATCGGCGGCGTGATGGAGCACGTCGAGGAGGCAGGTGTGCACAGCGGTGACTCGGCGTGCGCCATTCCGCCGCAGAACCTTCCCGCCTGGGTCGTCGAAGTGATCGAGCGGTACACCGCCGCGATCGCCGCCGCGCTCGACGTGCGGGGACTCATCAATGTCCAGTTCGCCGTGGCGGGTACGAC
Source organism: Ilumatobacteraceae bacterium (assembly GCA_046086305.1). Lineage (GTDB taxonomy): Bacteria > Actinomycetota > Acidimicrobiia > Acidimicrobiales > Ilumatobacteraceae > UBA668. The sequence goes on from JBJSXI010000080.1 coordinate 43,134, forward strand.
GGTGTACGTCATCGAGGCCAACCCGCGCGCGAGCCGCACCGTGCCCTTCGTCGCCAAGGCGACCGGGGTGCCGCTCGCCAAGGTGGCCAGTCGGGTCATGCTCGGCGCGACGCTCGCCGAACTGCGTGGCGAGGGTCTGCTGCGCCCGCCGAGCGATCATGGTCACGTGGCGGTGAAAGAGGCCGTGCTGCCGTTCAACCGCTTCCCCGAGGTCGACACCGCCCTCGGTCCGGAGATGCGCAGCACCGGCGAGGTGATGGGGATCGATCGCACCTTCGGGCGGGCCTTCCACAAGTCGCAGCTGGCGGCGGGCAACGTGCTGCCGACATCGGGGACGGTGTTCCTGTCGCTCGCCGATGCCGACAAACCTGCCGGTCTCGTCGTGGCGCGTCGACTCCGTGCCCTCGGTCTCGGGATCGCGGCAACGACCGGCACGTGCGACTACCTCCAACGATTCGGTGTCGACGTCGATCAGGTCGTCGGCAAGATCAGCGACGGACATGGCATCAATGCGGTGAAGTTGATCGAGAGCGGTGAGATCGTCTTCGTCATCAATACCCCACAGGGTCGCGGTGGTCGCACCGATGGCGAACGGATCCGCAAGGCCGCGAACTCGCACCGGGTGAGTGCCGTCACCACGGTGGAAGGCGCCCTCGCGGCGGTGCAGGGCATGGCCGAGATGGAGGGGACCGAGCTGCTCGTACGTCCGCTGCAGGAGTACCACCGGTGACGTCGAGCGCGTCGTGGGCGGCGGTGCGCGTCGGATCGGTCGAGTTGCCGACACCGGTGATGACCGCCTCTGGTACCGCAGGTCACGGCACGGAGTTGGCCCCGTACGTCGACCTCTCGTCCCTCGGCGCAGTGGTCGTCAAGTCCTTGGCGCCCTACGAGTGGGCAGGGAATCCGGCTCCGCGCGTGCATCCGGCCGGTGTCGGCATGCTCAACGCGGTCGGGCTCCAGGGCCCAGGTGTCCGCCGTTGGCTCACCGACGACCTGCCCGGACTCGCGGCGGCCGGGGCGCGGGTGGTCGCCAGCATCTGGGGGCGCAGCATCGACGACTATCGCGAGGCGGCGGAACTGCTTGCCGGGGCACCGGCGGCGGTGATCGCCGTGGAGGTGAATCTCAGTTGTCCGAACCTCGAGGGTCGACGGGGGATCTTCGCCCACGATGCTGCGCTGTCGGCGGAGGTGATCGCCGCCACCGCCGCGTGCGGTCGACCCAGGTGGGCGAAGTTGAGCCCGAACACCGACCGAGTCGTCGAGGTCGCGGCTGCGGCACAGGACGCAGGCGCCGACGCGGTCACTCTCGTCAACACACTGCTCGGGATGGTGCTCGACGAGCAGACCGGACGCCCCGTCCTCGGTGCAGGGGGCGGCGGCTACAGCGGCCGGCCGTTGCACGCGGTGGCCGTGCGTACCGTGTTCGACGTCCACGCGGCCCTGCCCGATCTGCCGATCGTCGGGGTGGGTGGCGTGGCGTCGGGATGGGATGCCGCAGAGTTGCTGCTCGCCGGTGCGTCGGCGGTCCAGGTCGGCACGTCCACCTTCGCCGACCCCGCTGCACCCGAGCGTGTGCAGCGCGAACTCCTGGCGTGGTGTCGAGCGCGTGGGGTGTCGCCGAGTGGACTCACCGGAGCGGCGCATCGCGGCGGTCTCGACGCCCTGCCGGGCGGCGACCGTCGGCCCTGACGGGACGCACGCTAGGGTCGGCGCATGGCCAGTCCGCCCCGCCAGACCCCCGAACAACTTGCGGCCAATCTGGCCAAGGCGGCGGCGGCGCGTGCGGCACGAGCGGAGTTGAAGAACCGCCTGAAGGCAGGTTCGGTGACCCTTGCCGAGGTGCTCTCGTCGACCGATGACACGGCGACCAAGTTGAAGGTCGTGACGCTCCTCGAATCACTTCCCGGTGTCGGCAAGGTGAAGGCCCGCCGGATCATGGGTGAGATCGGCATCGCCGACAATCGGCGCGTCCAGGGGCTCGGCCAGCAGCAGGCACAGGCGCTGCTCGAGTTGCTCGCTCGGTGAGGCTGCGACGGTGAGCAACTCACCGACGATCTTCATCGTGTCCGGCCCCGGTGGGGTCGGCAAGGGCACGATCGTCGATGCGCTCGTCGAGCGTGACCCGCAGCTGTGGCTCAGCCGGTCGTGGACGACCCGACCACGTCGCGCGGGTGAGAGCCCCGATGCATACGTCTTCACCGACCGGGTCAGCTTCGAGGATCAGATCGAGCGGGGCGGATTCCTCGAGTGGACCACCTTCCTCGGCAACTACTACGGCACCCCGCTGCCGCGACCGGTGGCCGGCCGGGATGTCGTGCTCGAGATCGAGGTCGACGGAGCGCGACAGGTGAAGGCGGTCCATCCCGACGCCGTGTTGATCTTCCTCCTCCCGCCGTCGCGCGACGAGCAGCAGCGTCGCCTGCGCGGAAGGGGTGATCCCGAGGACAAGGTCGACGAGCGGCTCCAGAAGGCCCTCGACGAGGAGCCCGTCGGACTGGCGATCGCCGACCATGTCGTCGTCAACGACGACCTCGAGCGCACTCTCGACGAGATGATGGCGATCATCCGGTCGTACCGGGTGGACGGTGCAGCGCCGCAGGTAGAGTGAAGGGCCGCTCCGAGGAGGCCGACCGATGACCACCCGCTCGTTCGACACGATGATGAACCCACCGATCGAGGAACTCCTCGATCGCGTCGACTCGAAGTTCAGCCTCGTCACCCTCGCGGCCCGGCGGGCCCGCCAGATCAACAGCTATTTCAACCAGCTCGGCGATGGTCTCGGCCACATGGTGCCGCCGCAGGTGTCGTCGATTGCGCGAAAGCCCCTCAGCATCGGTTTCGAGGAGATCGCCGCCGACAAGATCCTGCGTGGTGAGGCGATTCACGACGAGGTCGTCGACGAGGGGAGCGCCGACGAGGCCGCACTCCTCGCGGACGTCGACACCCCTGCCTGAACCCGGGGCCGACGTGCTGACCGGCCGGCGCATCGTCCTCGGTGTCTGCGGCGGGATCGCGGCCTACAAGGCGGTCGAGGTGTGCCGTCGCCTCGTCGATGCCGGTGCGCACGTCATGCCGGTGATGACCGACGCGGCGACCAAGTTCGTCGGGACGGCGACCTTCTCTGCGCTGGCGAGTGAACCCGTCCGCACCAGCCTGTGGGACGAGAACGGTCGCATTCCGCACACCCACCTCGGCCAGAGTGCGGACCTGATCGTCGTCGCACCGGCGACGGCGCGTCTGATCGGCGCCTACGCCGGGGGACTGAGTACCGACCTGTTGACCAATGTGTTGCTCGCGACGCGTGCGCCGGTGGTCGTGTGTCCGGCGATGCACACCGAGATGTGGGAGCACGCCGCCGTCGTCGACAACATCGCCCTGCTCCGTCGACGCGGCGTCCACATCGTCGAACCCGAGGCAGGTCGACTTGCCGGTGGCGACGACGGTCCTGGTCGCCTCGCCGCACCCGAACGGATCGTCGCGGCGGTCTGCGAGGTACTCGATGCCGGCTCACTGCACGGTGCGCTGAAGGGAGTGCGCCTCGTGGTCACCGCCGGCGGCACACGTGAGCCGATCGACGCCGTGCGGGTGATCGCCAATCGCAGCAGCGGCAAGCAGGGCTACGCGATCGCAGCCGAGGCGCTCGCCCGTGGCGCAGCGGTGACCCTCATCTCCACCGTCGACCTTCCCGCACCGCGGGGTGCCGAGGTGGTGCGCGTCGAATCAGCAGCCGAAATGCACGAGGCGGTATCGCGGGTCGCTCCGACGAGCGACGTCGTGGTGATGGCAGCAGCAGTGGCTGACTTCCGCCCGGTCGGGGCTGCGGTGGGAAAGTTGAAGAAGCGTTCCGGGGTACCCGCGCTCGCACTCGAGGCGACGGTCGACATCCTTGCGGGACTCGGGGCCACCAAGCGCCCGGGGCAGGTGCTGGTCGGTTTCGCCGCCGAGACCGGTGATCTCGTCGCCGAGGCGGCCGACAAGCTCCACCGCAAGAACCTCGACCTGATCGTCGCCAACGACGTGTCGGCACCCGGGGTCGGTTTCCAGCACGACACGAACGCCGTGACGATCATCGACCGCAGCGGGGTGAGAGTCACGACCGGGCTGGCCGACAAGCGTACGATTGCCGCTGCGGTGCTCGACGCCGTCACCGAGATCCGTGGCGGGCGTCCCGTCACGCCAGCATGAGGAGCCACATCAGGTGAGCAGCTACACCTTCACGTCGGAGAGCGTCACCGAGGGGCATCCCGACAAGATGGCCGACCAGATCAGCGACGCCGTCCTCGACGCGATCCTCGAACAGGATCCGCACGGGCGCGTTGCCTGCGAGACCCTGCTCACCACGGGTCTGTGCGTCGTGGCGGGGGAGATCACCACCTCCGGCTATGTCGACATCCCGAAGCTCGCCCGCGAGGTCATCAAGGACATTGGCTACGACAACGCGAGCTACGGATTCGACGGCAACACCTGCGGCATCATCGTCAGTCTCGACGAGCAGAGCCCCGACATCGCCCAGGGTGTCGACCGCAGTGAAGAGGTGCGCTCGGCGGGCGCCTCAGGTGCGCTCGAGGAACAGGGTGCCGGCGACCAGGGGATGATGTTCGGGTACGCGTGTGACGAGACCCCCGACCTCCTCCCGATGCCGATCTGGCTCGCGCATCGACTCAGTGAACGGCTCACCGAGGTTCGCAAGAGCAGTGCGCTGCCGTACTTGCGACCCGACGGGAAGACCCAAGTCACCATCGATTACGCGAACGGCTGGCCGGTGCGGCTGCGCTCGGTGCTGGTGAGCACCCAGCACCAGGATGGCATCGATCGCGACACGGTGATCCGACCGGACCTCATCGAGCAGGTGATCCGGACGACGGTGCCCGAGCAGTTCGCCGAGGATGCCTACGAGGTCTACGTGAACCCCACCGGGAAGTTCGTCATCGGCGGCCCGCACGGCGACACCGGCCTCACCGGTCGGAAGATCATCGTCGACACCTACGGTGGCATGGGCCGTCATGGTGGCGGCGCGTTCAGCGGCAAGGATCCGAGCAAGGTCGACCGGTCGGCGGCCTACGCGGCGCGGTGGGTCGCCAAGCATGTGGTCGCCAGCGGTGCAGCCTCGCGGTGCGAGGTGCAGGTGGCCTATGCGATCGGCATGGCCCATCCGGTGAGCATCCTCGTCGAGACCTTCGGCACCTCGCGGGTGTCCGAGGAGGCCATCGAGAAGGCCGTGCGCGACGTGTTCGACCTGCGTCCTGCGGCGATCGTCCGCGACCTCGATCTCAAGCGGCCGATCTATCGCCGCACCGCCGCATACGGTCACTTCGGCCGGCCCGACCCTGCGTTCACGTGGGAGCAGCTCAGCCGTCTCGACGACTTCACCCGCGCCATCGGCGGGTGAGCGCGGACGCGTCCGGCAGCACCACACCGCTGGTCGCCCGCGTCGTTCCTGACGTCACCGGTCTCGATCGTGTCTTCGACTATCTCGTCCCGGATCGCCTTGCGTCGCGGGTGACCATCGGCACCCGGGTGCGTGTGCCGCTCCACGGGCGCAGGGTCGGGGGATGGGTGGTCGGCTTCGGTCCTGCAGCGGTCGACCGGCTCGTCGAGATCGATCGGGTGTCGTCGATCGGTCCCTCGGCCGAGATCATCGAACTCGCCGAATGGGCGGCACGCCGATGGGGGACCTCCCGGCTGCGTCCGTTCCTCGTCGTGGCATCACCGCCGACGATGGTCCCCGATCCGTCTCCCGCCGCAGCGCGATCGGTGCGTCGTGAGGCACCACGTACTGGCGGGATCCGACGGACGCTCCATCGGATCGGACCGCTGACCGACCCACTGCCGATCGTCATCGAGGCGGCGACTGCAGGACCGACCCTGGCGCTCCACCCGTCACCTGCCGCAGCGCGTGCCCTCGCGGCGCGGCTGCGGCGCAGCGGTCTACGTGTGGCGTCCCTGCCGGACGAGTGGGCGAGCGCGGCGGCTGGCGTCGATGTCGTCGT
>JBJSXI010000081.1:0-8273 GCA_046086305.1 Ilumatobacteraceae bacterium
CTCGCTGTTCGAGGACACCGTCGAGCAGGACCCCGGCCTCGTGGGCCGCACGCAGTGCCGCTTCGGCGTCGGCGGCGTGTACCCCAGCGGCCCGGGCGATGCCCTCGACAGTGAGATCCCGGGCGATCGATCCAATCGTAATGAGTTCGCGCCATGAGGTCATCGACGACATTCTCGGATCTTGTCGCGTGACCAGCCGTTCATTTCGCGAGGAGTCCGTTCGGGGACGGGTCTGGATGTCACTCTCTCCAACGTTACGCACAGTACCGTGACGCCGTTCGACGGGACAGCTGGTCGGGTGGCGACCCTCCCGGACGATCGGAGCGAGGACCGAGGTGTTGCCGAACTGCGCATGTGGCCATCGTGCCGATCGGCGATGCCGGCTATGTGCGCTCGCCGTCTGCCGGCGTCACAGTGACGACGACCGCTGCACCACGTGTGCAGATCTCATCCGCCGGGAGGTGAGCTCTCGCACCAGAGAGGTCGAGGACGAAGCGCGTCGCCAACTGGTGCATGGTGAGCGACTCCTCGACATGACGGCACGTTCCGGGCTGCGCCTCGCCGTGTGGGGTCAGGAGGCCGATCCACTCGGGACACATCGCGCCGCACTCCTCGGCTGGGCGAGCCTGCTCCTGCGTGATCGTGCGAGCAACGACACCTCGGCGTGGGTTCTTCTCGACGATCGCACTGTGGTCTACGGCACGCTCTCACACGCACCGCGAGTGACGGTGCGTCACGGCATCGCCCCGCGCACCGAGGCAGCGATGTCGGATCCGTGGCTGCAGGTTCCCGCCAAGGTGCCCCGGCTCGGCCGGCCGCACCCGGTGGTCGATCCTGCACGACGGACCGAGATCATCGAACGGCTCGCGTACAGCGCTGCTCGCCAGCGCATCGGGTTGTAGGGCGGCGTCAGCCGAACACGACAGGGCACGTGCGCGGTCCGCGGACCTGGCCGCCTGCCCACGTCACCTCGCCGGCGGGGTCGAGGTGGAACGACGGAATGCGACCGATGAACTCTTCGATCGCCACGCGCAGTTCCATGCGGGCGAGATTCGATCCGGCGCAGCGGTGGATCCCTGCTCCGAACGCGACATGTCGGTTCACCTCGCGGTCGATCACGACGCGGTCCGCGTTGGGGAAGGCGGCGGGGTCGCGGTTGGCCGCGGGGAAGTTGAGCAATACCCGGTCGCCCTCGCGCATCGGGCACCCGGCGAACTCGACATCCTCGGTGACGATGCGCGCCATGGTGACCGGCGAGTAGGCGCGGAGCAGTTCTTCGATGGCGGTGGGCAGCAGGGTCGGCTCCTCGACGAGCCGTTGGAGGTCGTCGGGGTGTGTGGCGAGATGCCACATCGATGAACCGATGGCTGACCATGTGGTGTCGACGCCGGCGATCAACGTGAGCGCGACCGTCCCGAGGATGTGTGCGTCGGGCACCGGTGCACCATCGACCTCCTGGGCGAGCAGATCGCTGATGAGGTCGTCACCCGGGTGCTGTCGTCGTTCGGCGAGCAGCGAGACGAAGTAGGAGACAAGTTCGTTCCGCGCGGCGACGCGTCGTTGCTCGTCGTGGGCGAACTCGAGTACGTCGCGCACCCACCCGGTGAACACGTCGGACATCGATTCGGGGACTCCGAGGAGAAAGCCGATCACCCGCACCGGGATCTGCTGGGCGTAGGCGGCAGCGACATCGGCGCGACCGGTGGCGAGGAAGCCGTCGACGAGCGAGCGACAGAGATGACGGGTGAGCGGCTCGTAGTCGTCGACGCGTGCCGGCGAGAACCACGGCAGGATCAGCCGTCGGGCCCAGGTGTGCACGGGCGGATCGGAGCTGATCGGCGGCAGGCCCGATGGGAGCTCACCCCCATCCTGCATCGGCGGGGGCGGTGGGATGACACTGATGCTGCGCGAGCTGAAGTGCTCGATATCGCGCGCGATCGCCACGACGTCGTCGTAGGTGGTCGGGAGCCACGAGCCTCCCCAGCGTTCCGTGTGCGCGACGGGGCAGCGTTCGCGCAGGTCGTTCCACACCGTGAACGGGTCGGCGATGTACGCAGGGTCGAAAATGTCGTAGTCAGTTGCCCAATCATCGACCGGATGGCTCATCGTGACTCCGTGCTCCTGTTCGCTCCCACGGAACCGTAACAACCCGCTGCCGGTCGAGCGATTCGGTGAGGCAGTCAGGTGCCGCAGAAGGTGACGTATCGTCCGAACGACTCGGGCGCAGGATGAGCGTACGCGTCGAGGCCGGGTCGCTCGACGAACGGGCCGCTGACCGCCTCGAGGAGCGCGCCGAAGTCGGTGAGATCACCGCCGGTCGCCGCGGTGAGGGCAGCCTCGACGAGGTGGTTGCGCGGGATGTACACGGGGTTCACCGTGTTCATGGCCGCAGCGATCGTTGCCGGGTCACGCTCCTCTCGAGTGAGTCGCTGGTGCCACCGGTCGAGCCACGGACGAAGCGCCGTGAGATCACCCGCCACTCTGCGGAGCCCCGAGTCGTCACCCATGGCGGCACCGGACAGCGCACGGAACAGCCGCGTGTGGTCGAGTCGCTCGGTGCGCATCAGCGCGAGCAACGACCCTGCGAGCTCTTCGTCATCGTCGTCGTGAGTTGCGAGTCCGAGCTTCGACGCAAGACCGGTGCGCATGTGCATCCGGAACGACGACTCGAACCCGTGCAACACCTCGGTGACGGCGGCAACTGCCACGGATCGATCATCGGCGACGAGGTCGAGCATCGTCTCGGCGAGCCTCGCGAGGTTCCACTGGGCGATGGTGGGTTGGTTGCCGTATGCGTACCGCCCACCGTGGTCGATCGAGCTGAACACGGTGGCTGGATCGTGCACATCGAGGAATGCACATGGGCCGTAGTCGATCGTCTCGCCCGAGATCGTCATGTTGTCGGTGTTCATCACACCGTGGACGAATCCGATGAGCATCCACGCAGCGATCAGACGCGCCTGGGTGTCGACCACACTCGCGAGGAGTCCGAGGTACGGGTTGTCGCGCTGACGGGCGATCGGGTGGTGACGTTCGATCGCATGGTCGGCCAGCCGGCGGACGAGCTCGGGTCCCCCGTGCAGTGCGGCGTACTGGAAGGTGCCGACTCGGATGTGGCTCGCGGCGACCCGCACGAGGACCGCCCCGGGCAGGACGGTGTCGCGCCGGACCTGCTCGCCGGTGGCGATGACGGCAAGGGCCCGTGTGGTGGGCACGCCGAGGGCGTGCATCGCCTCGCCGATCACGAGTTCGCGCAGCATCGGACCGACGGCGGCGAGCCCGTCACCCCCGCGAGCGAACGGCGTGCGGCCCGAGCCCTTCAGGTGGACATCGCGACGTCTGCCGTGCACGTCGATGACCTCGCCGACGAGCAGGGCGCGGCCATCGCCGAGTCGCGGCGACAGCCCGCCGAACTGGTGGCCCGCGTAGGCGAGCGCGACCGAGGCGGCGCCGTCGGGAACGGTGGTGCCGGAAAGGACCGACGTGCCCTCAGCGGAGCGCAGCCACTCGACATCGAGGTCGAGTTCGGTGGCCAACTCCTCGTTCAGAGCGAGCAGGTGTGGCGCTCGGACCTCGGCGGCACGCCACGGCTCGCAGAGTTCGGCGAGGTCACGCGCGTACGAGTTGTCGAACTCGAACCCGGTCACCGTCTGAGAGGCCACCGGAAGGAGGCTAACGAGCCTCCGACGTGCGCGCCTGTTGTGCGACGCGCCAGGCGAGCCAGATGAAGAGGAACTGGAACGGCAGTCGGAGGTACGCCACCAGTTGCTCGTCGACCGGTCGGTCGCGCCAGTCCCAGGCCATGTAGAGGTTCGCCGGATACACGGCGATGAGCAGGGCGACGGCGGCCACACCCCCGAGACGCCGCCAGCGCGGCACGATCAGCAGCGGGGCGATGGCGAGCTCGACCACCCCGCTGGCGATGGTCCAGAAGCGTTCACCCGGCGGCAGCCAGGGCGGCACGATCGCGTCGAAGAAGTCGGGTGAGACGAAGTGGGTGACACCGGCAACGCCGAGGAACACCCCGAGCGCGATGGCGATCAGGGGCGACGCCCGTCGCTCGCCTCGTCGGCACGGTCGAGCCCGGTGCCGGCCGACGACGGCCGACCCTTGGCGCGCTCGGCCCCCTTGCCGTTCGGACCGGCGGTGAGGACCTCGGTGCAGAACTCCTCGGTGAGTGTCCGGAACGGCGGCGCCTTCTTGGCCTGCTCGGCATTGTGCGACCACGCCGTGCACAGTCCGAACGCAGCGGGACCGGTGGTGTCGGGACCCATGCCGTCCTCCGACGTCGGCTCGTCCATGTCGTCGTCCGGGTCGTCCATGTCGTCGTCGTCCGAGACGGTGGCCGACGGTGCGGGTCTGCTCGGCTCGGGACGATCGGGTCGCGCTGCGGCGGCGACGGATCCGGCAACGGTGAGCACGGTGAGCGTGGCGATGGCGGCGATGCGGCGGGTGCGGTTCATGGTCGGCCTCCTCGGTGATCGACACTCGGAGGTTACGACCGTTCACACGCCGAGTGGGCGCGGCTCGGTCAGGTTCTGGCAGGCGGACGTCGGTGCTCGATCGGCCCGGCTGAGGGTCAGCGCTCCTGGAGCGCGGCCTCGAATCGGCGTGGGCCGTCGTCGGGTCCGATCCCGGCGCGCGCACATGCGCTGAGGTAATCCTCGAGTGGGATCTCGAGTCCTTCCGGATAGCCGAGGGCGCGCAGGCGCTCGATGATCATCTGCCGACTCCATGTCGCGAATGTGCTGATCGCTGCCGACATGTCGGCGAACTCGTGGGCGAACCGGGCGAGTCGCTGACGGGTCGACGCGTCAGCCGTGTCGTTGCGCGCGACGCCGTTGACCAGTGTGTGGATGCCGGGCGGGGCGACCTGTCGTCCGACCCTCGAGTTCAGTGCGCCGGCCACCGAGCGACACGGTTCGCAGACGACGAATCGCCAGCGGTGGTGTCCCTTGGTGATCTGCAGACCGCAGAGCTGGCACAGTGCACACGCCATGTGTGTCTCGGCCTCCTCGGCCGTTCGCCGCTGCGGTCGAGGTGCGCACGCGCACCGCTCGGGAATGTCGTACCCGGTGACGGGGCACGAGTCGGCGCGCAGCTGTCCGCACGTGGTGCACATCGTGAAGCGTCCGCTCACGTCGACCTCGGCGTTCTGCCAGCTCCAGCCGATGGCGCGTACACCCCACGGGTGGATGGCGTCGGCGGGCTCGATCGGGAGTCGTCGCCGGTCGGTCGACGGTGCCAGCTCGAGGCACGCCCTGATGGCAGTGGTGCGCTCGGCGACGAGCGCCACCCGACCGGAGCGTACGGTGCGCAGCGCGCTGTCGAGATCGTCACAGACGACGTGGCTGATCCGTGCCGTCGTGCCGAAGAGCAGATGGGGGAGCAATGCGATCGGCTGACCGTCGACCTCGGCGAGTGGGAGGCGACGACACAGCAGTGGCGTACCACGCACGAGCGCGGCGAGCGCCCGGTGGTGACCCGACAGCAGCACGAGTCCGCCCCTGAGGTCGTCGGCGACCAGCGGGAATCGATTCGTCGGTTGGCCGTTGTCGGCCGAGGTGATCCCGGTCATCTCCCATCGACCGGTCAGGTAGTAGGCGGCGTGGTGCCGCAGGACCGACGGTTGGGTGGCTTGCACGGTGCGCGGGTCGACCTCGTCGAGCACGGCCAGCCCGAGCAGTGTCTCGTTCGTGCACGAGTGCGTGCTGAACAGGGCACCTCGGCCGCGTCGGGCGCGCGGCCACGGACACGGTGTCGTCAGTGCGTCAGGTCCGAAGACGGCGTCGAGATCGCCGCATCCCCAGAGTGTGTCGGGTCGTTGTTGGTCCACGTCTGCCTCCAGACGGGGCGGACAGCGTGTGTGCGAACCGGACGCTTTGTTGCCCCTCGGGGCCACATGCCACTGCCGTGGAAGCACCTTGGGCTGTCCGTCCCAGGTTGCCGGACCCCGTGCGGGGTCTCTCTTCATGTCGTCGAGAAGGATACCTGTGGGGTGTCACGGACCCTCATGTCATCTCGTCGACACGACGAACGGTGTATGCGCGCGGCGCGCCGGTCGGTGCGGCGGTACCGTGCCGACCATGAAGATCGGCGTCCAACTGCATCCCCAGGCCACCACGGTGAACGACATGCGCACGGCGTGGCGGGCGGCCGATGCGCTCGGCGTCGACAGCCTGTGGGTCTGGGACCACTTCTATCCGTTGTACGGCGATCCCGATGCAGCGCACTTCGAGGCCTACACCCTGCTCGCTGCGATGGCCGCCGACACGTGTCACTCGACCATCGGTGCGATGGTGACGTGCAACAGCTATCGCAACCCGCACCTGCTCGCCGACATGTCGCGCACGATCGATCACATCAGCGGCGGACGCTTCATCCTCGGCATCGGATCGGGGTGGTTCGAGCGCGACTACACCGAGTACGGCTACGAGTTCGGGACGGCGATCGGTCGGCTGCGCGAACTCGAGAAGAGCCTGCCGATCATCGCCGACCGCATGGGCCGGCTCACACCGCCCCCGGTGAACGGCAAGATCCCGCTGCTCATCGGTGGCAGCGGCGAGAAGGTCACCTTCCGTCTGGTCGCCGAACACGCCGACATGCTCAATACGTTCGGCCCACCTGATCGGTTCCGTCACAAGAACGAGGTGCTCGACGCGCACTGCGCCCGCATCGGTCGTGATCCTCGATCCATCGAGCGCACGGTGTGCATCTCGCCCGAAGACCTCGAGCAGGCCGACGCCTACGCCGAGGCAGGTGCGGATCACCTGATCGTGATGCTCGCTCACCCGTTCGATCTCGCACCTGTCGAGAGGTACATGGGGTCGCGCTGACGTCGACGTGCTCGGGGCGTGTCGGGTGCCACGCGGTCGGCACGACCTCGGTGGTGCGTCGGTCGATCGGTGTCCGTAGCGTGGGAGCGTGACCCCCCACGTCGTCTTCACCGGCGCGCCCTGCCGGGTGCTCGTCCCATGATCGCCCGTCTCGGACGGTTGTGCTTCCGCCGCCGTCGCACGACCCTTGCGGTGTGGATCCTGGCCCTCGTCGGGGTCGGGGTGTTCGGCAACGTCGTCGTCGGCCCGGCGTTCTCGAGCGAGTTCGAGATCCCCGCGTCGGAGAGCGCGTCGGGCTTCGACCTCCTCGCCGAGTACTTCCCCGACCAGGGTGGGAGCGGACAGTCGGGATCGATCGTCTTCCGAGCCGAGGAAGGTGTCGAGACACCCGCAATCCGCGCAGCGATGACCGAGATGTTCGGCGCCGTTGCTGAACTCGAGGGCGTGAGTGTCGTGAGCCCCTACGACGAACGTGGCGTCGGTCAGATCGACTCGACGGGCACGATCGCCTATGCGTCGGTGAACCTCGATGAGTCACTCGACCAACTCGAGATGAGCGAGGTCGGTGACGAGATCGGACATCTCGTTCCCGAGATCGACGGTCTCACGGTCGAGGTGGGTGGAGCCGCCCTGTCCGAGTTCGAGCCACCGGAGAGCGAGCTGATCGGCCTCGGCTTCGCGATCATCGTCCTCATCCTGTCGTTCGGCTCGGTGCTGGCGATGGGTCTGCCGATCGGTGTCGCACTGTTCGGGGTGGGCGTCGGCGCAAGCCTCGTCGCCCTGTTCAGCAACTTCGTGACGATCCCCGACTTCGCGACGACCCTCGGCGCGATGATCGGTATTGCCGTCGGCATCGACTACGCGCTCTTCATCGTTACCCGATATCGGGAGAACCTGCGTCTCGGCCTCGATCGTGAGGCGGCTGCGTTCGGCGCCATGGACACGGCCGGTCGTGCGGTCGTGTTCGCCGGGGTCACCGTGGTCGTGTCGCTCCTCGGGATGCTGCTCATCGGCCTCGAGTTCATCTCGGGTCTTGGCATCGGTGCAGCATCGACGGTGGCCGTGACCATGGTCGCGTCGATCACGCTGTTGCCCGCGCTGCTGGGCTTCGCCGGCGATCGCATGGAGGTCACGCGCTGGCGCGGCATGCTCGCCGCTGGCCTCGTGGCGGTCGCTCTGTTCGGCGCAGGACTGTCGATCGATCCGCTCCTGCTCGGCGCGCCCCTTGCAGTGGTGGTGCTGCTGGCCGGCTTCGCGATCCGCCCGCTCCGTCGCGAGCTTCCGCCGCGACGCGAGCGTCCGATGCGCGAGACCGTGCCGTATCGCTGGAGTCGCTTCGTGCAGCGCCACCCGTGGTCGGTGTTGGGGATCGGCACGCTCGGCATGCTGGTGCTCGCCGCGCCTGTGCTCACACTGCGTCTCGGCTTCGCCGACGAG
>JBJSXI010000082.1:0-3767 GCA_046086305.1 Ilumatobacteraceae bacterium
CGTCGCGTCAGGAACCGGTCGACGGTGCCAGGAGCCGAACGGCGACGGCGGCACTGCGCGCGTGGTAACTGCTGCGCGTGAGCGGACTCGACTCGACGTGGCCGATGCCGAGCGCCTCGCCCACGGACTTCCAGCGCTCGAACTCGGCCGGCTCGGCCCAACGGGCCACGGGCAGGTGGTTCGTCGTCGGTCGTAGGTACTGGCCGATGGTGACGATGTCGATGCCGATCGCTGCGAGATCGGCGAGCAGGCCCTCGACCTCGTCGTCGGTCTCACCGAGGCCGAGCATGAACCCCGACTTGGTCACCAGACCCTCCACCTTCGCAGCGGCGAGGACGGCGAGGCTGCGCGCATAGCCGGCCGACGGCCGCACGGCGCGCTGGAGGCGGGCCACGGTCTCGACATTGTGGTTGAACACATCGGGCCGCACGGCGAACAGTGCCCCGAGTGCCGCGTGGTCGCCGCGGGCGTCACTGACCAGGGTCTCGATCGTCGACTCCGGGCGGATGTCGCGGATCGCAGCCACGCATGCGCCGACGTGGGTCATCCCACCATCGGCGAGGTCATCACGCGCCACCATCGTCAACACGACGTGGTCGATCCCCGTGTCGGCGACCGCCGCAGCGACGCGTGACGGTTCGCTCGGATCGGGGGGCGCCGGATGCCGGGTGTCGACCAAACAGAAGCCACACGCACGCGTGCAGCGCTCGCCGAGCACCATGAACGTCGCCGTGCCATCAGACCAGCACTCGCTGAGGTTCGGGCATCCCGCTTCCTCGCACACCGTGACGAGGCCGTGACGTCGGATCGTCCGCTGCAGTGCCAACACGTCCTCGCCGTGTCGCACACGTGGCCGCAACCACTCAGGCTTGCGCGTCGAGATCGACAATCCCTCGTCGACGCCGGCGGCACCGAGACGCGCCATTGCCCGTGCACCGGTCGGCGTGGCACCCGGGCCCGCACCTCGAGAGAACGGTGCGAGATCGTCGGGGCGGCTCTTCCAGGCGACGTCCTGACGCTCGGGTGGACCCCACTCGCGCGCGGCGCGCGCCACCACGGCATCCACGACGCTCGACATGTCGACGTTCAGTCCCTCGGCCGCGAGCGATGTCACGGGCAGGTGGGCGATCCCGCAGGGCACGATGTGGTCGCGCATGTACGTGAGGTCGGGATCCACATTGAGCGCGAAGCCGTGCATCGTGCGTCCCCGGCCGTGTCGACCATGGCCGAGACGCACCCCGATCGCGCTGATCTTGCGCGGTGCACCGGCCTCGATACCCACCCATACACCCGGATAGTCGGGCAGGCATCCGACATCGGTGAGCCCGAGATCGGTGAGCGCGCCGACGATGACCCGCTGGATCGAGCACACGTGGTCGGAGGCGCCGAGGGAGTGCGCAAGGTCGACGATCGGATAGCCGACGAGTTGGCCGGGGCCGTGATAGGTGACGTCACCGCCACGCGCCACGGGGATCAGTTCGGCGCCGACGGCGGCCGGATCGACGTGCAGGTTCGTCGCCAGATCGGCGCGTGGACCGTGGGTGAACACGTGCGGGTGCTCGAGGAGCAACAGGTGATTGCCGGCGCCGTGGGAGAACAACCCCTCCTGCAGTGCCAACGCCTCGCGATAGGGCACACGGCCGAGCCAGCGCACCCGCATGAGCGTCAGAGCTCCTGGGCCCAGTCGCGAGTCTCGAGCAACTCCTTGACGCGCACGAGGAACCCCGCCGCATAGGCGCCGTCGAAGGCGCGATGGTCCCATGCCATGGCGAGATTGCCCACCGGATGGATGACGATCGCCTCGGTCCCGTCGGCGAGTGCGGTGACGACCGGACGACGGACGATCGCATCGGTGGACAGGATCGCGACCTGCGGCTGATTGATGATCGGCATCGTCAAGACGCTGCCGGCCGAGCCGTTGTTGGTGATCGTGAACGTGCCGCCGCTGATCTCGTCGGGCCCGAGGCCTCGACTACGTGCCCGATCGGCGAGGTCGTAGATCTCACGCGCGATCGCCCGGAGGCGTTTGGCGTCGGCGGAGCGGATGACCGGCACGAGCAGGCCCTCGTGGTCGAGGTCGACCGCAATACCCACATCGATGTATCCGTGCACCACGAGCTCGTTCTCGCCGAGGCTCGCATTGAGATGAGGGAACTCGGCGAGGGCATCGACGACCGCACGCGTGATGAACGGCAGATAGGTGAGGCCGAAGCCCTCGGTCGCCCGCCACTCAGCCTTTACCCGGGCCCTCGTGGCATCGACATTGGCGAAGTCGACCTCGACGACGCTGAACGCGTGCGCGCTCACCGACTTGCTCATCACCATGTGCGCAGCAGTGGCCCGACGGATCTTGGTGAGCGGCACCAGCGTGTCGCGGGCTCCGCCCGACACGACGGGGGCGGGCGCCGCGACCGACGGAACCGGCGCAGCGGCCGCTGGTCGGGCCGGTGCCGTGTCGACCGCCGGGGCCGACCTCGGTGTCGCGCCCGACTGTTGACGCCGGTCGATGTGGTCGAGCACATCGTCGCGCGTGATCCGACCGCCGGGGCCGGTGCCCGGGATGTCGTCGGGGTCGAGGCCGTGCTCGTTGACGAGTCGGCGGACCACGGGTGACAACAGGCGCGGATCGCCGGCACCTGCGGCGACAGGCGCCGCGGGCGTGGGAGCGGGTGCGACGGGCGCGGGCGCAGGCGCGGCGGGCGCAGGCGCGGCGGGCGCGGGCGCAGGCGTCGGCGTCGCGACCGGGGCTGCGGGGGCCGGTGCTGCAGTCGGCGCTGCGGTCGCGTCACCGACCACGGCGATGACCGTGCCCACGGGCACCGTGGCACCCTCGGCGATGCGGATCTCGACGAGTACACCGGCGACAGGCGACGGCACCTCGGTGTCGACCTTGTCGGTGCTCACCTCGAACAACGCCTCATCGGCGGCGACCTGATCGCCGACCTTCTTGAACCAACGGGTGATGGTGCCCTCGGTGACGGTCTCACCCAACTGGGGCAGCGCGACGTCGGCCATGTGTGGATCCTCCTGCAGGTACCGGTCAGGCGTTGAGGCTACGGCCGGTGAGGGACAGGACGGTCTCGCCGAACAGTTCGGTGAGGCTGGGGTGGGGCTGGATGAACTCGGCCACCTCGGCCACCGTCGCCTCCCAGTTCACGGCCAAGTAGCCGCCGCTCAGCTGCTCGGTGACCCACGGGCCGACCATGTGCACACCGAGGATCTGGCCGGCCGAGCCGTCGGGGAGCCGCTTGGCGATCACCTTCACGAGGCCGTCGAGTTCACCGAGGATCTGTGCGCGGCTGTTGGCGCGGAACTGGTGCTTGGCGACCACGACCTCATGCCCCGCAGCGCGGGCAGCCTCCTCACCGGGACCGGCGAAGGCCACTTCGGGGTGGCAGTAGATCGCCCACGGCACACGGTCGTAGGCGATCGGTGTCGGCGATTCGCCCAGCAGGTGCTTCACCACGAGGATGGCCTCGGCGTAGCCGACGTGCGCGAGTGCGGGCGTGTCGATGAGATCGCCGATGGCGTACACACCCGGTTCGGTGGTGCGGCACCACGCGTCGACCTCCACGAAACCACGATCGGACACCTTCACGTTCGTTCCGCTGAGTCCGAGGAAATCGGCGAAGGGTCGACGACCGACCGACACCACGACGGCGTCGACCTCGATCTGCTCACCCTCACCGAACGACACGACCGTGCCGCCCTGGCCATTCGGCGTGTGGCCCTTCACCATCACACCCGTGCGGATGTCGATCTGCTTC
>JBJSXI010000083.1:0-31293 GCA_046086305.1 Ilumatobacteraceae bacterium
CCCTACCCCCCCCCCCCCACGACATGAACACCGCCCTCAAGGAGATTCCGTGCGCTATGCGCTGACACGATTGGCACGGTTCGTTCTCGTGTTCGTCGTCGTCACGTTTCTGGTGATGCTCGCGACCCGGATCGGGAGCAAGGATCCCCTCCGCGACCTCGCCGGGGGCCAGGTGGCACCGGAAGTGATCGAGAAGGTCAGGGCCGACTATCCCTATGTCGAGAAGTGTGAGGGTGTTGCCAGCTACCTGCCCTGTCTCGGACGTCAGTACGGGCTGTGGATCGCCGACATCGCCCAGGGTCGCATGGGCTACTCCTATGCCCAGAACCAGTCGGTCGTCGACATGTTCCAGCAACGTGGTCCGAGCACGATCTGGGTCGGGTTCTGGGCCATCGTGCTGGGACTGCTCATCGCCGTTCCGGTCGGCGTCTATTCGGCCTACAAGCGCGACAGCGCCCTCGACAGAGTGCTCAGTCTGGGCTCATTCGCCTCGCTGTCGACCCCACAGCTGGTGCTCGCCGTCGTGCTGTTGTACGCCGTCGCCAGCCGATCCTCGTTCTTCCCGAACATCCCCGACTACGTCGCGCCCTGGTCGAACCCGATCGAGCACTTCAGGAACTTCTTCCTCCCCTCGCTCACCCTCGCTGTCGGGCTCGGCGCTGCGTGGAGTCGACTCCTCCGCGCCGACATGATCCTCACCCTTCAGAGTGACTTCATCAATCTCGCCCGCGCCAAGGGGGTGTCGCCCACCCGGGTGCTGTGGGTCCACGCATTGCGCTCGTCGATCCTGTCGCTCGTCACCAGCGTGGCGCTCCAACTCTCGGGCCTGATCAGCGGTGCCGTGGTCGCCGAACAGTTCTTCCAAGTGGGCGGCATCGGCACTCGTCTCGTGATCGCTGTCCAGCAGAACGACATTCTCGTCATCCAGGCGATCACCGCAGCCGTCGTTGCTGCAGTCGTACTCGTGAACGTCTCCGTCGATCTCCTCTACTCACTGATCGATCCACGGATTCGACAGGCGAGGGCCCTCGCATGAGTGACGACCGGCGCCCACGGCGTCCACCGAACAGACTCCTGACCGTCGGCAGTGCGCTCGCGCTCATCTGGCTCGTCGGCCTTGCATTCATGGCCGCCTTCGCCGACTATCTCCCATTCATCCGCTACGCAACTGACCGCAGCAAGCAGTTCACCAACTACGGGATCGGTCCCGGCATCGACTACTGGTTCGGAAGTGATCGACTCGGACGCGACGTCTTCGCACGGTGCATCTACGGCGCTCAGATCTCCCTGCGCGTAGCGGTTGCGAGCATCGTCGTCGGCATCGTCGTTGGTGGCGCCCTCGGTCTCGTTGCGGGCTACTTCAAAGGACGGATCGACAGCGTCATCAACGTCGTGCTCGATGTCTTGCTCTCGTTTCCCGCACTCATCCTCGCCGTGCTCGTCGTTGGCCGACTCGACGTCCTCGCAGCAGATGTCGGGTGGCTCACGCGGACCTGGTCGGTCACCATCGTGCTCTCCCTCCTCTCGATTGCGCCGATTGCCAGGATCGTGAGGGCACAGACGTTCAGCCTCAGCGAGCGCGAGTTCGTCCTGGCTGCGCGCAGCCTCGGCGCCGGGAGATCCCGCATTCTCTTCCGGGAGATCCTCCCGAACCTCGTGCCGGCAATGGTGTCGGTGGCCTTCACCGGCGTCGCCGTGTTGATGGTTGCCGAAGGGGGGCTCGCGTTCCTCGGGTACTCCGTCGAGTCACCATCGTCGTCCTGGGGGAAGATGATTGCCGAGAACCGAGAGAAGATCGACTCTGCATGGTGGGCGACGATCTTTCCGTCGGTGATGCTCTTCATCACCGTCCTCACGTTCAACGTGCTCGGTGATCGCTTCGCCCGTCGTTTCGACATTCGCGAGGCGGCGCTGTGAGCCAGCTTCTGCAGACAGACGGTCGGACCTCGGCGGGCACCTTGATCGATGTCGTCGATCTCCGGACCCACTTCCGGACACCCCGCGGCGTCGTTCGTGCTGTCGATGGCGTCTCGTTCACACTCGAACGTGGGCGCGCGCTAGGGATCGTCGGTGAGTCCGGCTCGGGAAAGACAGTGCTGTCACGAACGATCATGGGACTCGTTCCCCAGCGTTCGACGTTGCTCAGCGGCTCGGTCAAGTTCGGAGGAACTGAGATCCTCGGCCGGCCACCTCGACAGATGCGCGAGGTATGGGGTCGCGAAATGGCGATGATCTTCCAGGATCCGATGACTTCGCTCAATCCGCTGATGCGGGTCGGACGGCAGATCGAAGAACCGCTGCGTGGCCACCTCGGCATGTCGCGCACTGATGCGCGGGCGACTGCGAGGCGACTCCTCCAGGATGTGCGGATCCCCGAGGCGGAGCGTCGTCTCGACCAGTATCCCCACGAGCTCTCCGGTGGCATGCGTCAACGGGTCATGATCGCGATCGCCATGGCGTGTGGACCCACGGTGCTGTTCGCCGATGAACCGACCACGGCGCTCGACGTCACGGTGCAGGCGCAAATTCTCGACCTCATCGGAGAGCAGCGTCGCGATCGGAACATGTCGCTGGTGCTCGTCACACACGACCTCGGTGTGGTCGCCGGCCATACCGACGAGATCGCTGTCATGTACGGCGGGAAACTCGTCGAGAAGGCCCCGACGAGACGACTCTTCTCGTCGATGCGCATGCCGTACACGGAAGCATTGATGCAGAGCATCCCGCGTCTCGACCAGGCAAATCACACCCGCCTGTCGACGATCCCTGGCCGTCCGCCCAGTCTCCTCGATCCGCCCACCGGCTGTCGCTTCGCCGACCGCTGCTCGTACGCACGAGAGCGTTGTCGTGCGGAAGAGCCGCCCCTCATGGCAACAGCCGATGATCCGACCCATACGTTTGCCTGCTGGTATCCGGTTGGCTCACCTGAGTACCGCGAGCGCAAGGAACAGCTCGAGGCACGGAGGATGAACTAGTGGCTGGCACAGGCAAGAACCACCTGCGATCGACGAACGACGTCCTCCTGCGCGTCGAGGATCTCGTCGTCGAGTTCCCCGTCGGCCGGACCGGCCTGAAGGTGAATGCCGTCAGCGGGATCAGTTTCGACGTCCGTCGCGGTGAGACGCTCGGGCTGGTCGGCGAGAGTGGGTGCGGCAAGAGCACCACGGGCAAGGCCATCATGCAGCTTCCCCGTCCGTCTGCTGGATCGATTCAATTCGACGGTGTCGAACTCACCTCGCTGAGCCGATCGTCGATGCGTGAGGCGCGCACGAAGATGCAGATGATCTTCCAGGATCCCATCTCATCGCTCAACCCACGCCGCAAAGTGCGCGACATAGTGCGCGAGCCCCTCGCGATCTGGAACCGTGGAACTGAAAACGAACAGTTGGCGCGGGTCGACGCGCTCCTCGAAGAGGTCGGCATCGATCCCGAGCGAGCCGCCGAGAGCCAGCCCCATCAGTTCTCAGGTGGGCAGTGCCAGCGAATCTCTATCGCACGGTCGCTCGTCCTCGATCCGACACTCATCATCTGTGACGAACCGGTCAGCGCACTCGACGTCAGCGTCCAGGCGCAGGTGTTGAACCTGCTCGAGGATCTCAAGGCGCGTCACGGGCTGACCCTCATCTTCATCGCTCATGATCTCGCCGTCGTGAAGAACATCAGCGACCGAGTGGCCGTGATGTATCTCGGGAAAATGTGCGAGATCGCCCCCAGCGAGGCGCTCTATCGCTCACCCGCGCACCACTACACCCGTGCCCTCCTCGACTCGATCCCCGTTCCGGATCCAGATGTCGTCGTCGGCCGATCGGCTATCGACGGGGAGCCACCGTCGCCGGTACTCCCCCCTGCTGGGTGTCGATTCCATCCGCGGTGCCCTGCAGCGACTGAACGTTGCGCATCGGAGGAGCCCACCTTGCAGCAAGTCGACGACGAGCATTTCGTCGCATGTCACCACCCCCTCTCAGAGACCTCTGTCGCCCTCCGACCTCACTGACCGAGAACGGCCGAGAACGACGCTGGCTTCGGCGTTGCGTCGGTGCTAACGGGGCGCAGACGGCACGATCATGACGACAGCCAGCGCCACTGCGGCGACCGACAATCCGGCAACGCGACCAGTTGACCCGTTGGATGACCGGCGAAGTCGGATCGGGCGCTCGAGCCACACGTACGACGCGCTGGCAAGCGCAAGGGTCACAGTCACTCGGACGAGGAAGATTGCGATCGAGGAGTTGCCAGTGGCAATCAGGAGAAAGATCGGCCAGTGGTAGAGGTAGACACCGTACGACACTCGACCGAGCATCACGAGCGGAGTGGACGACAGAAGGGTGGTCATCGGCCCGCGGATGAGCGCACTTGCCACCACTCCACAGGAGAGCACCGATCCGACACCGAGCCATCCTGAGAAGGCAGGGCCACCGGACTTCGGAAGAAACACAGCTGCCACGACAATGCCCGCTGCGGCAACAATTCCGAGCACAACCACCATGCGGTGATGCCTCTCAGGAACCTTGCCCCCTCGCGAGACAACGGCGAGAAGTGCGCCCATCATGACCTCACCGAGACGGGCCGGCGTCGACCAGTAGGCTGCGTCAGGTCCGAATACTCTTGCGACAATTGGTGCCGCCGCGACCCCGGCAAGCGCGAAGGCGCCAACGACAATGACGCGTGAGCGGTGTCTGGGGGCACGAGAACAGATGTACGCGAGCGTGATCGGCCAGAGCAAGTAGAACTGCTCCTCGATAGCAAGTGACCAGAAGTGGGCTGTTGGCGAGAAGAAGTCCCGGAAGTTACCGATTCTCGACCCGCCGAGGAGCATCTCCCAGTTGGCGACCTGTCCGAGAGCTGCAAGCACGGCCATCTCGAGATCCTCAGCGAGTGAAAATCCACCAAGTCGTGCCACGATCGCTACGCCAACAAGGCACGAAAGTGAGGCGGGCAACAGACGCCTCAGTCGTCGAGCGTAGAAATCGCCGAGCGAGATCCGTCCACTCTCATCGAACTCGGCGATCAGCAGGGTTGTGATCAAGAAGCCTGAGAGCGTGAAGAAGACCGACACGCCGATGTAGCCGCCGGTCATCCACATGAATCCCTGGTGGAAGCACAACACCATCACAACCGAGATGGCCCGAAGTCCGTCGAGTGCCGGCCAGTACGTCTGTTGCACGGCTCAGTCGTCCGTCAATTGCCGTCGGCGCGACGAGAGGGTGGTCACCGCCATCAACCATACCGGCCCGAGTCAAACTGTTAGCGTTTGTCTCCCGTGCCGCGCTGACGCCGTTCCGATGACCTCCACGCCTACCTCTCACGTTGACCCACCGCCATCAAGGTGGGTTCGGTCGATCCGCGAGGGACTCTTGGCGTACGCCTTCTCACGCGTTCTAGTGATTGTCGGCGCAGCCCTCGTGGCGGCCGAACTCCGCGCCGATGAGAACCGTCGACTCGAACTCTTCCCACTCGCCCCGTGGGCCGATCCGTACTACTGGAACAAGGCGATCTCGCGAACAGCCGGTGGGCCGATCGTCGACGTCCTCACCTCATGGGACGGGCTGTGGTATCTCCGTTTGGTCCGCCTCGGCTATCCGACGGTCGTTCGTCCCGATGTCACCTACGACGTCCTTGATGCCCGCGCAGCGTTCTTTCCGGCGTATCCGTGGCTCGTGCGGACGATCGACTCGATCGCCCCCGGCGGCGACGTGGTCGCCGCGCTCGGCATCAATCTGCTTCTCGGAGGCATTTTCGTCTATCTGTGCGGACTCCTCGCCCGCGACCATTTTGGTCCCGAGTCCGCGCGGCATGCCATGGTGTTCGTGGCGATGTTCCCCGGGAGTTTCGTGCTCTCGTTCGCATACACCGAGGCACTGCTCGTCGTGCTCGCAGCCGGCTGTCTGCTCGCCCTCGGTCAAGAGAAGTGGTTGCTTGCCGGGCTGCTCGCGGCTGTTGGTACAGCAACGCGGCCAAACGGACTTGCCCTCGTCATGGCGTGTGGCATTGCCGCATTCGTCGCAATTCGGCGGGACCGAAACTGGCGGGCGCTCGTCGCACTCGCGTTCGCCCCAATCGGGTTCGTCACCTTCCAATGGTGGCTGGGCCGGTACACCGGGGAGCCGGGAGTGTGGTTCAGAGTCCAGCGCGAGGCATGGGGCGAAGGAGCCAGCTACGGCGTCACTGCGCTCCGACGCACCTGGCGTGCGATCATCCATCCCCTGTCATCTCCGACCAACACCGTGACAGCAGCTTCGGTGGTCACGATGGCGGCGATGGTGTGGATGGGACGAAGGCTCCGGATTCCAGGAGCGTGGTGGGCCTACAGCTCGACCGTCATCGTCCTGATGCTCCTTCCCGCCACGGTGACGGCGCGTCCACGCTTCCTCTTCACAGCGTTTCCGCTCGTCATCGCCGCCGCAGTGTGGTTCGCTGAGAACCGTCGAGGAGCGTGGCCGTGGCTCCTCGCGTCCTGCAGCGTGGGGCTCGTCGCGCTCACCACCCTGTACGGCGTCTATGGAGCGATTCCGTGACGAGGCGGCCCCGACCGGGAGTACTCCACGTCGGACTCATGGCGCTCATTGCGTACGTTCCTCTTCTCGCATCGCGCCCCGGGCGCATGGTTGCCGACACGAAGCTCTACCTCTATCTGAACCCGGGGCGATTGATCTCCGATGCCCCGATCACCTGGGACACCCGGCAGTTCGCCGGTTGGGTCCCTCATCAGACCATCTCGTATCTGTGGCCCCAAGGTCAGTGGTACTGGATCTTCGACCAGCTCGCCATTCCCGACTGGGTCGCCCACCGACTCTGGGTCGGCTCGCTCTTCCTCATCGCCGGACTCGGTGTGCGACACCTTGGGCTCCGATGGGGGCTCTCGCCGAGCGGCGCGCTGACCGCAGGGCTCGTCTACCAACTCTCCCCATACGTGTTGTCGTACGCATCACGGACGTCCGCCATGCTCCTCCCGTGGGCAGCATTCGGATGGTTGATGTCGTTCGTTGCCGGGGCGGCACTCGGCCGACGCCGTTGGAGCTACTTCGGCGCCATCGGCCTCGTTCTCGCAACCATCGGTGCAGTGAATGTCACGGCCCTGTTGATGATTGCGCCGGGTCCGCTGATCTGGCTCATCTGCGCCGCAATTCGGGGAGACATCACGTGGCGTCGCGTCGCATCGACATGCGCTGGCGTGACGGCAGTCGGAGTTCCCGTGTCGCTGTGGTGGATCTCGATGAGTCTCACCCAGCGCGACTACGGCGTCGATGTGCTCCCGTACTCGGAGAACCTTGAAGCCGTGTCGTTCACCGCAACGACCAATGAGGTGCTCCGAGGACTCGGCTACTGGCTCACCTACTACAGGGATCCAACATTGCCCGTAGCAAAGCCGGCCGATGTGTATATGTCGTCCTGGGCGCTGATCATGCTCGGCGCCGTGCTCCTCGCAGTCTGCCTCGGCGGCCTCGTTCTCCTCCACTGGCGAGAGCGCGTGACTGCCGTCCTCCTCGTTGCGGTCGGGACCGTCGTCGCCGTCGGTGTACATCCCATCTTCAGTCCTTCGCTGCTCATGAGTTGGTTTGCTGAGAACTCCCGAGACCCTGCGGTGCTCGCTCTCCGCAGTTCGACACGCGCGCTTCCGATGGTCATCTGTGGGCTCGCAGTCGGTGCAGGAGCACTCGTGACTGCAGTGAGTGCCCGAAGGCCGCGAGTCGGTCGCTTCCTTTCCTCGGCAGTCATCGTCATGGCGATCCTCAACCTCCCGGCCTTGTTCACCGGCGATCTCGTCGACGAGGCCCTCACGAGGGACGAACGTGTACCGGACAGCTGGTTGGAGGCGGTCAGAGCACTCGAAGAGGGATCCTCTGAATACCGCGTCATGCAGCTACCCGGGTCCGACTTCAGTGCGTTCCGATGGGGATACACCCTCGACCCCCCGCTTCCAGGCCTGACCGCCCTCCCCTTCCTCGGCCGCGATCTTCTCCCGCTCGGATCCCCTGGGGCCATGGACCTTCTGTATGCACTCGACGACCGCGTCCAGATCGGGGTGATCGACCCAAGGTCGATAGCCCCGATTTCGCGGCTTCTGGCTGTGGAGACACTCTGGATTCCCGGGGACAGTGCATTCGAGCGATACCGCACCCCACATCCGATCACTGTGCTGAGAGTGCTGTCCGAGGTGCCCGGCATCCGTTCGAGTCTCCAGTTCGGCGAACCACGAGTCAACACGCCGAGTGTCCCGACCCTCGATTCGCTGGTGATGGAACCCGAGGCTGATCGCCCGGTCGCACCAGTGACACTCGCGCGTATCGATAGTCCGATCTCGATCGTCCGGCTCAGTTCACGTGAGGTCGTGCTGGTGGGGAGCGGCGACGGCATCATCGATGCGGCTGCGGCCGGACTCCTCTTCGGCGATGAAGTCATCCTCTATGCAGCGGACGGTGTGCCGTCCGGTACTCGACCCGCAGTGTTGATCCTCACGGACTCGAATCGCAAACGTGCCAGACACTGGCGCGGCACCCAAGACACGGTCGGCGCGACCGAACCGGCACTCGACGAACCGTGGGCGCTGCGCTTGGACGACCGCGACGTCCGCCTCCCACTGTTTCCGGTACAGACCGAAGGGGACCAGACAATTACTGTCGTCGACTCGGGCCTCGACGTGCGCGCTACTGGCTATGGGGATCCGTATGGCTATATGCCTGAACATGGTCCGGCAATGGCCGTCGATGGTGATTTCGACACCGCATGGATTGTCTCAGCATTCGGTGAAGCGATCGGACACTCGATCCGAGTCTCACGCACCGATGGTCAGCTCACACTCATCCAACCGCAGGGTTCGACATGGATTGACGAGATTGCATCGATCCGCGTGACTCCCCGCGGATTTCCGTCGTTCGAGGTGATGCTGGACAGGCGTTCCCTGCAGCCCCCAGGGCAGCCCATTGCGGTGCCGCCGAACGTTCCTGTGTCCATCACCGTCGAGTCCATCCGACCGCGGGCGGGGAGCGCAGGAACCTCGGCCGGCGTTGGATTCGCCGAACTCGGCCTCGGCAAGAACCCAGAGATCGTCCGCCTTCCCACGGAACTTCCGCCAGAAGTGGTGGCGAGCACTCCTATGGCCATTGTCCTCACACGCCTGCGGGTAGATCCGCTCGACCAGTGGCGAAGCGACCCGGAGCCGTTGCTCCTGCGGGAGTTCTCTGTGCCTGGTCGGCGGACCTTCGACCTCACCGTGACGCTGCGCCTCGACCGGCGTGCCTCCGATGAGGACCTCGTACCGTTGCTCGGATTGAACGTCGTTGCCAACCACCGACTTCGAGGGTCTCTCGACTCGCTCGGTGAGAAGGCATTCGACGGTGACCTCTCCACCGCGTGGACCTCTCCTGCTGGCCAGGTGATCGGTACAAGTTTGTCGGCATCATTCGACTCGGCACGAACGATCAGCGAGCTTCGTCTCGTTCAATCCACTGATACTGCGCACTCGACTATTGCTCAACTGCGAGTTAGATCGGGGTCGACAAGCTTTGACGTCAGCGTTTCTCCCCCAGACTCGCGGGGCATCAGTAGCCTCCGGCTGCCGAGCGCGATCACAACAGCTGACCTGTCCATCACGGTGACAGGTATTCGTCCACGCACAAGACTCGGTCGTCTTGCTGGAGACAGTGTGACGCTACCTGTATCGATCCGCGAGATCCTCGGCGTTGGAAACGCGTCCCCCGGCTATCCTCTCGAGACTCTTGGCTGCCGCGACGACCTGCTTTCCATCAATGGCGTTCCAGTCGGAATTCATGTCGATGCGAAGTCCACACAGGCGCTACGCAAGGGACAGCCAGTCGACGTCGGTCTCTGCGAACCGGTGAGAAACCTCACTCTCGTAGAAGGGACTCATCGTCTCCAGGCCATGCTCGCGGAGGTCCCGCTGACTGTTGATCGAGTCGTACTCGCCGAACAAGGCGCCGTGCGGACCTCTCCCACTAACTCTGCTGTGAATCTCCTACCAACGCGCACGAGAACACGTCGGATAGTGGAGGTCCCACCGTGCGCACGGTCATGCTGGGTGACTCTCGGCGAGGGACACAATTCGGCGTGGGAGGCGGCTCTCGATGGACTGCCGCTCGGTGTCGCTCACCGTGTGGGCGGCGGGTTCAACGGGTGGCTCCTCGAGCCATCTGACGTACCGCGCACACTGGTCATGACATGGACGGCGCAGCGGGGTGTCACCACCTCGATCATCCTCTCGGCGTTCGCGGTCCTTGCCTGTGCCGCTGCCACGCTGCCGTGGCGTCGACGCATCACGACAGAACGGTCGTCGGGGACGCCGCGGTTCAACCTCTCGACGCGGGGCCCAGTCACGCGACGTCAAGCAATCCTCGCATCACTTACCGGAGCAGCGGTCACAGCGGTGATCGTCGTGCCGGAGGCCCTCCTCGCCTATCTGCCCCTCGCCATTCTCATCGTTGCTACCCGACGGATCCGCCTGGCACCTATCGTCGGTGCAATTGCGCTCGTCCTCATCGCCGTTCTGATTGCAGTCACACAGGCGCGCACTGACTTTCCATCGGATTCCGGGTGGCCATTCCGGTTCGACCACTTTCACCGCTACGCACTGTCAGCAGTCGTACTCCTCACTATCGGCTCACTTGTGAACCTACGTCGTCTTCGACCAACAGGGGATGCCTCGTCCTCCGCTCCCAGAAGTGAACCACCGCAACCGATGCGAGAATGACGATCGAGGGTTCGGCAGGCGCTCTCAGGCGGTGCGTCCCATAGAACACCACCGCAACGAGACCAGCAACCACGATCGGTGCAATGAGGATACTCAGATCAGTTGACCGGAGCTTCCGACCTCCACCAAACGCCAGGAGTGACAGCGCCCAGAACATCGGGATGCCGAGAACCACGGCCCAACGCTCTCGATCCTCACCTACATCTTGTGCAATCACTTGATCGAGCTTTGCGGCCGAGAGCACCCTGAGCGCTCGGAATGTGATCACGGTTGGGAGTCGAGTCTGCTGATTCGAGATGTACTCGAGGGCCCTTTCCCGATAGTGATGAGAGCGCTCGGAGGCATCCATCGAAGAGAACTCCGCCAGCCTCGCCTCCTCTGCGATCACACAGAGAAACGACCAGCCTCCGACATCAGGCGGGTAGTACGTGCCCTCGCAATTCGCGCCGAGGAGCAATGCCCCCTCGTTCGTCGTGAAGAGCACTGGGCGTTCAAATCGAATGAGATTGAAGGCGACCCACGGCAAGACCAAGGCTCCGGAGGTCAGTGCTACCAACCCGATCCTCGAGTACGGAACTGGCCGACCTGAGCCCCTTTCGCTGATGAGTAGGCCAACAACGATCACGATCCCGAGAAGGGCAAGTTCGCTCCGGGCAAGCGCTGAGAGCGCGAGAACCGCTCCGAGCCGAATTGAAGTCCAAATCGATGGTCGGCTCCACCAACACATCGCTGTATACATCGTCACACAAACAAGAAACGTGGCAATGCTCTCCGCCATCACGAGTCCGTCCGGCAACCAGATGTTGGGATAGACCGCCGCAATGAGAGCAGCAACGATTCCGACCCTGTCGCCGGCAACTCGTCGGGCCAGAAGACCAATCACCGCCACCGTCGAAATCCCGATCAGTGCAGTCACCAACCGCTGCATCGACACCACCGGTTCGAGTCGACTGACCAGCGCGAGAACCATGGTCGTCAGTGGAGGATGCGAGGAGTCAGGACGTCCGGTAAAGGGGTCGACGAACCACACTCCATGGGCAAGTTCACGCGCCTGCCCGCTGAAATAGACCGCATCACTGAAAGGGAGCGGTGAACTCCAACGGGTGAGCAGCATTCCGATGCGCACCACAGCACCGATGAGAACGACCATAGCCAGACGGCGACGGAAGTGGCCTCCGGTCTGCCCCAGAGAAGTGAAATGATTGACCACGATGGCAAGGTTATGCTGCCTTCGTGGCACACGTGCCCCGTCAGTGTCTGACCGTTGTGGTCCCGTGCTTCAACGAACAGGCCACGGTCTCGGAGCTTCTCCAGCGTGTCACAGGTTCTCCGTGGGTGAAGGAGGTCGTCGTCGTCGATGATGGATCCACGGATGGCACTCGGGAGGTGCTCGCAAGCCTCAACGACCCCCGTATCCGAGTGGAGTTCCATGACCGGAATCGTGGAAAGGGAGCTGCGCTCCGAACCGGATTCCAGCTGGCGTCGTCCGATTACGTCATCGTTCAGGACGCCGACCTCGAGTACGACCCGGGCGAGTATGGGATCCTCCTCGATCCACTGCTGGACGGAAAGGCAGACGTCGTCTACGGATCGCGCTTTCTCTCCGGTCGGCCCCATCGCGTGCTGTACTTCTGGCACTCCTTGGGAAACCGTGCGCTCACCCTCATCTCAAACATGTTCACCGGACTCAACCTCTCCGACATGGAGACGTGCTACAAGGCTTTCCGTCGCGAGGTGATCCAGTCGATTGTGATCGAGGAGAACCGATTCGGGTTTGAGCCGGAGATCACTGCGAAGGTCGCCCGAGGCGGCTGGGCGGTCTATGAGGTAGGTATCTCCTACGCCGGACGTACCTACGCCGAGGGCAAGAAGATCGGACTGAAGGATGCGTTCAGAGCGATCTACTGCATCCTCAGATATTCGAGCCTCGGCATACGTATCATCAAGGCAGGCGAGAATAGATGACGGCGGCTAGGCCTCATCCGCGATCGCCGACAACATTCGGGCAGGCCGATGAACGTCTCGAAGCCGTACTCGAGTCGCTCGAGGGTGCAACTAATTACTCGCGCTGGATATACGACGCGTTTTCCGATCAACTTGGTGAGCGCGTCCTTGAGGTCGGCGCAGGCCGCGGCACCATCTCTTCGCTCATTGCGAAGGATCACTTCCTGACAGCGCTGGAACCGTCGTCGACGCATGTAGGCGCACTTCGGCAAACGCTCTCTGAGGCAGAGGCGCGAATTGTTCACGGAACGATTGACGATCTTCCGACTGATCATCGTTTTGACGCAGTAGTCCTCGTCAACACGCTCGAGCACATCGAGGATGACGGGAAGGCACTCCAGACCATCCACCATCACCTCGTTCCGAATGGCCGGGTCATCCTATGGGTGCCGGCGTTCGACATCCTCTACGGACGATTCGACCACCAGATCGGACACTTTCGTCGGTACAGACGCCGAGACCTCGTCTCGCTCTGCGAGGAGAAAGGGTTCGTAGTCAGGCGAGCAAGATATGTGAACTTCGTCGGGTTCTTCGCGTGGCTCATCGTCGTGCGACTCCTCGGCACGACACCCACTGCTGGTCGGCTCGCATTGGTCTTCGATCGATTCGTCGTCCCCGTCATGAGTCGAGTGGAGCGACGAGTTGCACCTCCCCTCGGCCAGAGTCTCCTCGTCATTGGCGAACGCGTCGAGCCACACAGCTGACGTGAACCGATCCATCGCGCCCTGATCAACTGGTCAGATGATCTGAGCGGCAAGGCATCCGAGGATCCCTCGAGCTGAGGCGTCCCAGGTCAGTTCGCCGGCCCGACGAAGACACTGCTCTCGCATCGTCTCCCGACGAGTTGCATCCTCGAGCAGACTCGCGGCAGCCGAGCCGAGATGCTCCTCCCCCACGAGAAGGCCGGTCGTGCCGTCATCGACACTGCAGCGGTGGCCGGAGATGTCGGTTGCGACTGCAGGAGTCCCGCACGCCGCAGCTTCGGTCAACGACATTCCCCAGCCCTCGGCAAGTGACGAGCTCATCACGAGCCACGCCGCACGGTACTCATCGCGCAATGCTTCGTCTGACAGCCTGCCCCGCAGACTGATCCACTCCGTTGCACCGGCCTCAGCGATCTGCCGTTCAAGTTCGCCTCGAAGTGGTCCCTCGCCGACGATGACGAGTCTGAGCGCCGGAATCCGTCGTCGCGCCTCGATCGCCGCGGAAATGGTCAGATCGTGTCGCTTCACCGGAGCCAGGCGCCCGACACAGACGATGGAAGGGTTCAGCGAACGAGCTCCTCCGGGCGAGAAGAACTCATCCACTCCATGACGAACGACATGCACTCGATTCGAGAGAAATCCGAGGTCAGCCAACTCGGCACGAACCCCCCTACACCCAGTCACGACGTCCGTCGATCGGTAGAACGGAGGGGCCAGACGCGCTTCGAGCACTCTCCCGAGCGACGATGCCGGCCATGGGAGCATCTGGCGCCACATCGGACCGTGCACGTGATGGAGCACTGCAAGTCGGGGACCCCGGTGCCAGAGCGGCGACATCCACGGCACACCGTTCCAGAGTTCGACGAGGGCATCTCTCGGACCCATGCGGTGAGCAACCTCAGCGACCACGGCACGCGGAAAGACACTCATCCTCCCGCCGCGCCGAATCACCCGATAGCCGTTCCGCTCACTCAACGACGGACGGTCGCGAGCCAATGAGGTTCGATGAGTGATCTCCAGTCCAGCGGCTGCCCATCGCCGCATGAAGTGATCCGCATGGATCTCACTGCCACCCGAGTCGGGATCCTCCAGATCGCGCCAGCCGAGGACGTGAATGTGTCTACAACCAGCATCGATCATCTCAGATGCCAGTTCCTCGATCCGCCGCAGATCGTCACTCATGCCGATCAGTCCTTCGAGAGCCGTTGCCAGAGTCGACTCGGCAGATGGCGAAGAACCATAAAGACATATCGGAGAATCGGCGGCGCCCACACCACCCGACGCTCCGAACGCAACCCCTTCACCGTCGCTGCGGCGACAACATCAGTCGTTGTTGCAAAGGGGGCAGGACGAAGTCCGCGCGTCATCACCGTGTGCACGAATCCTGGCCGAACGACGAGAACGTGTACACCATCGGGTTCCACGAGATCACCGTAGGCAACAGCAAAGGAGTCGAGCGCAGCCTTCGAGCTCCCATAGGTAGGGTTCGCACGACGAACACGTTCCCCTGCGACGCTGCTCACGACGACGATCGTTCCGTGGCCCTGCAGGCGCATACGGCTCCCTGCCGCGATGACACACCCGATCGTTGACACCGCATTGACCTGCAGGAGATGTTCGGCAGCAGACGGGTCGGACACGGTCGATCTCGGATCACCGAGAATGCCCTGCGCAACGACCACCAGGTCGAGATCACCCGCACGCGCGCATACCGACTCGATCAGGTGCGCGGCCATCTCGGGCTTGGTCGCCTCGAACTCGACCACCTCGACATCACACCCCTCACGACGGAACGGCTCCGCGACGCGCCCCCCGGCAGCCACATCGCGGCATGCGAGGGTGACGCGTCGAGTCGTCGGACCGATCAGGTCCGACAGGATCGCCACGCCGATCTCGCTCGTGCCGCCGAACAGAACGACTGAGGTTGGTTCTCCCAACGCGTTAGCCATCTGCACCTCCCACGCGATCGATCAATTCGAGTCGCCTCCCGAGATCACTCTGGAAACGATTGTGCGGATCGACGTGTCGCCGAATCTCGCGCCAGTCGTCGAGGCGGGGATAGCCCCGCCTGACCGCTGCGGCCGTCGTACAACCATCCTTGGCAAAGTAGTGGCGGCCACCCGCATCGAGCACGAGGCGATCGAACTCGACGAAGAGGCTGCTCACGCCCGGAGCGGCCGCTGGGACATCGAGTGCAAGGGTCCACCCGCGCTGCGGGAAACTCAACGGCGCGCGGTTCTCCGGACCGAAGCGCTTCAGCACGGCGAGGAAGCATGCGATCCGACTCTCGGCGAATCTCTCGACAATCCTCGTCAATGTCGCCTCCTGTCCGAACGGAACGACGAACTGGTACTGGACCATCCCGCGCCGCCCGTAGAGACGATTCCAGTCGCCGACGGCATCGAGGGGATGGAAGAACGACGGGATCGACTGAAGCTCGTCCATCCGGTGCCGTGGCGCCCTGCGGAACCACATCTCGTTGAAGACACTCACGGTCGAGCGTGTCAGGACGCCACCTCGCGGTACGACCGGGGGAACGGTCACCAGCTGTCGAGGCCCGTAGCGGAGAGGCTCTGCGGCATCGGGGACTGCAGCGGCGGCGGCATGGTCCGCCCTGGTCAGGACACTTCGCCCCAGGGCCCTACCTCGGGCCATCAGATCGATCCACGCCACGCTGTAGCGATACGAGTCGTCGCCGTCGGCCATGGCGCTGAGCAGCGCATCGAGGTCGACGAGCTTGTGGGTGTCCACCGACATCAGCGACGTCTCGATCCGAAGCAGACGGATCGTCGCCTCCACGATCACGCCTGTGAGACCCATCCCTCCCACCGTCGCCCAGAAGAGAGGCATCGACGGGTCGACCATGTGCAGTGCCCCGTCCGCGAGCACCATGGTCATGCGCTCCACATGGGAGCCGAAGGTGCCATCGACATGATGGTTCTTGCCGTGAACATCGCTGGCGATCGCGCCGCCGATCGTGACGAATCGTGTACCGGGCGTCACGGGAACGAACCAGCCGCGCGGGACGATGAGCCGCAGAAGGTCATCGATCGACACTCCGGCAGGCACGACCGCCGTACCTGCAGTCTCATCGAGGAGCACCTCCGACAACGACTGGTCGAGCCGCAGTACGACTCCCCCGCCATTCTGTGCCGCGTCGCCATAACTGCGACCCAGGCCCCGCACCAGCACCCCACGGACACCGGCACCCTTCACCCGCTGCGAGACCACATCACCGCTGACGACTTCGAGGGATGCCATGGTCGGCGAGGTTCGACCCCAGCCGGTCAGCGGCTGGCGAGGCGGTCGGCCATCGGGCTCGTGGTCACTGTGCGAGTCCGCAGCGTTGGCGATACTCACCGAACTCAATACGGCCACTCTGGACGTCGACCAGTGACGAGACGGACCATCCACGACAGGCGGAGAGCGATCAGTGCCTTCAGTGCGACATTGCCGACGAACCACGGAAGCTGATACACCTGCCTCCACAGGTTGAGCAACCGGGTACGGCGACCAGAGCCGAGGTCTGCTCGATACTCCGCCAACGATCGCGAACGGCCCACGTAGCGGAACCGCCGAGAGAGGAACAGTTCGCGTCCCAAGGCGAGCGTGACACCGATCGAGGAGAAGGAGTCGTGGATCAGGAGGGTTCCTCCGTCAGCGACCCTCTCTCCCCAGCGCCGCACATCACTGCGTGCCGGTCGATACCGATGTGCGCCGTCGATGTAGAGCAGATCGATCCTCCCGTCGATGGCGTCGTGCGCCTGGTCGCTCGGACGTCGGACGTGGCGGACCCGAGCCTCCACCCCTGCCGCCGAAAGGTTTCGGTGGAAGGTCTCGAAGTCCGACTCGGCCTCCTTGGCGAATCCCTCGAGTTCTTGTGGACCGCGGTCATTCCCTGCATGTGGATCGATCGCCACGACCTCGACGCCATCGCGCGCAGCCGACGCGAGCACGATCGTGCTGCGCCCGCGGAAGGAGCCGATCTCGACGATCCGCCCCTCACTCGCCACCTGCGACGCAGCCTCGAAGAGTCGTCGGGCTTGACCGTCGGTCATCCACCCCTCGACGCCGGCAACGAGCGCAAGGGTGTCGTCGAAAGATCTGAGGGACATCGGTCAGCCAGCGTACACACCGAGTCCGAAGACCACGAGCCACATCACACCGAGCACCTGCATCGAACGATCCTCGGCGAAGATCTCTTCCGGTGCCGAGCCACGACCCTGCTCCAACACCAAGAGGTACCGCAACAGGGCCATCGCCATGGGAATGATGGACAACTCGTAGAAGGGCAATGTGGTCGTGGCGAGTTCCCGCACCTCGAACGCCCAGATGCAGTATGTGACGAGAGTTGCCGTCACGCTCATGGCGAGCACCGTATGGAGGAACGACGCCGTGTACGACGCCAGACTCGGACGGATGATCGCTGCACCATCACCGAATTCGCGAATCTCGGCATAGCGCTTGCCAGTCACGATGAAGAGCGAGCCGAACGAGGTGCAGAGGATGAACCAGGTGCTCATGTCCACATCGGAGGATTCGGCACCGGCCATCGCCCGCAGGACGAACCCGGCGGCGATGACGACAAGATCGACGACTGCGACATGCTTGAGGATGAGGCTGTACGTCGTGGTCAGGACCACATAGGTGACGACCACGAGGCCGGCGGTCGGCGCGACGACGAATGCCAGCCCCACTCCGGCGAGGAGGAGAACCACGGCGGCGAGCGACGCCACCGGGACGGAGACCGCTCCGCTCGCGATCGGTCGATGGCGCTTCGTCGGATGCTGGGTATCGACATGGCGGTCGTGAACGTCATTCCAGATGTACGTGCCACTGCTGGCGAGGCAGAAGGCGACGAGGACGCCGAGCGCAGCAGCGAAGACGTCACCATCGTCAAGAAGTCCAGCTGCGCCGGGTGCAGCGAGAACGAGCACGTTCTTCGTCCACTGACGAGGTCGTCCGGCTCGCACGAGCGCACGAATCATCTGATCACTTCCTCCGGTGTCGCCGACAGAACCCGATGACGCACGTACTCCGGCCGATCCACCCGCCCGAGAAGATCGGCGTCACCACGGCTGTCACCGTACGCCCACAGTAGGGAGTCACGCTCGCCGGTGGCCTCGAGCCATGCATCGAGGCGCCGGACCTTCTCGGATCCCCGGCAGTTCCCACCTTCGAGCGTGTCCAGATACACCCCATTCTCCTGTCGCACGTCCGTGCACAACACGTCGTCGGCGCCCAGTCGGCGACCGAGCGGTCGGAGGTAGGGCCCGAGGGAGGCAGACACGAGGACGATGCGATGACCATTCTCCTGGTGCCATCGAAGCCTTGCCAAGGTATCCGGGCGCATCCAAGAGTCGTAGACCATGCCGGCGAAGCGCTCGCCGACCACATCCACCGACTCGACCGATCTCCCGACGAACACACCGCCGACGAGCAGCTGCTTGGCTCGATCGCGGTTGCGCTGTGCGGCAGCCCGTAGAAGGGGCAGTGATCGGCGCCCCACGATCGATGCAAGCCCAGCCCGACCCGTGATCTCGGCGAGGAAGGGCCACACGCAATCACGCGACGTCAACGTCCCATCGACGTCGAAGGCGGCGATCACCGCCATGACTCGAGCGATTCCCAGAAATCTGGCCAACTCTTCGAGACGACGTCCGGCTCCTCGATGGTCATTCCTCGTCCACCCAGACCGAGCACCGCGAAGGCCATCGCCAGACGATGATCGCTGTGCGTGGAGACGACCGCGTGCTCGACGGCACCAGGATGAACCACCAGACCGTCCGACCGTTCCTCGGCGGCGATGCCTGCCCGTCGGAGTCCGGCACACAGGTCGCCGATCCGGTCGCTCTCCTTGGCCCGGATGAAGCCGACACCGCGGATCTCGGTGGCCGTCTCGGCAAAGGCAGCGACAACCGCGAGGGTCGGCACCAGATCGGACATGTCCGACATGTCGACGGTGAT
The DNA here is from genome assembly GCA_046086305.1 of Ilumatobacteraceae bacterium. Lineage (GTDB taxonomy): Bacteria > Actinomycetota > Acidimicrobiia > Acidimicrobiales > Ilumatobacteraceae > UBA668. Next base: position 19,381 of record JBJSXI010000083.1, read on the forward strand.
ACCTCTGAGCTGACCATCGCGGTAGACGGTCGTGCGAGCCTCGTCCTGTTCGACCCGACATCCCATCGCTTCCAACATCCGACAGAACGCTGCATCACCCTGGAGCGATCCACGACCGAGACCCTCGACCGTCACTCGCCCGCCACACACGGCTGCTGCCGCAAGTGGATAACTCGCCGAACTCGCATCAACCTCGACGCCATACTCGGTCGCGACATACGCCCCGGGATCAACCGTCACGAACCGGTCTCCGATCTTTACTCCAGGACAGCCGAACGACTTCATGACCGCTGATGTCAGTGCAACATACGGTCGGGAGACAAGCGACGACGTGAGTCGAACGCGTAGTCCATCGGGGATGAACGGCCCGATCAACATCAGCGCACTGAGGAACTGGCTACTGACATCTCCGGACAGATCGAGTTGGTCGATGAGCGCACGAGGAGGCCCCGACACGACAGCCGGAAGACCACCTTCCGAACCGAGCACTCGCACATCGACACCAAGGCCGCGGAGCGCGTCGTGGAGCGGCGCCATCGGGCGACGACGCAGTTCCGTACCTCCATCGATCGTGATCGGCCCCGGAACGAGCGCCGCGAGCGCGGTAAGGAATCGTGAGGTTGTTCCAGCCAATCGACAGTCGAGTGTGAGCGAGCCACGTCGGATCCGGCCACGTCCACCAGAGATGGTCACCGTCGTCGCGTCCGTCCCGACGCCGACACCGACACCGAGATGCCTGAGTGCCAGCAACATCGCGTCGACATCGTCTCCTGCAGGCACTCCGCGGATCTCACTTTCACCCTCTGCGAGTGCTGCACACACGAGCGCGCGATTGGCAATGCTTTTCGACCCAGGAACTCGCACCGTCGAATCGAGGCGACCACCGGCCGAGGCAACCCTGTACACCTCCATCGATCAGCCCAACCGCTGGACAGCCGGTCGATACCCGCGGGCGATCAGTCCACCGCGATAGCGCTCGATGTCGTCGACGCCGACAAGGACGACGGCCACACCACGTGCACCCTCGGCGCTGTGAACCACTTCGAAGCTCGCAATATTCACTGCAAGCTCGGCTGCAAGTGTGAAGACCTCTGCTGCGCCGCCAGGACGATCGGGAATCGGGATCCGCACCTCGGCGAGCTCTTCAGGTCGAGCACCGCGCACCGGCAGATTCGCCCGTGCCTCACGCGCCCGACCGAGCAACTCGTGAAGGCGACTCCGATCATCTCCCTGCACGATCTCGCGCATCTCGCCGAGACCGTCGATCAGGGCATCGAGTGCCGCAACGATTGCCGGCCGGTTCTGGGTACAGATATCCAGCCAGATCGCCGGATGGCCACTGGCGATGCGCGTCATGTCGCGAAATCCGCCTGCAGCAAGACGCAGAAGAGCCGCATGCTCCTCCGCTCGCTCACTCGCCAGTGCCATCAATGTCGCGGCGGTGAGGTGCGGTACGTGACTCGTGACGGCAACCATCCGGTCGTGGCCCTCCGCCGAAAGAGCGACCACCTCGGCACCGAGCTCTCCGACGATCGACGCCACGGCGCTGAACGTGCTGTCCGCCGTGACCGGGGTCGGCGTGAGCACCCAGACCGCGCCGTCGAACAGAGTCGGATCAGCGCCGTCGAGGCCCTCGAGCTCGCTTCCTGCCATTGGATGCCCACCGACGAAGCGAGGATCGTCGACGTCAGCGACGATCGAAGCCTTTACACTGCCGACGTCGGTGACGATACCACCGGTGTTGGCGAGCGCACGCCTGACGCGGTCGGCCACGGCCAGGACCGGCACGGCAACGAAGGTGATCTCGGCATCGACGTCGAGACCGGCTGCGGCGATGATTCGCCGGTCGAGGGCGTCGGCGACACGCTGTGGGTCGGCATCGTCGCCGGTCACCAGCCAACCACGATCGGTGAGTGCCCGGGCAATCGATCCGCCGATCAGGCCGAGGCCGTCGACATTGGCGCTCCGCTGGCCCGACACAGAGACTTATCGTACCGGGCGAGGTCTTCGGCCTACCGCCTCCACGAGCGACCTGACCTCGTCGGCACGAAGCACCCGCCACGATCCTGGTTCGAGCGCAGGGTCACGAAGCGGTCCCACACGGACGCGCACGAGTCGGCGCACCGGATGGCCGATCGCCTCACACATGCGACGGATCTGTCGGTTCCGTCCTTCATGAATGGTCATCCGCAATACTCCGGGCTCCGGATGCGAGACCTTGGCCGGTGCCGTCACCCCATCGTCGAGCTCGACCCCTTCGCGCAGTCTGCGGATGTCTCCCGCACCAGGCACTCCCTCGACCTCGACGAGATACTCCTTCTCCACCCCATGCCGAGGGTGGGCAAGCACATGAGCGAGATCGCCGTCGTTCGTCAACAGGAGCAACCCCTCGGTGTCGAGGTCGAGACGCCCGACGGGAAAGACGCGCGGTTCGGGCGGGACGAGATCGATCACGGTCGGTCTGCCATGGGTATCGGAGGCCGTCGTCACCACCCCGGCCGGCTTGTTGAGCAGGTAGTACACGAGCCCTGGTCGGAGCCCGAGCGGCACCCCATCGATCTCGACGCGATCTCGATCGGGATCCACACGCCGACCGAGTTCGGCGGTCACACCGTTCACCGACACGCGACCAGCGACGATCAACTCCTCGCATCGCCGGCGGCTCCCCCAGCCGTGCGTGGCAAGCACCTTCTGGAGGCGCTCGCCCCCCGGGAGTTCGGCGGACTGCGCCGCCCACTGTTCCCACAGCGGCGGCTCGACCCCGGGGGTGTCAGGCACTTCCGTCGCCGGGCGTCTCGACGCGCAGACCCTGCTCGAGCGCCTCGACGACCTCTGCCCCCGGCACGAACTCCGCAATCGGCGGGAGGTCGGCGAGCGACTCGAGTCCGAGCTTCTCCAGAAACGCAGGGGTCGTGCCGTACATGATCGCCTGACCGGGTCCGGAATCTCGTCCGACCTCAGCGACGTAGCCGCGCGCCTGGAGTGTGCGCAGCACCCCATCCGGATCGACGCCGCGGATACTCGCGATCTGTGCCCTCGAGAGAGGTTGCTTGTAGGCGACGATCGCCAGCGTCTCGAGGGCTGCGCCGCTCATCCGCGCCCGCTGGCCATCGAGGAGGAACCGCTCGACGTACGGCGAGAGATCGGCACCCGTCTGGTAGCGCCATCCGCCAGCAACCTTGACGAGTTCGAATCCATGCCCTGCCTCGCGGTACGTCGACGAGAGTCGCGTACAGAGCTCGTCCACCGTCACCGCAGGAAGCTCGAGGAGTTGTGCGAGTTGCTCTGTCGGCACGGGCTCCATGGCGACGAGGACAATGGCCTCGATCGCGCGAACCGAGTCGGCGCCGACCGGCGTTGGGACTGCAGTCACGTTGTCATCATCCTTCGTAATCATCGATCGGGAGAAGGTCGCGACCGACATCTCCTCCTGTCCACACGACCTCGATGTCACCGAAACGCTCCGGCTGATCGAGCTCGATCAGCCCCTGCTTGAACAGCTCGAGGAGCGCGAGGAACCGAACGATCACCTCGATCCTGTCGACGAGACCATCCGTCAACCGTCGGAAACTGATCCGCCCGGCTCGAGGCAGTTCATCGAGCAACTCGGTCACCGCATCTGCGACCGTCACCTTGGCGGCTGCGACGTGGAAGAGGTCGACACGGGGCGTCGGACGCGGGGTGACGGCCCGTTCGAAGGCCGCCTGGAGCCGTCGCGGCGTGACACCCTCGAGCAGATCGGGCATCAGCCCGATGAAGCGCTCGTCCGGCCCGACCGATCGCGCGAACGACCGATCGGCCTCGTCGGCAAGTCGGGCGAACACGGTCGCCACGTCCTTGAAGGTCTTGCACTCGAGGAGCCGGGCGAGCAGGAGGTCTCGCTCTTCCCACAGGGCGAGCTCCTCGTCGAGGTCGACGTCCTCCCGTCCGGGAAGGAGTCGGCGGGCTTTCAGTTCCACCAGCGTGGCGGCGATGAGCAGGAACTCGGTGGCCACGTCGAGGTCGAGGGATTGCAGACGCTCGACCTCAGCCAGGTAGGCATCCACGAGACGGCTCAGGGACACCTCGTAGATATCGACCTGCTCCTTCAAGATGAGGTGCAGCAAGAGGTCGAACGGCCCTTCGTAGACGGTGGTGGAGACGTCGACGGCCATCGGTGCGATCGTATCGTCCGGGACCCCGGTGGGCCGCCCGGATAGCCTCTCGCAGCGTGCCCCGTGTCCTGTCCTGCATCCAGCCCACCGGTGAGGTCCATCTCGGCAACTACCTCGGGGCACTTCGAACCTGGGTCGACGGTCAGCACCACGCAGACGCCTTCCACGGGATCGTCGACCTCCACGCCCTGACGATCACCGAGAGTCCTGGGATCATCGGCGAGTCGACGCTGCGTCTCGCCGCCATGTTGTTCGCGGTCGGTCTCGACCCCGACCTCGCGACCGTGTTCGTCCAGAGTCACGTCACCGAGCACAGCCAGCTCGGCTGGATCATGGAGTGCACCGTCAGCTACGGCGAGCTCAGCCGGATGACGCAGTTCAAGGACAAGGCGGCCCGCCGCGAGGCCGACTTCGTGTCTGCCGGCCTCTTCACCTACCCGGCGCTGCAGGCGGCCGACATCCTCCTCTACGACACCAATCATGTCCCCGTCGGTGACGATCAGCGCCAGCACATCGAAATCACACGCGATATTGCGATCAGGTTCAACCATCGCTTCGGTGAGACCTTCGTCTTGCCGGAGGCCGTCACACCTCCCGCCGGTGCCAGGGTCATGGACCTCCAAGACCCGACGTCGAAGATGAGCAAGTCCGCGAACAGTGATGCCGGTCTGGTCAATCTGCTCGATGCCCCGGATGTCGTCATGCGGAAGTTCAAGCGCGCCGTCACCGACAGCGGGAGCGACGTACGTGTCGACCGCGACGCGAAGCCGGGCGTGACCAACCTCCTCGAGATCCTCGCCGCCTGCACAGGTACTGATGCCAATGTCCTCGCCGAACAATTCGGCCAGTACGGACCGCTCAAGGCTGCCGCAGGTGAGGCCGTCGTCGAACTCCTCCGTCCAGTCCAGACCCGTTATGCCGCGCTGATCGCCGACCGCGCCGAACTCAGCCGACTCCTGCGCCTCGGAGCGGACAAGGCGCGCGCCGTGGCGTCGGCAACTTTGGCGCGCGCCCATGCGGCAATCGGTCTCGCTGCGCCATAGGCGCACGGCCACCACACCGACTCACACATCATCGGCAGCGGCGAGTGCAGGCGCATAGGGCCCCTCCCCCCGCACGAGCGCGATGGTGCGTGCGTCCGATCCGCACGAGGAGAGGAGTTCAGCCCCGAGGGCTTCGTGACGGTGGTAGTCGGCGAATCGCTGTCCACGCGGACCGATCAGCGTGGCGATGACCCGGGCCGTCGTCCCGAGCTCGCTCACCGTCTTGCCCACATCGTGGAGGAGTGCGGCTGCGATCTCGGTCCGCTGCACCAATGGCTCAGCTGCAAGGAACCTTCGGGTGACGACGAGCGAATGACGGCGATCGACGAGCGACATTCTCGTCCACAGTTCGAACTCGCCGTCGAGGAGCACCGACCGCACCCACTCGAGATCGGCCGGGGCCACCGGCGATCGCGACAACGACGTCCACCAGCGTCGAGCGAGATGCCCCACCCGTGTCGTCACCGTGACCCCACCTCGGCCCGGGGATGCGCAAGGCGGTAGACCTCCCACAGGCGTTCTTGGCTGACCTTGGTGTACACCTGCGTCGTGCTGATCGATGCGTGTCCGAGCATCTCCTGCACGATCCGCAGGTCGACGCCATGGTCGAGCAGGTGGGTGGCACACGAGTGACGCAGGACATGCGGCGAGGCCCTGTCGGACAGCCCGCAGGCCTCTGCCCGAGAACGCACGATCGTCCACGCTGCCTGGCGCGACAAGCGCCGGCCACGTGACGACAAGAACACCGCCTCCTCGTCACTTCGTCGATGTCCGCGCTCGGGAGCCCAGCGTGGTCGCCCGGTCTCGAGCCACTCTCCGAGCGCCTGTTCTGCCGCCCGTCCGTACGGCACCACGCGCTCTTTGGACCCCTTCCCGAACAGTCGAACGACCCGCTCGCTGCGATCGAGGTCACGTAGTGACAGGTCACATACCTCGCTGATCCGCGCGCCAGTGGCGTAGAGAAACTCGAGAAGTGCTCGGTCGCGCAGCGCACGAGTGTCGTCCCCGACCACCGTCGCGAGCAGTCGCTCGACCTCCGATTCGGTGAGCGGATGAGGAAGTCCCGAGGGGACACGAATGCCCTCCAGCTCGACAGTCGGATCGTCCCTCCGCAATCCCTCGTCGAGGAGAAACCGGTGGAGCATCCTGATCGCTGCCAGTTGCCGCGCCACACTCGACGCGGCCGCGCCGGCGGCGCGCCGCTCGGCGAGGAAGCGCTCGAGGTCGCCCGTGGCGACCGTCGCGAGGCGAAGGTCGTGCGCGGTGAGCCATGACTCATAGCCGACGAGATCACGCCGATAGGCGGCGAGCGTGAGCGGCGCTCTCCCGCGTTCGCTCGCCATCCAGACGAGGAACTGCTCGATGGCATCAGTCGCGATCACCGCAGGTGCCGATCGGCGAGGAGAAGGCCGATGATCGACTTGGCATCGTGGATCGACCCTGATGAAATGAGGCCGATGGCCTCGTCGAGGGTCATCTCGATGATGTCCATGTGCGACTCCTCAGGACCGTGCGCCGAGCGTCCCACCGGAACCAGATCAGTGGCCAGGAAGACATGGAGTTCGGCATCGGTCATTCCCACCGATGGGCTGAATCTCGTCAACTCGACCCATGTCGATGCAGTCAGTCCGACCTCCTCGGCCAGTTCGCGTGCTGCAGTCTCCATCGGCGGTTCTCCGGCGACGTCACGCATGCCCGCCGGAATCTCGAGGACACGACGATCGAGCGGCGCTCGGTACTGGTGCACGAGCGTGACGCACAACTCGGCTCCGCGGCGGTGCACCGGAACGACCGCAACCGCTCCGGGAGAGCGCACGACATCACGGGTGAATGTCGTCCCGTCCGGCCCTTCGAACTCTGCGACGACAACGTCCCAGACGTACCCCCGATGGACGAGTGAGTCGGAAAGGTGCCGGAAGTCGCCCACAAGCCTCAGGCGACCGACGACGACTCGTCGACCACGCGCAGAGCCGGCGTCCTCGTCGCCCGGCGAGCGAGGGCATGGAACACGAGTTCGCGGAACAGGGGATGCGGCCGATCGGGTCGGCTCTTGAACTCCGGGTGCGCCTGTGTCGCGACCCAGAACGGATGGTCGTCGAGCTCGATGAACTCGACGAGCCGCCTGTCGGGCGACAGTCCACTGCATCGCAGTCCCGCAGCCTCGAGCCGCGGCTTCCACTGGGCGTTGAGCTCCCAGCGATGGCGATGCCGCTCGCTGACGACGGGTTCTCCGTAGGCCTGATGGACCCGTGATCCAGGCTCGAGGATCGCGTAGTACGCACCGAGCCGCTGGGTTCCACCCTTGTCGGCCACATCTCGTTGGGCATGCATCAGATCGATCACCGGATGCGGCGTGTTGGGATCCATCTCGGTGCTGTTCGCATCGACGAGCCCCATGACATTCCTCGCAAATTCGATCGTCATCGCCTGGAGTCCGAGACACAGGCCGAGACACGGGATGTCGTGTTCGCGCGCATACCCAGCAGCAGCGATCTTTCCCTCGAATCCCCTGTCACCGAAGCCACCTGGGATGACGATGCCATCGAGATCGGCGAGGCGCGCCGTTGCCAACAGCCCCTCGACCTCTTCCGCCTGGATCCAGTCGATCTCGACCCTCGCACGATGGTGGAACCCGGCGTGCTTGAGGCTCTCGACGACGCTGAGGTACGCGTCCTGATAATCGACGTACTTGCCGATCAGCCCCACACGAACGGGAGCTGTCGCACTCTCGACGCGTCCGACGACCTCGCGCCACGGTGCCAGATCGATCTCTGCCTCGATCCGAAGCACATCGCACACCACCGTGTCGAGCCCTTCGTCGTGCAGGATCAGCGGAAGTTCGTAGATGTTCCGTGCATCGGCAGCATTCACGACGGCGTTGTCGTCGACATTGCAGAGACTGCTGATCTTCCGCTTCAGATTCTGACTCAGCGGTGCCTCGCTGCGGCACACGATGATGTCCGGCTGGATACCACGGCTGCGCAGTTCGGTGACGGAGTGCTGGGTCGGCTTCGTCTTCTGCTCCCCGCTGGGGCCGATGAACGGCACAAGAGTCACGTGGATGTAGCAGATGTTGTCGCGGCCTACGTCTGTGCGCATCTGGCGGAGCGCCTCGAGGAACGGGAGGATCTCGATGTCACCCACAGTGCCGCCGACTTCGGTGATCACCACATCGATGTCGTCACTGGCGAGACGCTTCACCCGGCGCTTGATCTCGTCGGTGATGTGGGGAATCACCTGCACCGTCTTGCCCAAGTAGTCGCCGCGGCGCTCGGCGGCGAGCACGGTCTGGTAGATGCTGCCGGTCGTCGCATTCGAGTCGCGCGAGAGGTTCTCGTCGATGAACCGCTCGTAATGGCCCAGATCGAGGTCCGTCTCACCGCCGTCGTCGGTGACGAACACTTCTCCGTGCTCGAACGGGTTCATTGTCCCGGGATCGACGTTGATGTACGGGTCGAGCTTTTGCATCGTCACCCGCAGGCCACGCGACTTCAGCAGCCGCCCGAGCGAGGAGGCAGTCAGGCCTTTGCCGAGCGAACTCGCTACGCCACCCGTCACGAAGATGTGTTTCGTCATCCGGCGGGCCTCCGTCTCAGTCAGGCTGACAACGGGATTGCATCATACCGTGAGGACGGGTGGTCGGACGGGATGGCCGCCCGGGTCACCGAGCCCGTGTCGGTAGACTTGGTGGGGTGGCGGACGCCCCAGACGCGGCACCACGGCACCGGCCGGAAGTCGACACCAGCATCCCGGCGCAGCGCACTGCGTGGCTCCGCGAGATCCTGATCGTGGTCGGCTTCTACAACGTCTACCAGGTCGTTCGTGGGCAGGCCGACCTCGGCGCCCGGGCCCGGGCCTTCCGCCACGCTCGCTGGATCGTCGACATCGAACGGGCGACCGGCACCTTCTTCGAGCGGGGCCTGCAGCAGCTTGCCCTGCGCTCTGATGCCCTGATCACCTTCACCAACACTTACTACGGGACGATTCACTTCCTCGCCACGGGCGGGGTGCTGATGTGGCTCTTCTTCCGCCGACACACCTCCTACCGCCAGCAGCGCAACACGCTCGGGATCATGACCCTCCTCGGCCTCACCGTGTTCTGGTTCTTCCCGCTTGCGCCGCCCAGGATGCTGCCCTGCAACGACTCGGTCCCCGTCGCCGGCCCACAGACGGCCATCATCGGTGAGTGCTTCGTCGACACACTCCACGAGGCTGGCGGGGTCTGGTCGTACCGCTCACCAGTTGCCAAGGCAATTGCCAACCAGTTCGCTGCGATGCCGAGTCTCCACTTCGGGTGGGCCGTGTGGTGCGGACTTGCCCTGTTCGTCTACGCGCGGACGAGGACCGCTCGCGGTTTTGGCATCTTCCACATCACCTTCACCCTGTTCGCCGTGATGGCCACAGCGAACCACTTCTGGCTCGACGCGCTCGGTGGGGTACTCGTGTTTCTCGCCGCACGTGAGATCGCGGCCCGACTCCAGCGGAGCTCAACGGCGGAGGCGACGTCGCACCCGATCGACCGCGGGTCCGAACTCGCCGCGCAGTGAGTTCCACAGTACGGCAACGAAGAGGAGCGAGCCCGCGAGACCGGCCACGACGATCGCAACGGCTGACTCCCTCCGCCGGTCGCCGAAGACCGTTGTCACGAGCATCATGGTGACTGCCGCACCTCCAGCCGTAACGACAGCTCTGGTGACGAGGCCGAACATCGGCCGAGGTGCGACCGCGCCGATCAGGCGATGCACCCGCCGGCTCAGCAGCGCCGCAGCGACCGTCTGGGCCGCCCCATAGCCGATCGCGAGCGCCGCAGCCCGATCGGCAACCGGCAACACGACCGACGCGCCGATCATCGTCACGACCCCGACGGCTGCCGAGATGATCATCAGGCGAGACGCATTCCGAACGTCGCCCAGTGCATAGAGGACCCGGACGAGTATGAAGGAGATTCCATATCCGAGCAGCCCGGGGCCGAAAGCCATGAGCGCATGGGCGATCGGCGCGAGCCCCTGGGTCGCCGTTTGGCCGAACGCCATCGTGTCGGCGACGCGCCAGGCAAGTCCGACCATGCCGGCGCCGCCGAGTGCGAGCAGGGGCACTACGAGGCGCACCGCTCGGTCGACCACCTCAGCGGCACGATTCGGCTCGCCTGCCTGGTGCAGCAACGCAACGCGCGGCGCGGCAGTGGTGGCCATGGGCACCGCAATCAGGGCGTGAGGAAGGACGAAGAAGGCGAACGCGTAGAAGAAGATCGCGACGCCACCGGGTGAGCCGTTCCCGAGAACGAGCGCAGCGACCATCGGCGCAAACGTTCCGACGATCGACAGCGTCGCCGACCGGAAGTTCGCCCGCAGCTGCCGAACCGCCGGATGACCACTCGGACGGCCGGGGCTCCAGCCAACGCCCGATGAGGAGAGGGATACCGCGGGGAGCAGAGCGAACGCAAGTACCCCGAGGGTCGTTCCCCCGGCAATCACGACGAACTGCGCCACCGTGAGGTCGAGATCTGCCACAGCACCATCACGCATCCACCGGAAGGTCAGGCATGCGGCGATGACGATCACATTGTTCACCATCGGGGCGAGCGCAGCAGCAACGAACCGACCCTGGGCATGGAGACCTGCGCTCACTGTTGTCGCCAACCCGTAGAAGATCAACTGCGGGACGAAGACGAGCACCATGGGCACCATCACGTCGAGCTTGGCGTCGGCAACCACACTGGACGGCTCCGATAGCAGCACGAGACGGGTGAGCAGCGGCGAGACGACCATCGCGATCACCGACACGATGCCGAGTACGCCGACCGTCACACCCATCGTGGCTCTGACGGCGCCCGTCAATCCGTCCTGACCATCCGTGCGATAGGCCTCGACATACGCTGGGAGGAGAACCGCCTGCAGAACGCCGAGCGCCACGAACTCGAACAGCAGATTGGGAACCATGTTGGCCGTCTGGTAGACGTCGCCGAGGGCGCCAGTGCCAAGCACTGCGGCAATCGCAAGGACTCGTCCGAACCCGCTCACCCGCGACAGGAGGGTGCAGATGGTCACGACCACCGTGTCGCGACCCAATCGCTCGCTGGTGATCACTGGCCGGCGTCGCGAGAGGAGAGTGTGAGCAGTTCTGCCGCATGGATGCGGGCTGCGCCCTCGGCGACATCACCCGACAGCATGCGGGCCACCTCGTCGACACGGGCGTCCCCGTCGACGAAGTCCGCCGATGCGATCGTCGTCCCGCCCACCACCTCCTTGTGCACCACGACATGAGCGTCGGCACGGGCAGCAACCTGGGCGAGATGTGTCACCACCAGCACTTGATGACGTGCGCCGAGTTCTGCGAGCCGCTTGCCGATGGCCACTGCGGCGGCACCGCCGATTCCGGCGTCGACCTCGTCGAAGAGGAGCGTGTCGGGCGCCTCCGTGAGCACCATGCGCAGCGCGAGCATCGACCGAGCGAGCTCACCACCGCTCGCCACGCGCGTGAGCGGCAATGGCGGACTTCCAGGGTTGGCGGCGAGGAGGAACTGCACATCGTCGCCGGGATCCTCGCCTGCAACTCGGATCTCGAGCCGTGCATGGGGACTCCCGTGGTCAGTTCTTCGAGCGATCGACCAGGCGATTGGCCTCGATCCACGGCATCATCGCGCGCAGCTTTTCGCCAACCACTTCGAGCGGATGCTCGGCCATCAGACGACGACGCGAGGTTAGCGTGGGCGCACC
>JBJSXI010000084.1:0-8039 GCA_046086305.1 Ilumatobacteraceae bacterium
CGACAACTCGCCGCGACGCACCATCTCGTTGAACCGCAGGCCGAGCCGGTGGCGCTCGCCGTAGCCGAGCCAGCAGATACGTGCCGGCAGACCCTGGAAGGCAATGCGCTCGCCCGCCATCGTGATCCACCTGCGCAGACCCTCGTCATCGGGGAACTCCTCGAGCACGGCCCGGTCGGTCGCCGCGATGTCGGCCGGATCGCCGCTCAGGGCGACCCAGCGGAAGGGGCCCTTCCCCTCGCAGAACAGCGGTCGGATGTACGCGGGCAGGAAGCCCGGATAGTCGAAGGCCCGTTCGAAGCCGCCAAGGCGCGCCTCGGTGCGCAGGCTGTTGCCGTAGTCGAACACCTCGGCACCCTTGTCGAGGAACCCCACCATCGCCCGACAGTGGATCGCCATGCTCTCGCGACTGCGACGGATCAGCTCGGCCGGTGAGGTGCGCGCCATCTCGGCCGTTGCCTCGGGCGTCAGGTCGACCGGCACGTAGCTCAGCGGATCGTGGGCGCTCGTCTGGTCGGTGACGATGTCGGCGGGGAAGTCCATCTCCAACAGCCGCGGCACGAGCACGGCCGCGTTGCCGACAAGACCGACCGACAGCGGGCGACGTTCGGCGCGCGCCCGGACGCACCGTGCGATCGCATCATCGAGCGACGTCGCGATCTCGTCGAGGTAGCGGTGCTCGAGTCGCCGCTCGACCCGCCAGGCGTCGACGTCGATGCACAGGGTGACCCCGTCGTTCATCGTCACGGCGAGCGGTTGCGCGCCACCCATGCCGCCGAGCCCGGCGGTGAGGGTGATCGTCCCGGCGAGGGTGCCACCGAAACGGCGGCGGGCGATCTCGGCGAAACACTCATAGGTGCCCTGCAGGATCCCCTGGGTGCCGATGTAGATCCACGAGCCGGCAGTCATCTGTCCGTACATGGTGAGACCGAGGGCCTCGAGACGGCGGAACTCGTCCCAGTTCCCCCACTCGGGAACCAGGTTGCTGTTGGCGAGCAGCACACGTGGCGCCCATTCGTGGGTGCGGAACACGCCGACCGGCTTGCCCGACTGGACGAGCATCGTCTCGTCGGCGCGCAGCGTCGTCAGCGTGCGCGCCATCGCGTCGAATGCATCCCAACTCCGCGCCGCCCGGCCCGTACCGCCGTAGACGACGAGGTCGTCGGGTTGCTCGGCGACCTCGGGGTCGAGGTTGTTGTGGAGCATCCGGTAGGCCGCTTCTTGGGGCCAGCCCTGACATGTGAGGGTGGTTCCTCGCGGCGCTCTCACCACTCGCGGACCTGACATCACGACACCTCCAGTGGACCGATGGCGGATTCGACATCATCGAGCAGGCCGCCATCGGCGAGCAGCCGTTCGACGGTCGCCAGTTCGGGCGACAGCCACCGATCAGGACCCGCGCCGCCGACCGCAGCGTGCACGGCGCTCGCTGCAGCACCGGTGCCTGCCGCGGGGGCGAGCGGACCACGCAGCTCGATCGCCCGCGTCGCACAGGTGATCTCGACGGCGAGCACCCGGCGCAGATTGTCGATCGAGCGACGTAACTTGCGCGCGGCAGCCCAGCCGTTCGACACATGATCTTCCTGCATCGCGCTCGTCGGCAACGACTGGGTCGATGCGGGCACGGCGAGGCGCTGGTTCTCCATCGCCATCGCCGCCTGCGTGTAGTGAGCGATCATCATCCCGCTGTTCACCCCCGCGTCGGGAGCGAGGAACGGCGGCAAGCCGTACGAGCGCGCCCGGTCGAGCATCCGGTCAGTGCGTCGCTCGGAGATCGCCGACAACTCACTGACCGCGATCGCCAGGAAGTCGCACACCATCGCGAGCGGCGCGCCATGGAAGTTGCCGCAACTCTCGACCCGTCCGTCGGGCAGGATCATCGGGTTGTCGATCGCCGCAGCGAGTTCGCGCTCGGCGACGAGACGCGCATGGGCGAGGGTGTCGAGCGCCGCACCGTGCACCTGGGGCGTGCAGCGCAACGAGTACGCGTCCTGCACACGATCGTCGCCCTCGCGATGACTGGCGACGATCGCCGATCCGGCGAGCAGGCGTGTCAGGTTGCGCGCGCTCGACTCCTGACCGACCTGCGGACGCAGCGCCTGGAGGTCGGCGGCGAACGCACGGTCGGTGCCGAGCAACCCCTCGACCGTCATCGCCGCTGCGACATCCGCGAGACGGGTGAGCCGACCGAGGTCGTGCAGGGCGAGACACAGCATGCCGAGGATGCCGTCGGTGCCGTTGATGAGGGCGAGACCCTCCTTGGCGCGCAGTGCGACCGGCTGGAGCCCTGCGGCAGCGAGTGCCTCTGCCGCCGGCCGCACGACACCGTCGGGTCCCCACACCTCACCCTCACCGATGAGCGCGAGCGCGCAGTGGCTGAGCGGTGCGAGGTCGCCGCTCGCACCGAGCGAGCCGTGCTCGCGTACGACCGGGGTGATGTGCGCATCGAGGAGCGCCGTCTGCAGCTCGACGAGCGCGGGACGCACACCGCTGTAGGCCATCGCGAGGCTGCGTGCACGCAGCATCACGAGGGCGCGTACGACTTCGGGTTCCACCGGATCGCCCATCCCCGTCGCGTGAGAGCGCACGAGTGCGAGCTGCAGCTCTGCCGTGCGTGCCGGCGGGATCACCGTGCCGGCGAGTGAGCCGAAGCCGGTCGTCACCCCATAGACGGGGGTGTCGCCGGCGACGTAGCCGTCGACGAGCGCCGCGCTCGCGAGCATGTCGGCGCGCGCCTGCGACCCGAGCTCGACGGTGGCACCGAAGCGCGCCACGGCGACGACATCGGCCACCGACACACCGTCCCCGTGGCGGCCGTCGAGCACGATCGGCCGTCCCCCCGCCGTGACGGAATGGTCTTTCATAATGCGCAACACATTGCCATACTGTGCAACATGACGTCAACGGTCGACGCCGGCCCGCGGGCAACCGAGCGCGGCCTTGCGCTCGTCCGTGTGGTCGCCGCCCACCCCGACGGCATCAGCCTCGCCGACGCCGCACGCGCCGTCGACCTCACGGCCAGCACGGCACTGCGCCAGCTGCGTTCACTCGAGGCGGCCGGCTTCGCCGAGCGACGGGCCGACGGTCGCTACGTGCCCGGCGACGAACTGCTCCGCCTGGCCCGCACCCTGGCCGCATCTGCGACGCTCCCCCGCCTCGCGGCAGGTGTCCTCGCCGACCTCGCCGCATCGACCGGTGAATCGGCCTACCTCGCCGAGGCCACCGATGCCGACACGGTCGTCTACACCGCGATGACCCCCGGACGACACGCCGTACGCCACGTCGGGTACCTCGGCCACCGGGTCACCCGCCACGGCACGGCGGTCGGTGATGCCCTCGCCGGGGTGATCGACGCCGACGGTGTCGCCGTGCGTTTCGACGGCGCCGAGGCCGGCGTGTCGGCCGTGTCGGCGCCGGTCGTCGACACGGCTGGTCGGATCATCGCCGCCGTGAGCGTCGTCGGCCCGACCTATCGCCTCACCGATGGCGTGCTCACCACGGCGCGCGCCGCCGTCGGCGCGGCCGCACGCACACTCAGTTCGTCGCTCGACGTCCGCTGAGCACAGGCCGACGCACCGGATCGAGCGCCTCGAGCGGCAGATAGTCGGCGAGGTCGAACGGCACGAACGATCCGATGCGCAGGGCGGTGCACACACTCGCGAGCGCCGGATCGCTCGCGACGCCGGCAAGGGCTGCGCGCAACTCGTCGCGTCGGTGAGCGAACGCCCGTGAGGTGATCAACGGCAGCGCCGGCACCACGGGACCGTGACCGACGATCTGCAGCCGCGCCCCGAAACGGGCATCGGTCTCGAGGGCGAACTCGAACGACATCGCGTCGATCGAGGCGAGATCGGCCCGTCGCTCGGCGACCGCATGGAGGCTCGCCACGTGGGTGCCGGTCACCAGCGGATCGGCGGGTCGGCCTCCGAGCGCGGCACACAGACTCACCCAGCCCGACAGGCTGTCGAGGCCGTTCACCGCCACGACGAGCTCGTCGCGCGCCGCCCACTCGGATGCCGACAGCACCAGACGCGACACGAGCACCGATCGGTAGCGGCCGTCACCTGCGAAGGGCACTCGTGGCGAGAACGCACCGAGCACGACCACCTCGTCGCGCAGGGTGGCGACGAGCGGCCACCCGCAGGTCTGCCCGATCACGAGACTCTCGTCGTGCCACGAGTCGTGGAGCGGATGGTCGTGGTCGAGGTGGGCCGGCAGATCGGGCACCCGTTCGACGATCGCCGTCCACAGTCGGTCGAGCGGCTCCCGCAGGTGCGGGAACGGGTACATGCCGAGGACGGCGAGGCTCATCGTCCGGCGGGCGACAGCGGATGATCGGGCCGGTCGAAGGGGCGCACGAAGTAGCGCCGCACGACCTCGAGGTAGCCACCCGCGTAGCGCCCGGCGCCGGCAGCGGCGATCGCATCCGAACCGAGCTCGCGATGCGCGGCCGGGATGCGGTACCACGCCAGATCGGGCAGCGCGTGATGCGTGTGGTGGAGGTTGTTGTTCAAGTAGAGCAACGACATCACCGGGCCCGCATTGACGACCGCCGAGCGAGTGCCCTCGGCCACCGCTGCATGCTCGGCGAACGAGCGCAGATTCGTGCATGCGGATCCACCGAGGACGAACGCCCCGATGTAGAGCAGCGGCGGGATCCCGACGACGGCGAACAACCACCATGCGAGCGCAGCCGTCAACGCGATGTGGACGAGCCACTGGCTGAGGATCCGCCGCTCGCCGACACACTTCGCCTCACGGAGCCAGAACCGTGGGATACCCCGCAGCACACCGAGGGTGAGCCGCCCGGCGACGGTACGCAGCGTGAGCGTCCACGCCCGGTGCACCCGACCCTGCCGACGCCAGTCCTCGGGCAACAGGTAGAAGCTCTCGGGATCCTCGACCGGGTCGGTGAGGTCGGTGAGGTGGTGCACGCGGTGCCAGTACTTGTAGCGACCGAACGGGATCCACATCGACAGCGGCACCCAGCCGATGGCCGAGTTGACGGCGTTCCAGCGTGTCGGGTGGCCGTGCAACACCTCGTGGCCGAGCGACATCCAGAGTCCGCCGAGGAAGACGAGCAGGGGTGCCGACACCCACCACGGCATCTGTGCGTGACCGAGCACGACGGCCGCCCATGCCGCGGCGAACACGACGAGCAAGGCGACGGTCGGCCACTCGGTGGTCCGTCGCGTCGACTCCATGTCGCGGAAGATACACGACCTCATGGGTCGATTCCTAGGACGAACGTACAAGGAATCACGGGCTCGGTGTAATGTCGCCGGGGTGACCGACACGCACGACACAGAGCCCGCGACCGAGGCGTCTCCAGGGCGGCGACGGGGGCGCGACCGCAGCGAGTCGCGGGGGCCGCGTCTACCCGAACAGCGACCGTTCCGCCAGCCGTACATGCGTCTCAACCACACCGAGGTGCTGTCGGCCGACGAGCTCGATTCGATCCACGAGGCCTCGATGCGGATCCTCGAGGACATCGGCATGGAGTTCATGTGTCCCGAGTCGCGCAGCATCATGCGCGAGGCCGGTGCCGAAGTCGACGAGTCGAACCACCGTGTGCGGATGTCGCGCGAGTTGATCGAGCGGGCGGTGTCGACCGCACCGTCGGAGTTCACCCTGCACAGCCGCAACCCCGCCCACCACCTGAAGATCGGCGGCGGGTGGATGGCGTTCGGCACCGTGGGTAGTGCCCCGAACTACGTCGACCGCGCGGGTGTCAGGCGCATCGGAGACCGCGAGGGATTCCGCGGTCTGCTGCGCGTCGCGCAGATGCTCACCTCGGTTCACCACATCGCTGGCTACCCCGTCGAACCGGTGGATCTCCATGCGTCGATCCGCCACCTCGAGGCCGGTTACGACATCCTCACCCTCACCGACAAGGGCATGCACGCCTACAGCCTCGGACGCCAGCGCAACCGAGACTGCCTCGAGATGGTGCGTATCGCCCGAGGGATCGACGCCGCGACACTCGACCGCGAGCCCTCGGTGATCACCGTCGTCAACACGAACTCGCCGCTGCGCCTCGACGTGCCGATGGCCCAGGGCATGATCGAATTCGCCCTGCACAACCAGCCCGTCGTGGTCACCCCGTTCACCCTCGCCGGGGCGATGGCGCCGATCACCCTCGCCGGGGCACTCGCCCAGCAGAACGCCGAGGCCCTCGCCGGCATCGCCCTCATCCAACTCGTCAACCCCGGTGCCCCGGTGATGTACGGCGGGTTCACGAGCAACGTCGACATGCAGTCGGGCGCGCCGGCCTTCGGCACACCCGAGTACATCCGCACCGCGATGATCGGTGGTCAGCTGTGTCGCCGCTACGGCGTGCCGTACCGCAGCAGCAACGTGTGCGCGGCCAACGCCCTCGACGCCCAGGCGGCCTACGAGAGCGTCTTCTCGCTGTGGGGTGCGATCATGGGCGGCGTCAACTTCATGATGCACGGCGCCGGTTGGATGGAGGGTGGCCTCCACGCAAGTCTCGACAAGATGATCCTCGACGCCGATCTGTTGCACATGGTGTCGGCGATGCTCGACCCGGTGGTCGTCGACGACGACACGCTTGCGGTCTCCACGATCGGCGAGGTCGGCCCCGGTGGGCACTTCTTCGGCACGGCCCACACCCAAGCCCGCTTCCGTGACGCCTTCTACCGACCGATGATCTCCGACTGGCGCAACTACGAGTCGTGGGAAGAGGCCGGACGGCCGACCGCCGACCAGAAGGCCCACGCGCTCGCCGACCGCTTCCTCGCCGAGTACGTCGAGCCACCGATGGACCCGGAGATCAAGGCCGAGCTGCGCGCGTTCGTCGACCGTCGGGTCGCCGAGGGTGGCGTACCCACCGACTTCTAGAACCAGCACATCGCGAGAGCCAAGGGGGACATCCAGTGAAGTCATCGGCACAGGTCGTCGTGATCGGCGGCGGCGTCGTCGGAGCCAGTGTGCTCTACCACCTCACCAAGGAGGGGTGGACCGACGTCGTGCTCCTCGAGCGCAAGCAGCTCACCGCCGGGAGTACCTGGCACGCCGCAGGTGGCATGCACACTCTCAACGGCGACCCCAACGTGGCGCGTCTGCAGCAGTACACGGTCGGGCTGTACAAGGAGATCGAGGCCGAGTCGGGCCAGAACTGCGGGATCCACCTGCCGGGCGGGATGATGCTCGCCGACACACCCGAGCGGCTCGACTGGCTGCGCATGGCCCAGGCGCGCGGTCGGTATCTGGGCATGAACCTCGAGCTCATCTCGGTGGCCGAGGCCAAGAAGCTCAACCCGTTGCTCGAGGAGCAGTACTTCGTCGGCGCACTGTGGGACGACTACGAGGGCAGCGTCGACCCCTACGGCGTGACCCACGCCTACGCGATCTGCGCACGCAACCGCGGCGCTGAGATCTACCTCGACACGTGGGTCACCGGACTGTCGCAGCGTCAGGACGGCACGTGGGACGTCATCACCGATCGCGACCACACGATCCATGCCGAGCACGTCGTCAACGCCGGCGGCCTGTGGGCCCGTGAGGTCGGCCGGATGTGCGGTCTCGAGTTGCCGGTGCTCGCGATGGAGCACCACTACCTGATGACCGAACCGATGGAAGAGGTCATCGCCTACAACAAGGAGAACAACCGCGAACTGCCGATGATGATGGACTTCGCCGGCGAGATCTACGCCCGCCAGGAGGGCGAGAGCATGCTCCTCGGCACCTACGAGCAGGACAACCGGCCGTGGTCGCCGCACGAGACACCGTGGGACTTCGTGTTCCAGCTGCTCCCCCACGATCTCGACCGCATCGCTCCCGAACTCGAGCGGGCGTTCAAGCACTTCCCGGCCATCGGGCGGGCCGGGATCAAGAAGTTCGTCAACGGCCCGTTCACCTTCAGCCCCGACGGCAACCCCCTCGTCGGCCCGATCAAGGGCATGCGCGGCATGTGGATGGCCAACGCCGTGATGGCCGGGCTGTCGCAGGGCGGCGGCGTCGGCCTGTCGCTCGCCCAGTGGATGGTGCACGGCGATCCCGGCGCCGACATCTGGGGC
>JBJSXI010000085.1:0-9842 GCA_046086305.1 Ilumatobacteraceae bacterium
AGCGCGGCGTGAAGCTCGAGGACATCTTCACCCAGATCCAGGCCGGTGAGGTCGCCACGCTGAACCTCGTCGTCAAGGCCGACGTGCAGGGTTCACTCGAGGCGGTCAGCGAGAGCCTCCGTCGACTCGAGCGCGACGAGGTGAAGCTTGCGTTCGTGCACCGCGCCGTCGGCGCGATCACCGAGAACGACATCAGCCTCGCCGCGACGACCAACGCAACGCTCATCGGGTTCAACGTGCGACCCGACCGCAAGGCGCGCGACCTCGCCGAGGCCGAAGGTGTCGAGATCCGCACCTACGAGATCATCTACAAACTGCTCGAGGACATCGAGCGGGCGATGGTCGGCATGCTCGCGCCCGAGTTCGAGGAAGTCGTCACCGGGGAAGCCGAGGTGCGCGAGGTCTTCCGTGTGCCCCGGATCGGCGCCGTGGCGGGCTGCTACGTACGCAGCGGCACGATCACGCGCGGCTCGAAGGTGCGCTTCCTCCGCGACGGCACGATCATCTGGAAGGGTTCCATCCAGTCGCTCAAGCGGTTCAAGGACGACGCTCGCGAGGTGCGCGAAGGGTTCGAGTGCGGTGTCGGGCTCAGCGACTTCCAGGATCTCAAGCCCGGCGACCTGATCGAGACCTTCGAAGAGCGCGAGATCGCCCGGGTCTGACACCGGGCGTCGCCGGTAGCGTTCCGCCATGGCCGATCTCGAGTTCTTCTTCGATCCCGTGTGTCCGTGGGCGTGGGTCACGTCGCGTTGGGTCACCGAGGTGCAGCACCTGCGCGACTACGACGTCGAGTGGCGGTTCATCTCGTTGAAGACGCTGAACGAGAACCAGACGGCCGACTGGTACACCCCCGAGTACCGGTCGGTACACATGGCGGGTCGGCGGGCGCACCGGGTGTGTGCGGCAGCGCGTGAGGCCGGCGGCAATGCGGCGGTCGCGGCGCTCTACACCGCGCTCGGGACGGCGCTGCATCCTGGCGGCCGTCGTCGCGAACTCGAGTCCGAGCCGGCGCGCTTCATGGGGGAGATGCTCGGGGTTGCCGGGCTGTCGGCCGACCTCGCCGCGCATGTCGATGACGAGTCGTACGACGCGTCGATCGTGGCGAGCACCGAAGAGGCGATCGGCCGGACAGGTCGCGACGTGGGCACGCCGATCATCACATTTCGACCGGGTCGACCCGACGAGGCGAGCTTCTTCGGTCCGGTCATCGCATCGATCCCGCGTGGTGATCAGGCGCTCCGTCTGTGGGATGCGGTCGAGACGATCGCCACGACGAGCGGGATGGCCGAGCTGAAGCGCTCGAACCGCGCGTCACTGTCGTTCGACTGACCGGGGTTCGACCGCCCGGTCGGTAGGGTGCGGGCCGTGAATCGCCCGCGTCGCCCACCTTCGCCGCACCGCTATCCGCGCTCGGCGCGGCTCAGCGAGTCGCTGCGCGAGGTGATCGCCGATGAGCTCACCCGGATCGACGACGAGCGTCTGGCGATGGTCACGGTGACCAACGTCGAGGTCGACCCGGAGATGAACCGTGCCGTCGTGCGCTACGACTCACTCGTCGGCGAGGAGGGTGATGCCGAGATCCTCGAGGCCCTCGGCGAGCACCGGGTGCGCATCCAGTCCGCCGTCGGGCGGCAGGTGCGGGCCAAGAAGACACCGGTGCTGTCGTTCCGGCCCGATGAGGTGATCCGTGCGGCCGAGCGGATCGAGCGGATCCTCCACGACGTGGAGACGCTCCCCGAGCGCCCCCCGTCGGCCGATGAGTCGGCGTAGACCACCGTCGACCCACGGTCTGGCCGTCATCGACAAGCCGGCCGGGATGACGAGCCACGATGTGGTCGGCATCGTGCGCCGACGGTTCGCCGAGCGTCAGGTCGGACACGCCGGCACACTCGACCCCGACGCCACGGGTGTGCTGCTGGTCGGGGTGGGCAGGGTGACGCGTCTGCTGCGGTTCCTCACCGATCTCGGCAAGACCTACACCGCCGAGGTGGTGTTCGGCACGACGACCGACACGCTCGACTCGAGCGGCACGGTGACAGGGTCGTTCGAGATGACCGGTCTCGATCTCGCTCGGGTCCGCGCCGCCGCGCAGCAGTTGACGGGTGACATCGAGCAGGTGCCGCCGATGGTGAGCGCGCTCAAGGTGGGAGGCCGTCGCCTGCACGAGCTCGCCCGGGAAGGTGTGACGGTCGATCGTGTCGCACGTCCGGTGCGCGTCGAGCGTTTCGTCGTCGAGGCGACGACGGATCCGATGGTGATGTCGATCGAGGTGCAGTGCTCGAAGGGCACCTACATCCGCTCGCTCGCCGACGACCTCGGGCGGCTCTGCGGCGGTGGCGCCCATGTGCGGGCGCTGCGTCGAACCGCGGTCGGCAGTTTCACCGAGGCCGAGGCGCGGCCACCCGATGAGGCTGCATTGCTGTCCCCGGCAGAGGCGCTCCGCGACCTCGCGAGGGTCGAGGTGGCCGACGAGGTCGCAACGAGGATCTGCAGGGGAGCCGTCCTCGACGCAGCGGAGGGTTTCGACGGCCCCGGGCCGTGGGCCGTCGTCGATGTCCGGGGCGAGCTGCTCGCCGTGTACGAGCCCTTCGGCGACGGCCTCGCCAAGCCCGCAGTGGTCGTCGCCTGATCGCCCACTGACCGCGCCCCACCGCTAGCCTCACCGCCCGTGCTGCTCGTGACCGATACGTCCGTCGCGGCATGGCCCGGCGAGCGTTGTGTGCTCACCATCGGCGCCTACGACGGTGTACATCGCGGTCATCAGGTCGTCATCGCCGAGGTGCGCCGACGGGCCGCCCTGCTCGGAGCTCGCAGTGCCGTGGTCACCTTCGATCGTCATCCGGCCTCCGTGGTGCGTCCGGAATCGGCGCCGCTGCTGCTCACCGATCCGCAGCAGAAGCTCGAGTTCCTCGCCGCGACCGGTGTCGACGCTGCCGTGGTGGTGCCCTTCGACGCCGAGCGGGCACTCGAGAGTGCCACCGAGTTCGCCGAGCGGGTCCTCGTCGGCTGCCTCGCGGCAGCAGCCATCGTGGTGGGTGACGACTTCCACTTCGGTCGCGGGCGTGAGGGGAACCTCGAGACCCTGCGTGCTGTCGGCGCGCGCTGCGACTTCGAGGTCGTGCCGATGTCGCTCGTGCCGCGTACCGATGGGCCCGATGAGCCGATCAGCTCGACGGCGATCCGGCGTGCGCTCGCCGGTGGCCAGGTCGAACTCGCAGCGTCGATGCTCGGCCGACCGTTCGAGGCGCGCGGCACGGTGTGCAGGGGTGATCAGCGTGGCCGCAGCATCGGGTTCCCGACCGCCAACGTCGAGGTGTCGCGCGCGATCTGCCTGCCCGCCGACGGCGTGTACGCCGGGTGGTACCTGCGACCGGACGGTTCACGCCATCCATGCGCGATCAACCTCGGTCGGCGCCCGACGTTCTACGAACACGCCGAGCACTCGCTGCTCGAGGCCCACCTGATCGACTTCACCGGCGATCTCTACGGCGAGACGGCGGTCGTGCAGTTCACCGACTTCCTGCGCAGCGAGCGGAAGTTCGACGGGATCGACTCGTTGCGTCGGCAGCTCGCACTCGACATCGACCACGCTCGTGCGGCGCTGCTGACGAGGGGTGGCTGAGCGTCGCTCATGGCGACGGCCAGATGAGCTCCCCGTCGTCGTAGAGAGCGGCGACCACCGTCGGGTCGACCATCGAGGAGATGTCGGGCACGACACCCTCGAAGAGCCCGACTGCGGCATACGCGGCGACCTCGGCCTCGAGTTGGTCGACGATCGGCACACCGAGCGGTGCATCCGACCGAACACCGTCGACGATCAACTCGGTCTCGACCTCCCATCGGGCGATCTCGCCGGCGGGTGAGAGGTTCATTGCGTTGCCTCCGTCGTTGATCGTGTTCACTGCGATCTCGCCTGCGGCGGCGGGATCGGCGATCGCCTCGGCGAGGCCACGCATCGTGGCCCTCATGAAGTCCTCAGCGGCGGTCGGATGTTCCTCGAGGAATGTCTGGTTCGTGTAGACGATGCCGAAACTGCCCGGGACGCCTGCGTCGCTCGGGTCGAACAGCCGATAGTCGACACCGGCGGCATCGAGGCGCAGCGGCTCGTTGCTCTTGTAGACGGGGAAGCCGGCGATACCGGGCACCGATGCGTGCAGCAGGGGATCGAACCCGTCGAGCAGCACCGTGTCGTACTGCGCTCCCTCGGTCAACCCGGCTGCGGCCAGCATCGCTCGTACCGACGGTGTCACCGCCCCCTTCACACCGATCACCGCGCCGTCGAGGTCGTCGAGCGACTCGACCTGCGGGTCGGTCACGAGGAGCGCATCGATGCCGGTGCGTCCCTCGACCGCGAGGGCGACGAATCCGGCATCGTTGGCGCCGGCGAAGTCGACGATCTCGCTGAACGAACCGCCGGACGAGAACTGAGCGTCATTCGCTGCGACGAGTGGGTAGTTGTCGACCGAGAAACTCGGACGGAGCTCGACATCGAGGCACAACTCGTCGTAGTAGCCGCGTTCCTCCGCGACGAGGACGTCGACGATCGACGCAGTCGCGGCGAAGTCGAAACTCGACAGGTAGACGATCGTGCCGGCTGCCCGGTTCAGCGCGCAGCGGTCGGCGGGGAACGGCGCTCCGTCGACGACCTCGAGGTCGAGCGGCTCGGGCACGGTGGTCGGCGTGCTCGTCGTCGGCGACGTCGTGGCCGGGCTGGTGGGTGACGCCGACGACTCGGTGCGACAGCCAGCGGCGACGACGGTTGTGACGAGGACGGCGCCGGCGACGACGGTGGCCCGGAGGGTTGCGTGCGGGCTGCGCATGATCAGACCGGTGCTCCGTCGCCGTCGCTCAGCGCGTCGAACAGCGCGAGCACGTTTGCTGCGCCGAGGCCGACCCGGTGACCGGTTCGCGAGATGAATCCGAACTGCATCCCGGTCGTCGGGTCGTGCGCGGCGAAGAACTGTTCGTGGCCATCGGCGTCGACCACGACCTCGGTGAGCAGCGGCGCGCCGACGTCGGCGAGGCACGCGCGGGCGAAGCCGGCATTGAGCACCTCGAGCGCGACGTGTTGCACGCCGCTGCCGTGGCGTTCGAGGTAGCGCGCGACGGCGGGCGAGGCGTTCGGACCCACGAGGACGACCGTGACCCCACCGACCGCTGCGGCCCGCACCCCGTCGCGCGGTTCGGCGAGCCGCACCTCGTGGAAACCGAACCGTCCGGTGAGCGATGCGAGCGCCGCGTCGAGATCGTCGACGGCGACCACGAGATGATCGATGCGCGTCGTGACCGTGTCGACCCCCGACCCGCCGTCTCCGGTCGCCGATTTGTCAGGTGCCCGGTCGGGCCGATGGCCGACGACTTCGATGCGGTGGGTCTCGGTGAGCAACACCCTGAACAGTTGCTCGGCGAAGTCGGCGTCGACGCCGGCGTCGATCGCCCAGCGTCGACGACTGGTCACGACATCGCGCACTCGTCCGGGCTGGATCACCGCCGAATCGGTGCGCTGCTTCAACTCGGCAACAGCGCGGCACACGTCGAGTCGTTCGGCGACGATCTCGAGCAGCGCGGTGTCGAGTTCGTCGATGCGGGCGCGCAGCGCGGCGAGGTCGGACGGATCGGCCATGACGTCGAACCGTATCGTGCGGCTGCGCCGTGCGTCAGGTGGGTTGGCGCATCGCCACGTGCCACGACAGTGCCACACGCTGCACGGCCGACAGGGTGAGCAGCGCCGCGCTGCCGAGCGCGGCCATCACGAGGACGGCCCCCCACAGGGTGTCCGCTGCCCCAGGCTGTGCTGCGGCGCGCCGGCCGATCGCGCCGATGCCGCGCGTCGCGAAGTTGGCGCCCTCGACGAAGTAGGCGGCGGCGAGCGCGAGACCGATGTTGAAGCGAGTGGCCGTGAACACGGTCGGCAGCGCGTTCGGGAGGCGGAGACGCCACATCACCTCCCATCGCCGGGCGTCGACCGATGCGAACAACTCGAGCGCCGCCGGGTCCACGGTGCGCAGACCGTCGGTGGCCGCGAAGACGAATGCGGGCAGGGTGACGAGCGCGACCATGAAGATCGCCGGTCGGGTGCCGGCGCCGAGCCACAGGACCACCGAGCCCACATAGGCGAACCACGGCGCGACCTGGACGAGGACGAGGACGGGTTGGGTTGCGTCCTCGAGGAACCGCCGGGTCGTCACGAGCATGCCGACGCAGACGCCGATGATGAGCGCGATCGCCAGTCCGCCCGCTGCGTGGCCGACGGTGACGAGCGCGGCGCTCGCGAAGTCGCCGCGGGCACGCCACACCGCCCCCACGGCTGCCGATGGCGGCCGCAGGATGAATGGCCGGATGTCGAGGAGTCGCACGAGGCCCTCCCAGGCGCCGAGGAAGCCGACGACACCGGTCGCCGCAGCGATGCTGCGTCGTCGTGCGCCGAGACCGCTCATGTCCGCAGCCCCGACGAGAGCGCATGACGCACCTCGGCGCACACGGCGACGAACCGCGGGTCGTCGTCGATGCCCTCACCGCGCGGTCTCGGCAGCTCGACCGCGATGTCGGCGATGATCCGTCCTGGTCGCGGTGATGTGACGAGCACCCGGTCGGCGAGGCCGACGGCCTCCGAGATGCTGTGGGTGACGAACAGCACGGTCGACCCGTGCCGTTCGACGAGACGACACAGCAGATCTCGCATCGCAGTTCGGGTGAGCTCGTCGAGGGCGGCGAAGGGTTCGTCCATCACGAGCAGCCGCGCCCCGATGGCGAGCGCTCGCACGAGCGCGACGCGCTGCTGCATCCCGCCCGACAACTCGTGCACACGGAGGTGGAGATACGGAGTGAGCCCGACCTCGTCGAGCAGCGCCAGCGGGTCGGGGAGGAGCTCGGGGTTCGCCCGACGGTTCAAGTCGCGCAGGAGACATGCGTTGTCGAGCACCGTGCGCCACGGCAGGAGCGCCGGCGCCTGCGGGACCATGGCAACCCGCTTGTGGCGGCGGGCTTCCGCCGGATCGTCACCGTTGAGGCGCACCGAACCGGTCGTCGGCTCGACGAGGCCGGCGACGATCCGCAGGAGGGTCGACTTCCCGCTCCCGGACGGGCCGATGATGCTGACGAACGAGCCGTCGACGACCTCGAGGTCGGTCGGCGCCACCGCATCGAGCGTGCCGTACGACTTGCCCAGTCCGCGCAGCACGACCCTGCTCACTCCGGCGAGTGTAGGGACGGGTGCGACGGGGGGAGCCGACCGCTAGCCTGCCGGTGTCGCCCGGGGCCTCACCTCCGGCGCGATGTCGTCGGGAGGCTCCCGGCGACGACCTCCACACGGAAGGCATCGCCTCATGGAACTCGCCAAGCAGGGTGTCATCGACGCCCACAAGCTGAGCCCCACCGACACCGGTTCTCCCGAGGTGCAGATCGCGTTGCTCACGGCTCGCATCAACCACCTCACCGAGCACTTCAAGACCCACGCCAAGGACCACCACAGCCGGCGTGGGCTGCTCAAGCTGGTCGGCCGCCGCCGGCGCATGCTCGACTACGTCCGCAAGATCGACGTCGAGCGCTACCGGGCGATCGTCCAGGCCAACGGCCTGCGCCGCTGATCCCACCGGGTCCGTGGGACCGGTCCGGGCCGCTGGTAGCGTTCCGGTCACATATCCACCGAGCGGAATCGTGGATTCGGTTGTCAGTCGCAGGTGCCGATACTCCCCAACGGGTCGAGTCTCGACATCTCCGACTGGGAACCGGACCTCCGCTCCATCGCCGAGGCGCCGATGCGCCCGGTCCGAAAGGAGCTCGTCATGGCTGACGCCATCCGAGTGTCGGGAACCCTCACCGGGACCGACAAGACCCTGTCGTTCGAGACGGGCAAGCTTGCCCAGCAGAGTCAGGGCGCCGTGGTTGCGGCGCTCGGCCGCACGACGGTGCTCGCCACTGCGAACGCCGCCAAGGACGTCCGCCCCGGTGCCGACTTCTTCCCGCTGACGATCGACGTCGAAGAGCGCGCCTACGCGGCGGGCAAGATCCCCGGTTCGTTCTTCCGTCGTGAGGGCCGGCCCACCGAGGATGCGATCCTCACCTGCCGTCTCACCGACCGGCCGCTGCGCCCGGCGTTCCCCGACGGGTTCCGCAACGAGGTGCAGGTGGTCCTGACGGTGCTCGGCGCCGACATGGAGAACCCGCACGACGTGCTGTCGATCAACGCGGCCTCCGCATCGTTGATGATCAGCGGCATCCCCTTCGACGGTCCGATCGGGGCCGTGCGTGTTGCCTACAGCCAAGCCGGCGAGTGGATCCCGCACCCCACCTACGCCGAGGGTGCCGACAGCACGTTCGAACTCGTCGTCGCCGGTCGCCTGCTCGACAACGGTGACGTGGCGATCATGATGGTCGAGGCCGGCGGGACGGCGAAGAGCTTCTCGTACTACGCCGGAGGGGCGCCGAAGGTCGACGAGTCGGCCCTCGCCCGTGGGCTCGAGGCGAGCAAGACCTGGATCAAGGACAGCATCGCCCTGCAGCGTCAGTTGGTCGCCAGCGTCGTCGCCGTGCGCGGACCGATCACACCGATGGAGTACACCGTCGCGGTCGACTACGCACCCGAGGTGTTCGACGCCGTGTCGGCCCGCTGCAGCGCGGCGCTGGCCACTGCGGTCGGTATCGCAGTGAAGGCCGAGCGCAATGCAGCCACTGATGCCGTGGCCGCCGACGCCGTTGCATCGCTGTGCGGTGAGGGTGCGGCATTCGAGGGTCGCGACCGCGAGGTGAAAGAAGCGGTGCGCGGCCTCACCAAGAAACTCGTCCGCGCTCGCATC
The DNA here is from genome assembly GCA_046086305.1 of Ilumatobacteraceae bacterium. Taxonomy (GTDB): domain Bacteria; phylum Actinomycetota; class Acidimicrobiia; order Acidimicrobiales; family Ilumatobacteraceae; genus UBA668. The sequence continues at coordinate 8,796 of JBJSXI010000085.1, forward strand.
GTCAACGAGGGCCTGCGCATCGACGGCCGTGGCCCGCGTGATCTGCGTCCGCTGACCAGTGAGGTCGGTGTGCTGCCGACCGCGCACGGCACCGGCCTGTTCCAGCGTGGCGAGACCCAGGTGATGAACGTCTGCACCATGGCCATGCCGCGGATGAATCAGCTGCTCGACACGCTCGGTCCGGAGACGAACAAGTACTTCTTGTTCCACTACAACATGGCGCCGTGGGCCAACGGTGAGACCGGTCGGGTCGGCTCGCCGAAGCGTCGTGAGATCGGCCACGGTGCGCTCGCCGCCCGGGCCCTGCTCCCGGTGCTGCCGCCGCTCGACGAGTTCAATTACACCCTGCGGCTCGTCGCCGAGGTGCTCAGTTCGAACGGCTCGACGAGCATGGCCTCGGTGTGCTCGGGGTCGCTCGCGCTGATGGATGCCGGTGTGCCGATCAAGGCTGCTGTGGCGGGTATCGCCATGGGCCTCGTCTACGCCGAGGGTCGTTACACCACCCTCACCGACATCCTCGGTGCCGAGGATGCCTTCGGCGACATGGACTTCAAGGTTGCCGGCACCGCCGACGCGATCACGGCGCTCCAGCTCGACACCAAGATCGACGGCATCCCCGCCGAGGTGCTGGCTGCCGCACTCGATCAGGCGAAGGAGGCTCGCCTCGCGATCCTCGCCAACATGAACTCCTGCCTCGACCGCCCGCGGCCCGAGGTCGCAGCGACCGCCCCGAAGATCATCACCATCATGATCCCGATGGACAAGATCGGTGAGGTGATCGGGCCCAAGGGCAAGGTCATCAACACGATCACCCAGGAGACCGGTGCGGAGATCGCCGTCGACGACGACGGTGCCCAGGGCATCGTCACCATCGGCGCCGTCGAAGCGTGGCGGATGGAAGACGCCAAGGCCCGCATCATGGCGATCGTGTCGCCGCCGCTCGCCGAGGTCGGCAAGACCTACATGGGCAGGGTCGTCAACATCACCAAGTTCGGTGCGTTCGTCAACATCCTCCCCGGGCGTGATGGCCTCGTGCACATCAGCAAG
>JBJSXI010000086.1:0-6985 GCA_046086305.1 Ilumatobacteraceae bacterium
TTGGTGGCACCCTCGTCGACCCTCGGGGGCGCGGGCCGTCGTTCTGGTTCCAGGACATGGACGAGGCCCGGCGCGAGCGCAGTCGGTTCCATATCGACGTGATCGTCGCCCACGACGAGGCCGAGGCACGGATCGCCGCGACGCTCGAGGCCGGCGGCCGGTTGGTCTCGGACGCGTACGCCCGCTCGTGGTGGGTGCTCGCCGACGCCGATGGCAACGAGGCGTGTGTGTGCACGTGGCAGGACCGCGACTGACGCAGTCGGGGTGCGGGGGACGATGCGTGGGTGAGGTGGCGCAGTTGCGTCACGGTGGGGCGACGTCACGGCGCGATCACGTCACGCCGAGCACCCATCCCTCCTCGTCGACCACACGGTCGACATCGGCCGGGTCGACCCGCGGTGTGAACATCGACGCCAACCGACCCGCGCGCTGTGCATCGGCGAGCCACTCGGCGAGCGCGATCACCTGGCGCGCATCCTTCACCGGATGCTCGACATGGTCGACGTCGATCGCACTCGGCCACACCTCGGCAATCACGATCGGCGCATCGGGCACACGATCGATACCGGTGTCGAACGGCCAGATGTGCAGGTCGTCGGCGAACCGGGCGCGGAGCCGTTCGAGCAACGCGATGCCGGTGATCGCCTGACTGCCCACACTGCCGGCGCCCAACAACTGCCACACGGTGAAGGGTCGTCGGCCACCGGCGCGCAGTCGTTCCTCGGTGAGGCGATCGTCGGCGAGACGGCGCGCGATCGGACGCGTCGAGGTGAGGTGCGCGCCGGCGCGTGACGGCGGTGCGCCCCAGTAGTGCGGTGTGCCGAGACGACGGTTCAGATCGGCCGCGACACGCCAGCGATCGCCGGCATCATCGGGTGGCGCGGCGAGGTTGCGGGCGAGATGCGTCCATGTGGCGCGCCAGGCGCGTGGTTCGTCGTCGGTGATCAGGGCGGCTGCCGCGGCGTGGCCGACCGGATGACCGAGCGGGAAGTCGACACCCACCAGCACACGGCCGTCCGCGTCGGCGAGTCGCGATGCGAGCATGTCGATGGCGGCATGGCGCGTGGCGATGTTGGTGAGATCGATCTCACCGCAGCGCGTGTCGAGCCATGCACACCAGATCGAGTCGGCACCGAGTCGCGGGGTCGCCGCGGCGCTCCAGTCGATCACGACCAGGTGGTCGAATGTCGCTGCACTCGTCACGATCAGTCGTCGCCGCCCGTCGAGCGACGTCGTTCCCGTTTTGTCTCGCCACGTCGACGCTTGTCGGCGAGACGTTCCTCCACGGCACCGCGCGACGGGCGGGTGGGTCGCCGCCGCCGGGGCACCACCGCGGCTGCGGCGAGTGTGTCGCGCAGACGCTGTTCGGCGAGATCGCGGTTGCGCTGCTGCGAGCGGGTGTCGCTGACGACGATGCGCACGACCTCGCCGAGGCGGGTGACGAGCCGCTCGGTGATCTGCTCGGAGAATCCGGCGCGCCGCAACTCGCACTCGAGCTCCACCCGGGTCGACGAGGTGTTCACGTGCTGGCCGCCCGGTCCGCCGGCGCGCGAGAACCGCCACGTGAGCGACTCGGGGGCGACCGGTGGCAGCGAGACGGCCATGGCCCGATCATGGCCGATCGGGCGGCGGGGTGGGTCGGTGGCGGTGGGAGATGGGGCCGGGGTCCGGCTTGCTCCTCGGCCGCCAGCCCGGGGCCGGGTCGGAACCCCGGGGCAACCTGGCTCGGGATTGATCGAACACACGTTCGATACAGTGACACCATGATCTCGATCCGCCATTCCGCTGGTGCCCCGGCGGCGCCGGGTGCCACCGAGGCGCCAGGTGCGCTGGACGTGCCAGGTGCGCCGCACGGTCTGCAGGGCGCCGTGGCCAGCGGGATGCGCGCCCTCGAGCGTGCGCTCGACGAGCTCGCAGCGATCGATCTGCTCGAGCTGCCGCCGGCCGAGCTGGCCGCCGCCACCGTTGCCATGCAGCGTCTCGCCGACCGGGCCCGGGTGGTGCTCGCCGGGTTCGTCGCCCATGCCGATCGCGCGGCGGTGTGGCAGGGATCGGGCAGCCGCGATGCGGCTGGTTGGCTCGCGGGTGTCACCGGTTCCGCCTACGGGCGGACGGCCGACCTGCTGCGTCTGGCCGACACGGTCGCGGCATCGCCCGCGGTGGCCGACCGACTCGCCTCGGGCGAGCTCTCCATCGACACGGCGACCTGTCTGCACCGTGCAGTCGTCGCGCCTCCCGACACTGCCGTGGCCGACGACGTCGATCGCCTCGTCGAACGCTGTGTGGGCCTCGCACCTGCGGCGGCCCGGCGCGTCGTCGACGAATGGCGCGACGAGTTGTCGAATGCCGACCCCGCGCATCTCGAGCGGATCCGTCACGAGCGGCGTGCGGTGCACATTCGACCTCCCGAGGACGGCATGGTGCTCATCACCGCCCAACTCCCCACGCTCGACGCGCATCGATTGCGCAAGGTGGTGGCGTCGTACGCGGGTCGACCGTCCGACGACGACCGACGCACGACACCGCAGCGTCTCGCTGACGGGTTGATGGCGCTCGTCGATTCGGCGGGCAGTGTCGGCGGTGAGGGTGGTGCCGGGGCTGGTGCGGGTGATGGTGCGTCAGCCGGTGATGTGCGACGCGTCGGCGGTGCGCGCGATGCGGTGTCACGTGGCCGCACCCGGCCCGTGCTGTTGGTGACGATCGATGTGGCATCGCTCGTCGGCACCGACGACCGTCCCGGTGTCGACGAGTTCGGGTCGCGCATCCCTGCGCACGTCGTGCGCGGCCTCGCGGGTCGCGCCGATCTGCAGCGGCTGGTGCACGCGGCCGGTCGGGTGCTCGATCTCGGCCGGGCCGTGCGCCTGGCCACCGACGACCAGTACCGGGCGCTCGTCGCACGCGATGGTGGGTGCCGATGGCCCGGTTGCGATCGGCCGGCGTCGTGGTGCGAGGTCGATCACCTCGTGCCGTGGTCGGCCGGCGGGCGCACCGACCTCGCCAACCTCGTGCTGTGGTGCACCGCGCACCACGCCGAAAAACACCGTGCCGGCTGTGAGGTGATCGGCGACGCCGACGACCTGTCGATCCGGCGACCCGACGGGGTGGTGATGCGATGTCCACCCAGAGGAATCCTCGCCGCCTGAGGTGCCGCAGCGGCGGGGAGGGCACGGTGCGGGCGGGTGCGTGGAGCGACCGGCGGCGAACGAGGTGGCGTCGGTCGACCGAGGTCGTGGCGGCGATCGTCTACCGTCTTCGGGAGCGCAGTCGCGCAGTCGAGGGGGGCTGAGATGACACGGAGACGGATCGCACTCGGGGTGGCGATCGCCGTCGGTGCGGGACTCGTGGGATGTAGCAGCGAGTCGAGCACCGACGACACGACGAGCACCGTTGCCACCACCGCCGCACCGACGACAGCGCCGTCCGACACGACACCGGACACCACTGCTGTCGAGGGTCCGGTCGAGGGATGGCAGCAGGTGGCCGTGGGCGCGCCGTGGGGCAAGCGCGCCGGTCTACGGGTGCTTGCCCTCGAGGGCGACGAGGGACAACAACTGTTCCTCATCGCCGGGCGCACCCCGCGTAACTCGCCGATCCCGGGCGACAGCGACCTGTGGGGCGACGTGTGGAGCAGCGACGATCTCGGTGTCACCTGGAACAAGGTGCTCGAGAGCGGCGCCGCTTTCGCGCCGCGGGCGTACTTCCAGGCGGTCGTCCACGACGGCGCCATGTACGTCATCGGTGGCCAGGACTTCGGCTTCCCGAACTCGAACTTCTACAACGACGTGTGGCGCAGCACAGACGGTGAGAGCTGGGAGCAGATGACTGCTGCGGCGCCCTGGACCGGTCGTGCCGGACTCATGGCCGCATCATTCGGCGAGGCGATCTATGTGTTCGGTGGCTCGAAGAACGACGATGCAGCGATCGTCGGACCGACGGGGCCCGTGCGCGAGTACTTCAACGATGTGTGGCGCAGCACAGACGGTGGTGCAACGTGGGAAGAGGTCGCTGCAACTGCACCGTGGTCACCACGTGCCGGTGGCGCCGTCGCAGTGCACGAGGGCGCCCTCTATCTGCTCGGTGGTGAGGTCGGCTTCATCTGTCAGCCGTTCCCGGGCTGCGAGCCGCCGTACTTCAACGATGTGTGGCGCACGGTCGACGGCGTCAGCTGGGAGCTCGTCACCGACGCGGCGGATTGGTCGTCGCGGCCTGGCCACCAGTGCGAGTCCCTCGACGTCGGCGGGGCCGCGCAGTTGGTGTGCTTCGGCGGATTCGGCCAGGGTGAGAACCCGATCGACATGTGGGCATCGCCCGACGGCGCGAGGTGGACCGACCTCGGTGTTGCGCCGTGGAGCGCACCCTCGCCCGACCTCGGTCGCTATGACTTCGACTCGACCGTCGTGTCGATCAAGGGATCCAGCGGCACGATCTCCGCGATCCTCACTGTCGGAGGCGATCGCGAAACCTTCGAGTTCGGCGATCCGGAGAATTGGCTGCGCGTCGATGACGACGTGTGGTGGTTCGTCCCGGCTGTCGGATGATCGAGGGGCGAGTCACACGACGTCGGCTGCGGCGCCGGTGAACTGCGAGTTGTACAACTCGAAGTAGGCCCCGCGCCGCTCGAGCAGGGTTGCATGATCACCCTGCTCGACGATCCGGCCGGCATCCATCACGATGATCGTGTCGGCGTCGCGGATCGTGCTGAGTCGATGGGCGATCACGAAGCTCGTACGTCCACCGCGCAGCCGGTTCATCGCCCGCTGGATCAGCACCTCGGTCCGCGTGTCGACCGAACTCGTCGCCTCGTCGAGGATCAGGATCGCCGGATCGGCGAGGAACGCCCGCGCAATGGTGAGCAACTGCTTCTCACCGGCGCTCACCGCCGTGCCCTCGTCGTCGAGCACGGTGTCGTAGCCGTGCGGCAGCGAGTGGACGAAGCGATCGACATAACAGGCCTTCGCCGCAGCGAGCACTTCCTCGTCGGTGGCGTCGGGTCGCCCGTAGCGGATGTTCTCGCGGATCGTGCCGGTGAACAGCCACGTGTCCTGCAGCACCATGCCCGTCGCGCTGCGCAGCTCGCTGCGCGGCAGCGAGGCGATGTCGTGGCCGTCGAGCACGATGCTGCCGCCATCGAGTTCGTAGAACCGCATCAACAGGTTCACCAGGGTGGTCTTGCCGGCACCGGTGGGGCCGACGATCGCCACCGTGCTCCCCGGCTCGACGACCAGCGACAGATCGTCGATCAACGGCGTGTCGGCCCGGTAGCGGAACGACACGTCACGGAACTCGACCCGGCCACGAGGCGGCTCGCGATGCGGATCGGCCGGCGGATCGGGGGTCTGCTGGGGCGCATCGAGCAGATCGAAGACTCGCTCGACCGAGGCGATACCCGACTGCAACACGTTGATCATCGAGGCGGTCTGGGTGAGCGGCATGGCGAACTGTCGCGAGTACTGGATGAACGCCTGCACATCGCCGATACCGAACGACCCGTTGGCCACCTTGATGCCGCCGAGCACGGCGATCGCCACATAGTTGAGGTTGGCGATGAACAACGTCGCCGGCTGCACACAGCCACTGATGAACTGGGCCAAGTATCCGGCGCGGAACAACTCCTCGTTCGTCGCGTCGAAACGCTCCTGCGCCTCGCGTTGGCGACCGAACGCCTTCACCACGGCATGACCGGTGAACGTCTCCTCGACCTGTGCGTTCAGGCTGCCCGTGTGTGCCCACTGGGCGATGAACCGGCCACGGGCCCGGCCGGCGATCGTCTTCATCATCCACACCGACAACGGCACCGTGACGATCGCCACGAGGGCCAGCTGCCACGAGATCGTCAGCATCATCACCAACACACCGATGATCGTCAGCAGGCTGGTCAACAGTCCGCTCACCGACTGCTGCATGCTCTGCGACACATTGTCGATGTCGTTGGTCACCCGGCTGAGCAGATCACCGCGAGGCTGCCCATCGATGAACGACAGCGGCATCGCATGCAGCTTCGCCTCCACCTCGGCACGCAGACCGTGCATCGTCCGCTGCACGATCCCGGCCACCAGCCATGCCTGCGCATACGACAGCAGATACCCCACCACATACACCCCGGCCACCCACCACAGGGCACGGTGCAGTGCGGCGAAGTCGATGCCCTCGGCGCGGAACAGCCCGTCGAACACCAGATTGGTGGCATCGCCGAGCAGCTTGGGCCCGAGCACCAGCAGCACCACACTCGCCACCGTGCACGCCAGCACCACACCGACCTGACCACGCTCTGGTGTGAGCCGACCGAGCAGCCGCCGACTCGACGCGCCGAAATCGCGCGACCGCTCGGTCGGCACGCCGACGGTGTTGAACCGACCACCACGCAGCTCGGTGGTGCTGCTCGACGGACGCGGCTGAGCGGTGGTCAATCGCCCGCTCCCGGTGCGCCGGCGCCGGTGAGGCGGCTCTCCTCGGCGGTGAGCTGCGAGTTGACGATCTCGAGATACGTCGGGCAGGTGCGCACGAGCTCTTCGTGGGTGCCGAGGCCGACCGGTTCACCGTCCTCGAGCACGAGGATCCGATCCGCATGACGGATACTCGTCACTCGCTGGGCCACGACGAGCATCACCGCCGGATGCGCCGGATCGGTCACCCGTGGCAGCAGCGCGGCGCGCAGTCGTGCATCGGTGGCCATGTCGAGGGCCGAGAACGAATCGTCGAACAGGTACACATCGGGCCGGCGGACGAGGGCCCGGGCGATGGCGAGCCGCTGACGCTGCCCACCCGACACGTTGCTGCCGCCCTGGGCGATCGACGCCTCGAGCCCTCCCATGGCGGTCACGAACTCTTTGGCCTGCGCGATCTCGAGCGCCTCCCACATCTCAGCGTCGGTGGCCTCGGGCCGGCCGTACCGCAGATTGCTCGCCACGGTGCCCGAGAACAGATACGGCCGCTGGGGTACGAGCCCGATCCGCGACCACAGCACCGCCGGATCGATGTCGCGCAG
>JBJSXI010000087.1:0-5311 GCA_046086305.1 Ilumatobacteraceae bacterium
TGCGCCCTCGACGCCGCCGGCGCCGTAGGCCCGGTCCTTCACCAGTTCGACATAGTCGTCGCAGAACCACCAGAAGAAGGCCTCCGTACGCTCGAGGGCACGGGCATAGTCGAACTTCTCGAACGCCGTCGTGGCTTCGTCGACGAGTGCATCGAGGTGGGCGAGCATCGCGAGGTCGATCGGCGCAGTGGGCGCTGCGTCGGCCTCGGGCGCCGGGAATCCGAGGACGAACTTGCTCGCGTTGAGCACCTTGGTGGCCAACTTGCGGCCGGTGCGCATCTGACCCTCGTCGAAGGCTGTGTCGACGCCCGGTCGGCCACATGCCGCCCAGTACCGCACCGCATCGGTGCCGTACTTCTCGAGCAGGTCGATCGGTGTGACGACGTTGCCCTTGCTCTTGGACATCTTCTTGCGGTCCGGATCGAGGATCCACCCCGACAGCGCCGCATGGCGCCACGGCGGACAGTGGTGTTCGTGGTGGCTGCGGACCATCGTCGCGAACAACCAGGTGCGGATGATGTCGTGACCCTGCGGGCGCACATCCATCGGGAACACATGGTCGAACAGCGAGTCGGCCTCCTCCCAGCCGCCAGCGATCTGCGGCGTGAGCGAACTCGTCGCCCAGGTGTCCATCACGTCGGGGTCGGCGACGAAGCCGCCGGGCACGCCGCGCTGGTCGGGGGAGTACCCGGGCGGGCAGTCGGTGCTCGGATCGACGGGAAGCGCATCCTCGTGAGGCACGAGCACCCGATCGTGATCGGGGTTCCCATCGGCATCGACCCCGTACCAGACCGGGATCGGCACCCCGAAGTAGCGCTGACGACTGATCAGCCAGTCGCCGTTCAGTCCGCCGACCCAGTTGTCGTACCGGTGACGCATGTGGTCGGGGTGCCAGACGAGCTCGCCGCCCCGTGCGACGAGCGCGGCGCGCAGCGGCTCGTCGCGGCCTCCATTGCGGATGTACCACTGGCGCGTGCCGATGATCTCGAGTGGCAGCGAGCCGCGCTCGTAGAACTTGACGGCATGACGGATGGGACGCGGTTCGCCGAGCATCTCTCCGGAGGTCTCGAGCATCTCGACGACGGCGCGACGTACTTGCTTGGGTGAACTGCCGGCGATCGCCGCGTACCGCTCGCGCCCGGCTGCCGACGTGATCCACTCCGGTGTCTCACTCGCGTAGCGACCGTCGAAGCCGATCAACGCCCGTGTGGGCAGATCGAGCTCGCGCCACCACACCACATCGGTGACGTCGCCGAACGTGCAGATCATCGCCATGCCGGTGCCCTTCTCGGGATCGGCGAGGCGATGAGCGACGATCGGCACCTCGACGTCGAACAGTGCCGTGCGCACCGTCGAACCGAAGAGGGGCTGGTAGCGCTCGTCATCGGGATGGGCCACCATCGCGACACAGCTCGGCAGTAGCTCGGGTCGCGTCGTGTCGATGAGCAGATCGCCGCCACCGTCGGTGCGGTGGAACGCAATCGTGTGGAAGGCGCCCTCGATCTCGCGGTCCTCCATCTCGGCCTGAGCGACCGCGGTGCGCTCGATGATGTCCCACATCGTCGGCGCATCCTGCTGGTATGCCTCACCTCGGGCGAGATTGCGCAGGAAGGCTCGCTGGCTGACCCGGCGGGCACGCTCGCCGATCGTCGTGTAGAGCAGCTCCCAGTCGACACTGAGGCCGAGTGTGCGGAAGAGGTGCTCGAACGCCTGCTCGTCGATGTGGGTGATCTCGCGGCACAGTTCGACGAAGTTCGGGCGACTGACCGGCACCGCGCGGTGATCCTTCGGAACGTCACCGCGATAGGGCGCCGTGAACTCGGGGTCGTGGGGCAGTGCCGGATCGCACCGCACACCCGTGACGTTCTGCACCCGTCGCTCGGTGGCGAGACCGTTGTCGTCCCAGCCGATCGGGTAGAAGACAGCCTTGCCGCGCATGCGTTGGAACCGGGCCACGGTGTCGGTGTGCGTGTAGCTGAACACGTGCCCGATGTGCAGCGATCCGCTCACGGTGGGTGGCGGGGTGTCGATCGCGAAGACCTCGGCGCGCGGTGCGGTGCGATCGAACCGGTAGGTGCCTTCCGACTCCCAGCGTCCGGTCCACTTCGCCTCGAGCCCGTCGATGGTGGGCTGCTCCGGGATCGTCGTCATAGATCGTCGAAGGCTAGCGAGCAACACCCGGCTGGACTGCGGTCGGGCCGGGTCGGCGGCCGAGGCCGACCGTAGGCTGTCGGGATGCTCAGGCTGTACGACACGGCGACCCGTGAGGTACGCGAACTCGCGATGCGCGAGCCAGGGTCGCTGAGCGTGTACTTGTGCGGTCCGACGGTGTACGGCCCTCCTCACCTCGGGCACGGTCGGGCCACCCTCGTCTACGACGTCCTGCGCCGCTACCTCACCTGGTCGGGGATCCGAGTGCGCCTCGTCAGCAACATCACCGACATCGACGACAAGATCATCGACAGGGCCCAGCGTGAAGGTCGGCCGTGGCAGCAGATCACCGACCGGTGTGAGCACGTGTGGTTCGACGCCATGGCGCGACTCGGTGTCGAACGACCGACCGACGTGCCGCACGCGACCGAGTTCGTCGATCGGATGGTCGAGATGATCGGTGAACTCGTCGCTGCGGGGCGCGCCTATGCCACCGACGACGGCGTGTACCTGAGCGTCGAGTCCGTGCCCGACTACGGCCTGCTCGCGCACCAGTCGCTCGACGACATGCTCGCCGGCGGTGGCGACCGTGAGGTGTTCGGTGCCGAGCACAAGCGGCACCCTGCCGACTTCGCGTTGTGGAAGCTCTCCAAGCCCGGTGAGCCGTCATGGCCGTCGCCGTGGGGAGATGGTCGGCCCGGCTGGCACAGCGAGTGCGTCGTGATGAGTCTCGATCTCCTCGGTGAGGGTTTCGACCTCCACTGCGGAGGGATGGATCTCCGCTTCCCGCACCACGAGAACGAGCGGGCGCAGGCGGTCGCCCTCGGCAAGCGGTTTGCCAACCACTGGATGCACAACGGGTTCGTCGTCGATGCCGAGGGCGAGAAGATGTCGAAGAGTCTCGGCAACGTCGACAACCTCCTCGATCTGATGGAGCGCTACGACCCCCGGGCCTACCGGATGGTGTTGTTGCAGTCGCACTATCGAGGTCCGGTCAGTGTCGGTGGTGACAACCTCGATGCAGCTGCGAAGGCGCTCGGCGGACTCGATGCGTTCGCGGCGCGCAGCGCGGCAGTAGCGGGTGCGGTGCCTGATGACGCGGTGCTCGCAGCGTTCCGCGACCGGATGGACGACGACCTCGACACACCCGGAGCGACCGCGTTGCTGTTCGACACCGTTCGACGGGCCAATGCGGCCATCGACGCGGGCGCCCCCGAGGCGGGAGCGCTCGTCGCGGCAGTCGGTGAGATGTGTCGAGCGGTCGGTCTCGAACTGCGCGGTGCAGCTGACGTGCCAGCCGATGTCATGGCGCTGGCCGCCGAGCTCGATGCAGCGCGTGCGGCAAAGGATTACGCGACTGCCGACACCCTGCGCGCCCGACTGCAGGCCGACGGGTGGACGGTCGAGACGTCGGCGTCGGGGACGACGCTGCGCCGGTAACCCGCGTGACGTCGACGCGTACCCCTGCGGGGTATTGGACGATCTGGTCGACCGTGGCGCTCGACCTCATCGGGTTCGGGATCGTCGTGCCGATCCTCGCCATCTACGCCGAGCGGTTCGGTGCGTCAGGTGTCCAGGTCGGCTGGCTCTTCGCCACGTTCTCGCTGGCGCAGTTCGTCTGTGCGCCGCTGCTCGGCCGACTGAGTGATCGCATCGGTCGCAAGCCGGTGATCGTCATCTCGCTCGTCGGCACTGCGGTCGGCAGCCTCGTCACCGGCCTCGCCGGGTCGCTGTGGGTGCTGTTCCTCGGGCGAGCGATCGACGGCGCGAGTGGCGCGAGCCTCTCGGTCGCGCAGGCCGCGGTGGCCGACATGGCGACACCCGAACAGCGGCCGCGGCTCGTGGGCATGCTCGGCGCAGCGTTCGGCGTCGGGTTCGTCCTCGGACCGGCGATCGGCGGTCTCGCCGCGCTCGGCGGCCCGGCGGTGCCGTTCTTCGTCGCAGCTGGGCTCGCTGCGGTGAACGCTGTTGCGGCGATCGTGAGACTGCCCGAGACCCGACGGCCCGGGACCGACGCCGCGGTGGCGCGTCGTCGACTCGGCGCTGTTCCTGAGGTGCCGGTGCTGCGACGCCTCGCGGCGGTGGGCTTCTTGGCCACGCTCGGCTTCGTCGCATTCGAGGCCACGTTCTCGCTGTTCGGCAGTGCCCGGTTCGAGCTCACCGAGGGTTCGGCGGCCGTGGTGTTCCTCGGCATCGGCATCGTGCTCGTCGCTGTGCAGGGTGGTGCATTCGCTGTCGTCACCCGGCGTGTCGGGGTACCGCGGCTGTATGCCGCTGGTCTCGCACTGGTGGTGGTCGGTCTCGCCGTCACATCGGCTGCAACGCAATGGGTCGAACTCGTCGCAGGGCTCGCGTTGCTCGCCGTCGGGCAGGGTGTCGCATCACCTGCTCTCATCGAACTGGTCAATCGAGCCGCACCCGTCGAGCGCCGCGGTGAGGCGATGGGGTTCCAGCAGGCAATGTCGGCGGTGGCTCGGGTCGCCGGCCCGCCGTTGGCCGGTGCGGCGTACGACGGCATCGGTGTGTGGAGCCCGATGGCGGCGGCCAGTGTGGTCACTGCGCTCGCACTCGGACTCGTCGTCGCGTCCCGTGCCCACCTCACGGGGTCGATCGGCGCCGTCCGACGTGCAGCCTGACGTGGACGGTGACTAGGGTTACCCACGAGTAACTTCACCGCCCCGAGGTGCCCGATGGCCGACTTCTCGCTCAACGACGACCAGCTGCAGATCAAGGACTGGGTGCACGAGTTCGCCGCTCGCATCGTGCGCCCGGCGGCCCACGAATGGGACGAGCGTGAGGAGTTCCCCTTCCCGATCGTGGCCGAGGCCGCATCGATCGGGCTGTACGGCTGGGAGTTCCTGATGAACGCCTTCTCCGACCCGAGCGGTCTCACGCTCCCGGTCGCCGTCGAAGAACTGTTCTGGGGTGATGCAGGTATCGGCATGGCGATCATGGGTTCAGGACTCGCCGCCGCAGGCATCTCGGGCAATGGAACCCCAGAGCAGATCATGGAGTGGGTCCCGCAGTGTTACGGCACCGCCGATGATGTCAAGGTCGGCGCATTTTGCGTGAGTGAACCAGATGCGGGAAGCGACGTCAGTTCACTGAGGACACGCGCCGTGTACGACGAAGCCAATGACGAGTGGGTGCTGAACGGTAC
>JBJSXI010000088.1:0-6873 GCA_046086305.1 Ilumatobacteraceae bacterium
GACGCCCGCAACAAGGTCCTCGCCGGGGTGGACACCCTCGCCAACGCCGTGAAGGTCACGCTCGGCCCCAAGGGCCGCAACGTGGTCCTGGAGAAGAAGTGGGGCGCCCCCACGATCACCAACGACGGTGTCTCCATCGCCAAGGAGATCGACCTCGAAGATCCCTACGAGCGCATCGGCGCCGAACTGGTGAAGGAAGTCGCCAAGAAGACCGACGACGTGGCCGGCGACGGCACCACCACCGCCACGGTGCTGGCGTGGAGCATGGTGCGCGAGGGCCTCCGTAACGTGGCCGCCGGCGCCAACCCGATGACCCTCAAGAAGGGCATCGAGGCCGGCGTCGCCGCCGCGGTCGACAGCATCAAGTCGCTCGCCAAGGAAGTCGACTCGAAGGACCAGATCGCTCAGGTCGCCAGCATCTCGGCCGCCGACAACGAGATCGGTTCGATGATCTCCGAGGCGATCGACAAGGTCGGCAAGGACGGTGTCATCACCGTCGAGGAGAGCCAGACCTTCGGCATGGAGATGGACCTCGTCGAGGGTATGCGCTTCGACAAGGGTTACATCTCGCCGTACTTCGCGACCGACATGGAGCGCATGGAGGCGTCGCTCGACGATCCCTACCTGCTCCTCGTGTCGTCGAAGATCAGCTCGGTGCGCGACATGCTGCCCGTGCTCGAGAAGGTCATGCAGAGCGGTCGTCCGCTCGTCATCATCGCCGAGGACGTCGATGGCGAGGCCCTCGCAACTCTCGTGGTGAACAAGATCCGCGGCACGTTCAAGTCGGCTGCGGTGAAGGCACCCGGCTTCGGCGAGCGCCGCAAGGCGATGCTGCAGGACATGGCGATCCTCACCGGTGGTCAGGTGATCAGCGAGGAGGTCGGACTGAAGCTCGAGAACACCACGCTCGACCTGCTCGGCCGGGCCAAGAAGATCATCATCACCAAGGACGAGACGACCATCGTCGAGGGTGCAGGCGCCGAGGACGACATCAAGGGCCGGATCAACCAGATCAAGACCGAGATCGACAACACCGACAGCGACTACGACACGAGAAGCTCCAGGAGCGCCTCGCCAAGTTGAGCGGCGGTGTTGCAGTGTTGAAGGTCGGCGCGGCCACCGAGGTCGAGCTGAAGGAGAAGAAGCACCGCATCGAAGACGCGGTCAGCACGACCAAGGCAGCGATCGAGGAAGGTGTCGTGCCCGGCGGCGGCGTGGCGCTCCTGCGTTCGCAGGCCGCAGTGCTCAAGGTGGCCGACAAGCTGAGCGGCGACGAGGCCACCGGTGCGCGGATGGTTGCCAAGAGCCTCGAGGCCCCGATCAAGCAGATCGCCGAGAACGCCGGCATGGAGGGCGGGGTCGTCGTCGAGAAGGTGAAGGGCCTGAAGGGATCCGAGGGCCTCAACGCCGCCACCGGCGAGTACACCGACCTCGTGAAGCTCGGCGTCATCGACGCTGCGAAGGTCACCCGCTCGGCGCTGCAGAACGCAGCCTCGATCGCGGCGCTGTTCCTCACCACCGAGGCCGTCGTGGCCGACAAGCCGGAGAAGGACGCCCCGGCGATGCCCGGTGGAGGCATGGAAGACTTCTGATCGTTCCGATCACGCACGAAGGGCCCGGTGCACTCGCACCGGGCCCTTCGACGTTCTGCGGAACACACGCGTCAACCGGTCAGCCACACCTGCAGCGACCGAGCGACACCTGCGCTGTGCTCGACGAGTTCGTCAGCGGCACGCCGAACACGCTCACCATCACCCGCCGTTGCAGCCGACTCGAGATCGGCGCACGCCGATCCCAGCGCCGCCGCACCGACGAGCAGCGACGTCGAACGCAGTTGATGCGCAGCGTCGCGAGCAGCGGGTAGATCACCGATCTCGGCAAGCTCGCGAATTCGCGACCGTCGGTGCGGGAGCAGATCCAGATACGTGCGCACCACATCGGCGACCGCCTCGTCCCCGAGATCGCCGGCGAGACGCCGCAGGACATCGTCGTCGAGTGCCACAGTCGAACGGGAAGTGTGTCAGCCGCCGGCGACTGCCGGGATGATGCTGACGGTCTCGCCCGCCGGCACCGGGGTGTCGAGACCCTGCAGGTATCGCACGTCGTCGTCGGCGACGAAGAGGTTCACGAACTTGCGCAGCGCACCGGTCTCGTCGAGTAGACGATCGCGGAACCCGGGGTGGGCGGCGTCGAGGTTCACGATCACCTCACCGAGCGTCGAGCCCTCGACCTGCACGGTCGAGGCGCCGCCCGTCATCGGGCGCAGCGTCGTGGGGATACGAACGGTCACTGACATGGCC
Source organism: Ilumatobacteraceae bacterium (assembly GCA_046086305.1). Classification (GTDB taxonomy): domain Bacteria; phylum Actinomycetota; class Acidimicrobiia; order Acidimicrobiales; family Ilumatobacteraceae; genus UBA668. The sequence goes on from JBJSXI010000088.1 coordinate 2,301, forward strand.
GAAACGCTACCGCGGCGGTCAGGAATTCGCATCGGCCTGCCCCGACAGCGCCGCTCGTAGCCTGTGGCCGATGAGGGTGCTCGCCGCCGTCGACAAGTTCAAGGGCACGGCGACTGCAGCGCAGGTGGCCGCGGCGATCGGGCATGCCTGCTGGGAACTCGGCCACGACTGCGTCGAGCGGCCCGTCGCCGATGGTGGCGACGGCACGCTCGAGGCGCTCGGCGGAGCCAACCGGGTGAGCACGGTGACGGGTCCGCTCGGTGATCCGGTGCGCGCCGAATGGCGCTTCCACCGCGGTACGGCGATCATCGAGATGGCCCGTGCCTCGGGGCTCACCCTCGTCGGCGGTGCCGCCGGTAACGACGCGATGGCCGCAACCACGACCGGCACCGGCGAACTCATCGATCAGGCGCTCGACCTCGGGGCCCGCAAGATCGTCGTGTGTCTCGGCGGCTCGGCCACCACCGACGGCGGCCTCGGCTGTGTCCGGGCGATCACCGCCCCCGATCGACTTCGTCGGGTGACCCTGCTCGTCGCGTGCGATGTGCAGACCACATTCGTCGACGCGGCACCGGTGTTCGCCCCACAGAAGGGCGCCACTCCGGCGCAGGTCGAACTCCTGAAAGGTCGCCTCGTACGACTTGCGCAGCTCTATCGAGAGCAATACGGGGTCGACGTGCGCGACCTGCCCGGTTCGGGTGCGGCCGGTGGACTTGCCGGCGGACTGGTCGCCCTCGGCGGTCGACTCCACCCGGGGTTCGATCTCGTTGCCGACGAGGTGAACCTGGCCGATCACATCGCCGCAGCCGACGTCGTGATCACCGGCGAGGGGTATCTCGACGAACAGAGCTTCGAGGGCAAGGTGGTCGGCGGCGTCGCGGCGATGTGCGAGGCGTCGAACACACCGGTCGCCGCAATCGTCGGCGACAGCGCCCCCGAGGTCGCCGAGCGGATCCGACATCGCGCGATCGCCCGCGACCACGGCCTCGAACGGGCGATGCGCGAGCCGCTCTGGTGCATCGAACAGTCAGCGGTGGCCCTGCTGCGCGCGATGTGACAGCGTGGGCGAGGTGGAGCCCCGTACTCGTCCGACCGCCGATCTCGCCATCGTGGGCTGCACGGCCCTCGTCGATGCCGATGGTTCGACTGTCGGCTTCCGTCCCGGCACCGTCATCGAGATCACCAATGGTGTGATCACGAGGCTCGACGACGATGCGACTCGACCGGCGAGCGCGCTCGAGACGATCGACGCGAACGGCCAGGTGGCCATGCCCGGGTTGATCAACACGCACACGCATGCAGCGATGACGTTCTTCCGCGGGGCGGCCGAAGATGTGGCCGTCGGGACCTGGTTCAACGATCTCATCTGGCCGATGGAGGTGAACCTGACCCCGCGCGATGTCTATCTCGGCACACTCGTCGCCGCCGCTGAGATGATCGAGTGTGGGGTCACCACATTCAACGACATGTACTTCCACATGGACGACGCTGCCCGTGCCGTCGACGAATCGGGCCTGCGAGCCGTCCTCGGCTGGAACTACTTCTCGTCACAGGGCACCGAGGGGATCGCCACGACGGTCGGCTTCGCTGAGCGGTGGAACCGACACGGTCGGATCACCACCACCATCGCGCCACATGCGCCCTACACGGTGAGCGACGCCGACCTGACGGCACTGGCCGATGAGGCTCGCCGTCTTGACGTGAAGGTGCACCTCCACGCGGCCGAGGACATCGCCCAGACCCGGTCGAGCCTCGCATCTCGCAGGATCACCCCGATCCGCGTACTCGCCGAGACCGGTGTGCTCGACGCGGGCTGCATCATCGCCCACGGCAACGGCATCGTCGACGACGACGTCGAGTTACTCGCCGCACACGCCGATCGGGTCGGCGTGACCCACGGCCCGAAGGGGTACTTGAAGTTCGCGCTCGGTCCGCTCACACCGATCGCTGCGCTCCGCGACGCAGGCGTTGCCGTTGGTTACTGCACCGACGGACCGGCGAGCAACAACACCCTCGACATCCTCGAGAGCATGCGCATCACGTCGATCAGTCAGAAGCAGGTCGCCGACGACGCAACATGGTTCACGAGTGCCCTCGCCCTCCATCTGGCTGGACCCGGCTCTGCACGCGTGATCGGTCGGGCCGACGACCTCGGCGCACTGCATCTCGGTGCCGCCGCCGACATCATCCTCGTCGACGTATCGGGCTTCCACTGTCAGCCCACACACGACCTCGCCGCGGTCCTCGTGCACAGCCTGCAACCCGGCGACGTACGCACGACCATCGTCGACGGGCAGGTGCTGATGCACGAGCGCGAGCTGCGCACGATCGACCGCACCGACCTGCTCACCGAATTCCGCCAGCGCGCACGCGACATCGTCGACCGTTCACACGGCAGGACCATTCAGGACTACGCGCCCTGAACGGGCGTCACCCTCAGGGAGTCGACGTCGTCGTCGTGGTCGACTCGCTCGGGGCGACCGAGTCGGTGGTGCCCTCGTACGGGTTGGCCTGGATCTCGGTGATCGTCTTGCCGGCATAGTCGGCGCCGAGCATCACGATCACCGAACTGCCAGATGCCCACGTACCGTCGCTCACCTCGGGCGCCGTCGACACCGCCTCGACCGGGATGCCGCCGAGTGTGCGCGACAGCGAACGGGCGACCGGCAAGGCCGCTTCGTCGGCCGGGTTGTAGACGACCTTCGAGGTGGTCAGTCGCACTGCCCCGTTCGTCGGGTCAGATGTCTCGAAGCCGAGACCGCTGAGGGCCAAGGTGAGCTGACGTGCCACACCCTCCTGACCGCTGCAGTTGGCGACCTGGACGAGCGTGCCGAGGAACACGAGCGGCTCGGTCGTGCTCGGTGCGGCGGTGATCGGGGCGAGGGTGACCGCGCTCGACGAGGTGGTGGTGCCGCCCGAACTTCCCGGGGTGGCGTCGGCCAACTGCCGGAGGATGAAGAACCCGAGAACGAGGGCGACGGCCGTCACTGCGATGGCCACCGACGACCCCACCGGGGCGGGTGCCGGAGCTGCCTGGCGCGGCCTCGGTCGGGGCCGACCACCCGTGCTCTCGTTGCTCATCGTGGCTCCTCGTGGTCTGCGTCAGGCGTGCTCGCCTGCTGCCGTGCCGTCGAGCATGGCCCGGCGGCGGCGTTCACGCTGACGTCGCAGGCGGCGAACCACGAGCGGGTCGGCGACCAGAGCCGCCGGGAGATCGATGACCCGGTTGAGTTCCAGATTGTACTCCTCCACCGAGCATGCGAACCGCGCCCTGATGGCGTCGTGGCGGTCCTCGTCGAGGGTGAACCAGGTGCCCTCGAACTCGAGGATGGCTCGTCCGCGTTCGTCGAGGTCGGGGGTGGAAGTTGTGCCGGGGGCGTTCATGTCGGCCACAGCCTGCATCGCCGGCCAGCGGGCAGCCAAGCATCGAACACCTGTACGTTCGAAGATTCGGTCGCTCCCCCGACGGCGGATAGCGTGCGGCCGATGCCCGGCGCACTCGGACGCCCGTTCCTGATCGGCGTCGCTGGCGGCACCTGTTCGGGCAAGACCACGGTGAGCGAGCGACTCGCCGAGATGATCGGCGCCGAGCACCTGGCCCTCATCAAGCTCGACTCGTACTACATCCGCCGATCGCACCTGCCGCTGCACGAACGGGCGGCGGCCAACTACGACCACCCCGACGCCTTCGACTGGGCATTGCTCGACGAGCACCTCGCCGCGCTCACGGCCGGCGACACCGTTCCCGTCCCGGTGTACGACTACGCACAGCACGATCGGTCGACCGAGGTGCGCAACGTGCATCCGGCGCACATCGTCGTGGTCGAGGGCATCCTCGTGCTCTACGAGCCGCGGCTCCGAGACCGTTTCGACCTCCGTGTGTACATCGACACCGACGCTGACATCCGCCTGATCCGTCGTTTGCAGCGCGATGTGGCCGAGCGTGGACGCACCACCGAGAGCATCATCGGTCAGTACCTCGAGACGGTGCGACCGAGCCACGAGCAGTTCGTCGAGCCGAGCAAACGGTATGCCGACGTGATCTTCCCGCAGGGCGGCATGAACGAGCCGGCGCTCGACGTGCTCCTCGCGCGGGTGCGCGAACTCGCCGGCCTCACCTGAACGGCGGGGTCACTTCGCAGCTCGTGGCGCGAGTCGATCGTGGAGATGTGCGGGCAGCACGTCGTAGTGATCGTGCTCGACGCTGAACCGGCCCCTCCCCCCGGTCGTCGAACGCAGTTCGATCGCATATCTGATGAGCTCGCTGGCCGGGACGAGCGCAACGATCTCATGTTCACCGTTTCCGTTGGCGGTGGTGCCCTGCACCTTGCCGCGGCGAGCAGAGATGTCGCTCATGATGTCGCCCTGTGCCCCCGCAGACACCACCACCCGCAGCAGTGAGATCGGTTCGAGCACGACTGCGCCGGCCATGCCGAGCGCATCCTTGAACCCGAGCGCGGCAGCCGTGCGGAACGCCATGTCACTCGAGTCGACCGCGTGGGTCTTCCCGTCAGTACACCGCACGCGCACGTCGACGACAGGGAACCCGTGGACACCGCCACCCGCCATCGTT
>JBJSXI010000089.1:0-13928 GCA_046086305.1 Ilumatobacteraceae bacterium
TGGAGGGGGGGGACGACCACGCCCCAGAAACCCTCGTGGGACGATTCAGCCCCAGACGTGCCCGGATAGCGTGCTCGGCATGTCACTGCCGTTCCCCCCGCTCGATGGATCCGCCCCCGTCACCCGCCAGTTCGATGCTGCGCCCCCGATGGGGATCGACGTGTCGAAGCGCTACTCGGCCACCATGGACACGTCGATGGGCACGATGGTGATCGCACTCGACGCGGCGGCCGCGCCCATCACCGTCAACAGCTTCGTCTATCTGGCGGGGTACCACTACTTCGACGGTGTCACCTTCCACCGCATCATCAACGGCTTCGTCTGCCAGGGCGGCGACCCCACCGGCACGGGTCGAGGCGGTCCCGGGTATCGCTTCGCCGACGAGCCGGTGACACGTCGTTACGAGATCGGCTCGGTCGCCATGGCAAATGCAGGACCGAACACCAACGGCAGTCAGTTCTTCCTCATCAGTGGCCCGAACGGCGCGTCACTGCCGCCGCAGTACAACCACTTCGGCGTCATCGTGAAGGGTCTCGACGTACTCGACCAGATGCAGCGCGTGGCCACCGATGGCAACGACCGTCCGCTCAGTCCGGTCGTCATCAACTCGGTCACCATCTCCGTCGCGGACTGACCGGTCGGGGTCGGGAGCGGATGAGGTCGGTCCGCTCGTTCTCCGCCGATGAGGCCAGGCGGGCGGCGCTCGGCGCGCAGGGCTTCGCAGACCGACGTCCGACCGGGCGCGTCGATCGACGGCACCTCCGGCGGGTGATGGACCGGATGGGCGTCGTGCAGATCGACTCGGTCAACGTGCTCGTCCGCAGCCAGGAGCTGCCGCTCTTCGCCCGACTCGGTCCGCACCCGCGTTCGCTCATCGGCGATGCGACGGCCGCCGGCGACCTGTTCGAGTACTGGGTCCACGAGGCGTGCCATGTGCCGACGGCGCACCATCACCTCCATCGGTGGCAGATGGCGACCGACCACAAGTGGAGTAAGTACTGGGACCTCCAGCGCCGCCGTCCCGGCTACGTGGAGCATGTGCTCGAGCGGATCGCGGCCGAGGGTCCCGTCGCAGCGGGCGACCTCAGTGAGCGGGTCGGGCCGAAGGGGCAGTGGTGGGACTGGGACGACGCCAAGGTCGCGCTCGAGCACCTCTTCTGGAAGGGCGCGGTCACCGCGACGCGCCGAGCGGCCGACTTCGCCCGGCTCTACGACCTGACCGAGCGGGTGATCCCTGCAGAGGTCCTCGCACGCCCCACTCCCGCCGAGCAGGACGCTCGCAAAGAGCTTCTGGTGATGGCCGCTCGGCATTGCGGCGTGGCGACACTCGCAGACCTCGCCGACTACCACCGCCAGAAGCCCGCGGTCTGCCGACCGTTGGTCGACGAACTCGTCGATGACGGACGACTCGTCGCGGCGCAGGTGGAAGGGTGGGATCGAGCCGCCTACACCGTGCCGGACGTGACAATGCCTCGACAGATCGAGGCGTGCGCGCTGCTCAGCCCGTTCGACCCGGTGTGCTGGAACCGCGACCGCACCGAGCGACTGTTCGGCTTTCGCTATCGCATCGAGATCTACACACCGGCGGCGCGCCGTGTGTACGGCTACTACGTGCTCCCGGTGCTGTGGGGTGACGCGCTGGTCGCGCGGCTCGACATGAAGGCCGATCGGGCGAGCGGCACATTGCGCGTGCAGGGCGCCTTCGCCGAGCCGAGTGTGCCCATGGCCGAGGTGGCATCGTCGGTGGCGGCCGAGGCCGTGACGATGGCCGAGTGGTTGGGACTCGATCGCGTCGAGGTGGGCGACCGGGGCGATCTGGCCGTGACGCTCCGGCGGGCGGTCGCTCGGTACGCTCGGGCCCGATGAGTGCGACGCCGTCGGGGGAACCGTTCGCGGAGATGCCGCCATGGATCTGGCGAGCGGTCGTGGTGTTCTGGGGCGGCTTTCTCGCGACGGTCCTCCTGCGACAGCTGTGGGAGAGCCTCTACGGCCTCGTCGTCCTCCTGTTGATCTCGCTCTTCCTCTCACTCGCCATCGAGCCGGGTGTGAACCGTCTGGTGAACCGGGGATGGCGGCGCGGGTCGGCGACGGGTGTGTTCCTGCTCGCCGTCTTCGCCGTGGCTGCGCTGTTCACTGCGGTCGTCGGCGCACTCGTGGGACAGCAGATCGCCGACCTGCTCCGCGATTCGGAGACCTATGTCAACCGCACCGTGGAATTCCTCAACAACAACTTCGGAACGAACATCGATCCGGCACAGGTGATCGAGGCCATCGAGGATCCCACTGGTCCGGTGCAGGAGTTCATCAGCGGTCAGCAGAGCAGGGTCTTCGCGCTCTCGGTCACTGCGCTCGGCCTGCTCGTCCAGATGCTCTCGGTCCTGCTGTTCACCTTCTACCTCGTCGCCGACGGACCGAAGCTCCGCCGGTCGATCTGCAGCCGCCTTCCCGAGGCACGGCAGCGTCAGATGCTCGCGACATGGGACCTGGCGATCGAGAAGACGGGTGGCTATCTGTACTCGAGGTTCCTGCTTGCGGGCCTGTCATCGATGTTCCACTGGGTCATCTTCCAGACGGTCGGCACGAAGGCTCCCGTCGCGCTCGCGCTGTGGGTCGGTGTCATCAGTCAGTTCCTCCCCGTGATCGGGACCTATCTCGCCGGCGCGCTCCCTGCGTTGATCACGTTCATCGACTCGCCTTCCAAGGCGCTCGTCGTCATCATCGCTGTCGTCGTCTACCAGCAGCTCGAGAACTACGTATTCCTCCCGCGCGTCACGTCGCGAACGATGAATCTTCATCCGGCCATCGCATTCGGCTCGGCGATCGCCGGTGGCGCCGTCCTGGGTGGAGTAGGTGCGGTGCTTGCCATTCCCGGCGCGGCGATGTTGCAGGCGCTGGTGAGTGGAATGGGGGTGCGCCACGAGGTCGTCGACGACCGGCTCACCGCAGTCGTGCAGCCGCCGCCGGAACCCGATGGCGAGCCCTGACGACTTCGTGCCCGTCGCGGCAGTGAGTCGCAACGGGCTCGACGAATCGGTGCACTTCGGCGCTGTTGTCGTGCTCGATCGCGACGGCACGCCTGTCGCCGGGGCGGGGCGTTCGTCGGCGATCGTCTATCCACGGTCGGCGAACAAGCCGATGCAGGCAGTGGCGATGATCCGCAGTGGCCTGCGCGTGTCGTCCGAGGAGCTCGCACTCGTGTGCGCAAGTCACGATGGCACCGCCCGACACCTCACCGTCGTCGAGTCGGTGTTGGCACATGCCGGTCTGTCGGCAACCGACCTCGCCACCACGCCGGGTCTGCCACTCGACACCCGGGCGGCGACGGCGACGATCCGTGATGGAGGGTCGGCAACACCGCTGGCCATGAACTGCAGCGGCAAACACGCCGGCATGCTCGCCACCTGTGTCGCCCGAGGGTGGCCGACCGATGCGTCGTACCTCGATGTCGATCATCCCCTCCAAGTGGTGATCGGTGAGACCATGACCGGGCTCATCGAGGAGCCGGTCGCCCACGTCGGTATCGACGGCTGCGGTGCCCCTGCGCACGCGTTCTCACTCGTCGGTCTGGCCCGCGCCTTCCGCACGATCGCCATCGGCGCCGCGGGGTCGGCCGGTGACGAGGTGTATCGGGCGATGACGGCGCACCCCGAACTCGTCGGCGGTGCGGGTCGCGATGTGACGGCCCTCATGCGGGCCGTTCCCGGGCTGATGGCCAAGGACGGCGCGGACGGTGTTTTCGCGGCGGCGATGCCCGATGGACGAGCCGTGGCGCTGAAGATCGCTGATGGTGGCGATCGGGCGAGGATTCCGGTGATGCTCGCCGCGCTCGAGCGGGCCGGAGTGTCGACGGCGCAGTATCCGACGGCCCAGATGCCCGCCGTGCTCGGTCACGGTCGCGTCGTCGGAGCTGTCCGCTCCGTGTGGTGAACGCGGCGACCACCGATGAGTGGTTCAGCCCGGTGAACGACACGGCAGGGCGAACACCCCCGCCGGGAGCGTCGCCGGAACGGGATCGTGGCCCATCACGGCGAGGGCCTCGGCGACCGTCGCAACGGGTTCGACCGACAGTCCCTCGAACGACCCACCGACCGATGCACCATGCACCGGGACGAGCGCGCGTCGGAATCCCATCCGTGCCGCCTCGGACAGACGGCGCGGTGTGTGGGCCGCCTGACGGACCTCTCCGGCCAGCCCCACCTCGCCGAACGCGACGAGATCGGCCGGCACGGCCAGACCGACGAGCGCACTTGCCACGGCGAGGCACACTCCGAGGTCGCATCCCGGTTCGCTGATCCGTACGCCGCCGACCACCGATGCGAACACCTCGTGCGCGCCGAGCGGCAGGCTCGTGCGTCGCTCGAGCACGGCGAGCAAGAGCGCGAGACGCGAGGTGTCGATGCCCTGCGCATGGCGACGCGGAGGGAGCCCGTGGGTGACCGGGATCGTGAGGGCCTGCACCTCGACGAGCAGCGGGCGGCTGCCCTCGAGCACCGGTGTGACCGCCGAACCGGGTAGTCCACTGCGTCGATCGGCGAGGAACAGTCCGCTGGCGTCGGGAACGGCCGCCAGACCGTCGTGGCGCATCTCGAACACGCCCACCTCGTCGGTTGCGCCGAAGCGGTGCTTGACGGCGCGCAGCAGACGCAGCGCGTGATGACGGTCGCCGTCGAAGGTGAGGACCGTGTCGACGATGTGTTCGAGGAGTCGCGGCCCGGCGAGCCCACCCTCCTTGGTGACATGGCCGACGAGGACGACGGGGATGTCGAGCGCCTTGGCCACCGCGACGAGCTGGTGTGCACAGTCGCGAACCTGAGTGACGCTGCCCGGTGCCGAGTCGAGTTCGGGGTCGGCGATCGTCTGGATGCTGTCGACCACGACGATCGACGGGCGGAGACGATCGATGGCCGCGAGGATGCGCGGCAGCGAGGTCTCGACGAGGACCCACAGGTCGGGGTGCAGCGCGCCGAGTCGATCGCCGCGGCGATGGATCTGCTGCTCGTTCTCCTCGGCCGAGACGTAGAGCGACGTGCCGCCGCGGGCGCGCAGCAACTGGAGGAGCAGTGTGCTCTTGCCGATCCCGGGCTCGCCGCCGACGAGGGTGACCGATCCGGCCACGAGTCCGCCGCCGAGCACTCTGTCGAGTTCGTCGAGACCGGTCGAGCGAGAGGCACCGTCGACCCCCGCAACCTCGGTGATCGGCCGGGCCACGGCCGCCGGTCGGCCGACCACGTTGGAGGCAGTGGGGTCCGGGTCGTCGACGAGGCAGTTCCACGCCTCGCACGCCGAGCACTGTCCGGCCCATTTCGGGTGCGGCGTGTTGCACTCGATGCACCGGAACGTCGATCGCGATCTGCTCATGGCGCGCACCGTACGGAGGGGGTGTGACACGGTGGCTCGGCGGGTGTCACCGACCGCGATGGTCGGTGTGCATCGTCAGCGCCGGCGTCGACGACGGGAACGCCGCGCAGAGGCGACGAAGCCGATGAATCCGGCGGCGAGCAGCACCCATACGACGAGGCCGAGCAGCGCGAACCGGGAGATGCGCTCCCATGTGGTGCTCGGTGGATCGACGTCGATCACCGTGGAGAGATCGAGGGCCGACCCGTCGAGCGGCACCGACCAGGTGAGCGTTCCGTCGGCCACTTCTGCGCCGACCGCGCCCGAGGCGACGTCGCCCGGCGTGGAGACGACGAATCGCACACCCACGGCCTGCGCAGCGGTGAGCCCTGCGGCCGACAGGTCGCCTGCGTACGGTGCCGCGCCGACGAGGGCGAGCACCTCGGGATCGGCGAATGCCTCGAGGCTGCCGGAGGTCTGTACGACACCGTCGATCGAGATCGTTGCGCCACCGTCGCGGGTGGCGATCCGGCCGAGTCGCAGTGAACCGAGCGGACCATTCGGCCCGCTCACCGACTCGAGGAGGACGTTGGCTTCGTCGATCGTGCGGAAGTCGTGGCTGAGCACGAGGCGCAGCCCACCCTCGGTCGTCGCCGTCGGTCCGTCGACCACCCATCCGGCCGCAACCGCATCGTCGACCCGCAGATCATCGGCGAGTCCGGGCGCCGCAGTGACGACCGCCGCATCAGCGACCACCTCGACCGACACCCGCCCCGCGCCGGCGGCATCGACCGTCACCGAGACGGTCGAGTCGACGCGACACGCCGAGGCGATCGACACGAGGGCGGCGACGAGTCCGATGGCGCGGAGTCGTCGACGGCGCATGTGGCGCCCGGCTCAGTCGGTGGTGGTCGGAGGTTCGGTGCCCTCGGCGCCGGTGGCCGCGAGCTCGACCGACGACGGTGGCATGAACCCCTCGACGCCGCGGAACGACAGTCGCTGCTCGCCGGGACGATCGGGGTCGGGTTCGGTGTCGACGACGATGATCTCGCCGGCGTGGAACTCCTTGTAGAGGATCTTCTCGCTGAGGACATCCTCGATCAGTCGCTGGATGGCGCGGCGCAGCGGCCGGGCACCCAGCTGCGGGTCGTAGCCCTTCTCGGCCAGCAGTTCCTTGGCGTTCTGGGTGAGCTCGATACCGAGACCCTGGCCCTCGAGTTGGTGGGTGAGGCGCTTGGTCATCAGATCGACCATCTGCATCACCTCGTCGCGGGCAAGTTCGTGGAAGACGATGATCTCGTCGATGCGGTTCAAGAATTCGGGGCGGAAGTGGCCCTTGAGCGCATCGGTGACCTTGTCCTTCATCCGCTCGTAGCTCATCGCCGCGTCGCCCTTGGTGAACCCGACGTTGGCCTTGCGCAGATCCTGCGTGCCGAGGTTGGAGGTCATGATGAGCACGGTGTTGCGGAAGTCGACCGTGCGACCCTGACTGTCGGTGAGACGACCCTCCTCGAGGATCTGCAGGAGCGTGTTGAACACGTCGGGGTGCGCCTTCTCGATCTCGTCGAAGAGCACGACGCTGAACGGCTTGCGACGTACCGCCTCGGTGAGCTGTCCACCCTCTTCGTAGCCGACATAGCCGGGGGGCGATCCGACGAGGCGGCTGACCGTGTGCTTCTCCATGTACTCGCTCATGTCGAGCGCGATGAGCGAGTTCTCGTCGCCGAAGAGGAATTCAGCCAGCGTCTTGGCGAGCTCGGTCTTCCCCACACCGGTGGGTCCGAGGAAGATGAACGAGCCGCTCGGCCGCTTGGGATCCTTGAGGCCGGCGCGGGTGCGGCGCACGCTCTGGCTGACGGCCTTGATCGCGTTCTCCTGGCCGATGATCCGCTTGTGCAGCTCGCCTTCCATGTTGAGGAGTTTCTGGGTCTCCTCCTCGGTGAGCTTGTACACCGGGATGCCGGTCCAGATGCTGAGGACTTCGGCGATGGCCTCCTCGTCAACCTCGTCGAACAGGTCGACACCGCTGGCCTTCACCTCGGCCTCCTTGGCCGCCTTCTCCTCGAGCAGGGCCTTCTCCTGGTCGCGCAGCCGACCGGCCTCCTCGAAGCGCTGCTCCTCGACGGCCGTCTTCTTGGCCTCCTGCACATCGGTGAGCTTGCGCTCGATGTCCTTCAGATCGGGAGGGGTGGCCATGCGCTTGATGCGCAGGCGGCTGCCGGCCTCGTCGATGAGGTCGATCGCCTTGTCGGGCAGGTGCCGGTCGCTGATGTAACGATCGGCGAGGTTGGCGGCGGCGACGATGGCCTGATCGGTGATCGTGACCCGGTGGTGCGCCTCGTACTTGTCGCGCACACCCTTGAGGATCTCGATGGTGTGAGCGAGGGTGGGCTCGTCGACCTTCACCGGCTGGAAGCGCCGCTCGAGCGCCGCGTCCTTCTCGAGGTGCTTGCGGTACTCGTCGAGTGTGGTGGCACCGATGGTCTGCAGTTCGCCGCGGGCGAGCATCGGCTTGAGGATGCTCGCCGCATCGATGGCACCCTCGGCTGCGCCGGCACCGACGAGGGTGTGGATCTCGTCGATGAACAGCACGATGTCGCCGCGCGTCTTGATCTCCTTGAGCACCTTCTTCAGCCGCTCCTCGAAGTCGCCGCGGTAGCGGCTACCGGCGACGAGCGCACCGAGGTCGAGTGTGTAGAGCTGCTTGTTGCGCAGGGTGTCGGGCACGTCGTTGCTGACGATCTTCTGCGCAAGGCCCTCGACGATCGCGGTCTTGCCGACGCCCGGCTCACCGATGAGCACGGGGTTGTTCTTCGTGCGGCGGCTGAGGATCTGCATCACGCGCTCGAGTTCGCGTGCGCGACCGATGACCGGATCGAGCTTCTTCTCGCGGGCGAGTTGGGTGAGATTGCGGCCGAACTGATCGAGGATCTGGCTGCTGCCCTTGTCGCCCTGCTCCTCACCCTTGGTCGACGAGGAACCCGACGTGCCGGTGGCGGCGGCCTCACCCTTGCCCTGGCCACCCTGGTAGCCGGAGAGCAGTTGGATGACCTGTTGGCGCACACGACTGAGATCGGCGCCGAGCTTCACGAGGACCTGCGCAGCGACACCCTCGCCCTCGCGGATGAGGCCGAGGAGGATGTGCTCGGTGCCGATGTAGTTGTGACCGAGCTGCAGTGCTTCGCGCAGCGACAACTCGAGCACCTTCTTGGCACGTGGTGTGAACGGGATGTGGCCCGACGGCGACGAGCCACCTTGACCGATGATCTCCTCGACCTGACTGCGCACGGCTTCGAGGCTGATCCCGAGTGACTCCATCGCCTTGGCGGCGACTCCCTCACCTTCGTGGATGAGGCCGAGCAGGATGTGCTCGGTGCCGATGTAACTGTGGTTCAGGAGGCGGGCTTCCTCCTGCGCGAGCACCACGACCCGCCGGGCACGATCGGTGAACCGTTCGAACATGGGGGAAGTGTACCGGGGGCCTGTGACGCGCGCGTCGGTGTTGCCGTTGCATGTCGACCTCGCGCTGGCGTTGGCCGCTGTCACCGGGGGTGCGTAGCCTTGGGGCGTGTCGTCCGCGCCCGTCTTCGCGTTGCCCTCGCACGCCGACGACCTGCGGCGGATCGAGACGGCGCTCACCGAGTCGGTGCGCACCTCTGATCCGTACCTGAACGAGATCGCGTCGCACCTCATCGTCGCGGGTGGCAAGCGCTTGCGTCCCGTGCTCACGGTCGCTGCCGCCCACGTGGGTCGCGACGAGCGCGACCACGACGTGTTCGAGCGTTCGGTGCAGGGCGGGATCGCGTGCGAACTGGTGCAGACCGGATCGCTGTACCACGACGACGTCATGGACGAGGCCGACACCCGGCGCGGGGTCGAGACGGTCAACGCCCGCTGGGGCAACCTCCAGGCGATCCTCGCCGGCGACTTCCTGCTGTCGCGGGCCTCGGAGATCGCCGCCTCACTCGGCACCGAGGTCGCGGCGCTGCTGGCCCGCACGATCGGCCGGCTGTGCGAGGGACAGATCGAGGAGTTGCGCCACACCTACAACGCGGCGCGGCCGGAGGCGAGTTACCTGTCGTCGATCAGCGGCAAGACGGCCTCGCTCTACGCAACCGCAGCGCGAATCGGCGGCCTCGTCGCCGAGCATCCCCGTCCGGTCGTGGATGCGCTCACCGAATACGGCGAGGCGTTCGGCATCGTGTTCCAGATCGTCGACGACCTGCTCGACCTGATGGCGACCGACGAGCAACTCGGCAAGCCGGCCGGTCACGACATGGTCGAAGGTGTGTACACCCTGCCGGTGCTGCACACCCTGCAGGCCGGTGGCGTCGCTGCCGCCGAACTGCTCGCCCTGCTCGGCAAACCGCTCGATCACGCCGAGCGCGACAAGGCGCTGTCGATCGTGCGTGCGAACGGTGGCATCGAGTCGAGTCTCGCCGTGGCTCGCCGCTGGGTGGAGATCGCCGAAGCGACGTGCGATCGCATGCCGGCGTCTGCGGCGACCGATGTGCTGCGCCGTTCACCGGCCGCGCTGCTCGCCACGCTTCCCGCGGGCTGAGCTTCCCCCAGGCCGACCCCCGAAGGTTGAGCCGTCAGGCGTTCGGCGCGAGCCGCACGATGCGTGCGGCGGCACGGTATGCCGCCTCGGCCGGACCGATCTCGTCGGGTCGCAGGAGGTTGGCCATGATCCGCAGCACCCACTCCATGAGTGTCCTGCTGTTCATCCCGACCCGGGTGAGTTCGCGCATCAGCAGCGGCCGACCGATGATCCGGGCGAACAACCGGGCAACCTTGAAGTACTCGCCGTACTCGTCGTCGAGCATCGCCTGATAGCGCTGGAGGGCGAGCGGATCGTTCGACACGAGCGCCTCGTGCAGCACCTCGGCCGCCATGCGCGCGGTCTCGTAGGCGTAGTCGATGCCTTCACCGTTGAACGGATTGACGCTGCCGGCTGCGTCGCCGACGACGAGGTAGTTCGGTCCGGTCTTGGGTCCGACGGAGCCGCCCATCGGGATCCGTCCGCTCGTGGCACGCGACTCGGGTGCACCCGGATCGATCTCCCATCGCTCGGCAACCTGATGGGCATACGCGTCGAGCAGGTGGGTCGTGTTGACGCTCTTGAAGTCGCGGAACGTGCTGAGCAGTCCGACGCCGATGTTCACCGTGCCGTCACCGACGGGGAAGATCCATCCGTAACCGGGCAGCGGGTTGCCGTTGCGGTCGTGCACATCGAGGGCCGACTCGATCCACGGATCCGCGTGGCGCGGGGTCTGCCAGTAGGTGCGGATGGCCGTGCCGTACGGCCACTCCTTTGTGCGGAAGGTGCCGAGGGCGCGCCCGAACCGGCTGTTCGCACCGTCGGCGACGACGACGTAGCGCGCCCGGATCGGTGTGGCCGGATCGGTGCCGTTGGAGACGATCGCACCGTGGACGAATCCGCGCTCGACGATCGGCTCGACGGCCTCGTGGTGCTCGAGCAGCCGGGCGCCGGCCTGCTCGGCGTTGCGCGCCACCATCTCGTCGAGGTCGCGGCGGCGCACGACGTAGCCGTGGCGCGGATACACGGGATGCTCGGGCCATTCGAGTTCGAGTTCTCGGCCCATCCCGGTGGCGCGCAGACCGTGATAGCGATGGTGGACGGCCAGTCGATCGGTCAACCCCATCTCGCCGAGCTGGTGTACGGCGCGTGGGGTGAGCCCGTCGCCGCACGTCTTGTTGCGCGGGAACGACTTCTTCTCCACGATCGTGACGTCGTGGCCGTGACGGGCGAGCCAGTAGCCGGCCGCCGAGCCCGCGGGACCGCCGCCGATGACGAGGACCTCGGTCGAGGCGGGTGCGGTGGCGCTCACGAACCTGCAGTGTGGTCGCTCGTCAGGGGAACCGGCCACACGAGCCGGTCGACATGACAACGTTCACGCGGCGGCGCAGGTGCCGCGAGTGATCACTCCGAGGGGGGCGAACCCGGTACCGGCGTGTCGCCGATCGGGATGATGTCCTCGAACGTCTCGTGGAGGTTGGCGAGGGTGGACGAGCCCGAGGCGAGCGCTGCGTGGATCTCGCTCGTCTCGCTGCACCACTTCTCGTACTCCTCACCCTCCTCGAGGCCGCCGAGGGTGAATCGCTCGTGGCACACGACGTTGAGGATCTCCTCGTCGGTGAGTGCGCCCATCTGCGCCGGCATGATGCCCTTCGCCTTGGTCACGTGCGGGCCACCGGGACGGTCGGGGTTGCCGTAGATGTCGACGCCGGCGTCCTGGTAGGCCTGCGAACCGAAGTAGACGAAGCGCAGTTGATCCTCGATGTGCGGGAAGGTCTTGATGACCTCGCCGTTCGAGAACGCGTAGCCGACGCCGCCCTCACCGTTGCCGCCGTGGCACGACGAGCAGTTGTTGTAGGTCTCGGCGCCTGCGGCGAGCGGTCCTTCGGCCTCGACGACCTGAGGGGTGACGGCGCGCAGGTACATGAACGCCCACACGGGCAGGATGCTGAGGGTGACCATCGCCCATGCGGGGATCTTGTGGCGCTGCTTGTAGGCGCGCACGACGGGCAGGTCGGGCACAGGTGCCGGTGCGGGCACGGCCGGAGCCGCAGCCTTCGGTGCCGCCGGCGTGGTGGTCGCAGGGACGGCGGGTGTGGCTGCGGGTGCATCGGCGGGGGACTCACCGCCGGTGGCCTTCGCCTTGGCGGCCTGGCTGCGCTTCAGCAGGTGCTCGGGAATCTCGGTCACGGCGGCAACGATAGACGGGATCAGCCCTGGCGGGGGAATTCCACGCGCCGCGACACATCGGCGCGAAATGGTGTCGGGCGCCGTGCCGATCGACAGTCTGGGGTGCGCGATGGGATCGGCGTGTTCGTCGCGTTCGGTCCCTCGTGCATTCGTGCAACCGCATTGACTGGCCGCGGGTGCCGACCGGGTGAGTAGTGTTCGTGCAGCAGTTCACGAGGAAGGCGTCGGAGATGCTGATCGCATACGACTGGTGGAACCCGAGGGAGTTCCCCATCTGGAACCAGGCCTTCCTGTTCTCGTTCGTCCTGTCGACGGCGATGGCGTTGGTCGCGATCCCCTATGCGAAGCGCCGACCCAAGGATCGTCAACTCACGTGGGGTGAGGCGATGATCGCCTCGACCTATGTGTTCGGCGTGATGTTCGTGGCCTTCGGCGTCGTGCCGCACCAGTACATCGACTACGCCGACAAGGAACTCGGCTGGAACAAGACGTACATCATCTACGGCCCGTTCGACATCTTGAAGCCTCAGGCACTCGGCGGACCGTTCCCGTTCACGATGTCGTACGAAGCGATCCGCGACATCATCGTCATCGTCATCCATCTGTGGTACTTCGGCCTGCTCATCTATCTGTGGATGATGTGGCAGAAGCGCGGCGAGCGCCCGGCCGGCACCGAGGTGGCGACGAGCACGTTCGGCCGACCGCTGGTGAAGAAGGGCTGACGCGATGGCCAAGACCGACGCCAATCCGCCGATGATGCCGTTCACCGACGACTACGTGCTCGTCGAGGTGGATGCCGAATACCTCACCAAGGCGGTGAAGCCCAAGCAGTTCATCCACATCGACCAGACCGAGTGCATCATGTGCGAGGGCTGCGTCGACATCTGTCCGTGGAAGTGCATTCACATGGTCTCGCCCGATGCGGTCACCGAGGCCGACGGCACCGAGCGTCCGGGCCTCGATCCGAGCGACAACGTGCTGTTCATCATCGACGACGACATCTGCACGCGCTGCCAGCTGTGCGTCGACCGCTGCCCGACGGGTGTCATCATCCTCGGCAAGGCCGGCGCCCCGGCGACCGGTGGCGACCTGCACACCCGCACCAACAACCACGGCTACGCCTACGGCATGCGGTTCTGAACCGACCTGCCGACGACACAACGACGATCCACGAACGACGACCCAGGGAACACCAATGGCGAAGATCATCGACGAGACCCCCCGCCCCACGCTGAAGGACCGCACCACCAAGTTGGTCGAGAGCGTGCAGGGCAGTCAGGCGTGGAACAGCATCTTCCGGCCCGGCAGCATCTTCCGCAAGGGCTACACCGACAGTCCGCGTAACCGAAGCTACGTCATCATGAACTCGGTGCTCTACCACCTGCACCCGGTGAAGGTGAAGCGCCATGCGGTGAAGGTCAGCTACACCCTGTGCCTCGGTGGATTGAGCTTCTTCCTCTTCATCCTGCTCACCGTGACGGGCATCTTCTTGATGTTCTTCTATCGTCCAACGGCCACACAGGCGTGGGACGACATCTCGAACCTGCAGACATCGGTCGCGTTCGGCTTGCTGGTGCGCAACATGCACCGCTGGGGCGCGCACCTGATGGTGCTCAGCGTGTTCCTCCACATGGCGCGCGTCTTCTACCACGGTGCCTACAAGCCGCCCCGCGAGTTCAACTGGGTCATCGGTGTGGTGCTGCTCACCCTCACACTGCTGCTCAGCTTCACCGGCTACCTGCTGCCGTGGGACCAGCTCGCTCTGTGGGCCGTCACGGTGGGCACCAACATGATGGGCTACACGCCGGTGCTGGGTGAGCAGGTGCGCTTCGTGCTGCTCGGCGGCAAGGAGATCTCGGGC
>JBJSXI010000090.1:0-34446 GCA_046086305.1 Ilumatobacteraceae bacterium
GAAACAGTGCGCCGGGCTGTACGCCGCGACGATCGGCAGTGGCGCTTCGGCATGACGACCGAACATCGCGATGTTCAGATCGGCGGCCTCGGTCTTGGTGGGCAGGCCGGTGCTCGGTCCTCCGCGCTGGATGTCGACGAGGAGCAGAGGAAGTTCGAGCGACACGGCCAGGCTCATCGTCTCGCTCTTCAGCGCGACACCCGGACCGCTCGTGGTGGTCACGCCAAGATGGCCGGCGAATGCCGCACCGAGCGCCATCCCCGCCGCGGCGATCTCGTCCTCGGCCTGCAGTGTGCGCACACCGAAGTGCTTGTGTTTGGACAACTCGTGGAGGATGTCGCTCGCCGGCGTGATCGGGTAGCTGCCGAGGAAGACCGGCAGCTTCGCGAGCTGTCCCGCGGCGACGAGACCCCACGCCAGCGCCACGTTGCCGGTGATGTTGGTGTATTCACCCGGCGCGAGTCGCGCCGGCCGCACTTCGTAGGGATGGTCGAACAGTTCGCTCGTCTCGCCGAAGTTGTATCCGGCTCGGAAGGCGGCCAGATTGCTCTCGCGCACGAGATCCTTGAACCGTCCCTCGATCCAGCGCACCGTCGGCTCGACGGGACGCGAGTAGAGCCACGACACGAGCCCGAGGGCGAAGAAGTTCTTCGACCGCTCTGCATCACGCGGCTTCACCCCGAGCGACTCGGTGGCGAGTTGGGTGAGCGAGGTCATCGGGACCTCGACGACCCGGTAGTTGGCGAGTGAGCCGTCGTCGAGCGGGTTCGTGTCGAACCCGGCCTTGGCGAGATCGCGGGCCTCGAACGCGTCGCGGTTGACGATGAGGAGACCGTTCTGCTCGAGGCGGTGCAGATCAGCCTTCAGCGCGGCCGGATTCATCGCGACGAGCACGTTCGGCGCATCACCCGGAGTGGTGATGTCGTGATCGCTGATGTGTACCTGGAAGCTCGAGACGCCGTTCACGGTGCCCGCAGGAGCCCTGATCTCGGCGGGATAGTCGGGGAACGTGGACAGGTCGTTGCCGAACGCCGCGCTGACCGAGGTGAAGCGATCACCGGTGAGCTGCATCCCGTCACCCGAGTCGCCCGCGAACCTGACGACCACGTGGGAGATCTGCTCGGGTTCGCCCGGCGTGCGCTCGTTGGTCTGGGTCATGGTCACTCCTGTCGGGGAGCCGCTGTGGGTCCTGTTATAGCCGCCCGCGCCAGCCCCGTGGACGGGACTTCGGTCCCGAAGTGCCGACCCCGACAGGCGAGTGTCAGGTCGTCGGTCGCACGGCCAGCGCCACGCCGACGAGGGCGACGGCGAGGCCGACCACGGCGGCGAGCGGGAGACGTTCGCCGAACAACACGGCACCCTCGAAGGCGCTGAGCGCCGGGGTGAGGAAGAACAGGCTGCTCACCCGTACAGCCGCGTGACGCTGGAGTAGCCAGAGCATGATCAGCACAGCGGCGATCGACAGCACGACGACCGCCCAGGCGAGGGCGAGCAGCGAACGCGTCGTGACCTCGAAGCGCCATCCGGTGACGGCCGCCGCGAGCCCGACCACTGCTGCCGACGACGCGTACTGCCACACCGTGCTCCACAACAACGGTGCCGAGGCCCCGTGACGGCGTTGCACGAGCGTGCCGGCGCACATGCCGGCGATGCTCACCGCCGAGGCGGTCAGTGTGACGGCGTCGACACCGCCCGACACGCCCGCACCGAGTCGATCGACGACCACGACGCCGACACCCCCCACACCGAGGCCGATGCCGACCCACTGCCGACGTGACACGCGCTCGGAGAGCAACGCCCGCGCCGCAACGGTGGTGACGACGGGATGGAGGCCGGCGAGCAGCGCGCTGACACCCGACGGCATCCCTCGACCGACGGCGACGAACACCCCGCCGAGATAGAGCGCATGAAGGCCGAATCCGGCGAGCATCGACCACCCGATCGACGAACGATCCGGACGTGGCGCACGGGTGGCCACCGCGACGGCCCCGAGCACGACCGCCGCAGCAGCGAGTCGCACGCTGATGAACGCGAGCGGATCGGCGTCATCGGTTCCGTACCGGGCGACGATGAACCCCGTGCTCCACAGGACGACGAACAGCCACGGCGCGACCGCGGCCGCGCGACCCGACGCGGTCACCGGTTCTGGGGGAACCCGAGGTCGACCCGGCTCGTCGCCGGATCGGGCCAGCGGGTCGTGACCACCTTCGAGCGCGTATAGAAGTTGATCCCCTCGGGCCCGTACATGTGCTGGTCGCCGAACAGGCTCCCCTTCCAGCCGCCGAAGCTGTAGTAGCTCACCGGCACCGGGATCGGCACGTTCACGCCGATCATCCCGACCTGCACCTCCACGGCGAACTGCCGCGCGGCACCGCCATCGCGCGTGAAGATCGCCGTGCCATTGCCGTACGGGTTCGCATTGATCAGCGCCACACCCTCGGCGTAGCCGGCCACGCGCGTCACACACAGGACCGGACCGAAGATCTCGTCGTCGTAACAGCGCATGCCGGGGCGCGTGTGGTCGATCAGGCTCGGATCGAGGAAGAACCCCGGTCGCGTTGCGCCACCGCGACCATCCACCACGACGGTCGCGCCTTCACCGGCGGCGCCGGCGAGGTATCCACTCACACGATCGCGGTGCTCGGCGGTGATGAGCGGGCCCATCTCACTCGCTGCGTCGCTCGCCGGGCCTACCTTGATCGCCGCGATACGGCTGCGCATCCGGGCGACCAGATCGTCGGCGATCGAGTCAGCAGCGAGCACCGCCGAGATCGCCATGCACCGTTCGCCGGCCGAACCGTACGCCGCGCTCACTGCGGCGTCGGCCGCCATGTCGAGATCGGCGTCGGCGAGCACGAGCATGTGGTTCTTGGCGCCACCGAGTGCTTGGACCCGCTTGCCGTGTGACGTCGCGGTCTCGTAGATGTGTGTGGCGACCGGCGTCGACCCGACGAAACTCACGGCCTGCACGTCGGGGTGGGAGAGGATCCGGTCGACGGCCACACGATCGCCATGGACCACGTTGAACACGCCGTCGGGCACACCGGCCTCGTGGAGCAGTTCGGCGAGCAGCATGCTTGCCGAGGGATCCTTCTCGCTCGGCTTGAGCACGAACGTGTTGCCACAGGCGATCGCGTTGGCGAGCATCCACAACGGAACCATCGCCGGGAAGTTGAACGGTGTGATCCCCGCCACGACTCCGAGCGGCTGACGCACACTGTGCACGTCGACACCCGTGGCGGCCTGCTCGCTGTGGCCGCCCTTGAGCAGGTTGGGCACGCCGCAGGCGAACTCGACGTTCTCGAGACCGCGGGCCACCTCGCCGAGCGCGTCGGACAGCACCTTGCCGTGCTCGCGACTGATGATCGCAGCGATGTCGCCACGTCGACGATCGATGAGCTCGCGGAGCCGGAACATCACCTCGGCGCGTCGCGAGAGGTTGGTCGACCGCCATCCGGGGAACGCGGCGAGCGCAGTGGCAACGGCCTGATCGACTTCCTCCACCGAGGCGAAGCCGACCGTGGCCTGCACCGCACCGGTGGCCGGGTCGAACACGTCGCCCGTGCGTCCCGAGGTGCTCGCCACATGACGGCCCCCGATCCAGTGGTTGATCATCACTCGCTCCTCGTATTCGATGCGCTCGTCGTCAGATGAGGCAGTTGGACAGTCCACGACGGACGAATCGACCGTGGCCCGCACGACCGAGGTATTGGTCGTTGCGGACGATGATCGTGCCACGCGAGATCACCGTGTCGACGCCACCGTCGACCACGAAGCCCTCCCACGCCGAATGGTCGATGTTCATGTGGTGCTTGCCGTCGATGCCGAGATGGGTGATCCGACCCGGATCCCACACGACGATGTCGGCATCGCTCCCCGGGGCGAGAACCCCCTTCTGTGGGTACATCCCGAACATCCGCGCCGGTGTGGTGCTGCACACCTCGACCCACCGCTCGAGGCTCAGCTCACCGGCCACGACACCCTGGTACATCAGTTCGAGACGGTGTTCGACACCACCGAGGCCATTGGGTACCCGCGAGAAGTCGCCGGCCGCCGACTTCTGGTCGGCGAAGCAGAATGGGCAATGGTCGGTGGCCACGACGGCGATCTCGTCGTTGCGCAATCCCCGCCACAGGTCGGCCTGATGGCCGTGCCCGTGCAGGCCACCCCAGTACGGGTCGGCATCACGGCTGCGGATGGGCGGTGTGCAGATCCACTTCGCACCGTCAGGACGGGTGAGCGTCTCCTCGAGAGTGAGCCACAGGTACTGCGGGCACGTCTCGGCGAAGACGTTGCGCCCGTGGTGGCGCGCCGCGGCCACCTGCTCGAGTGCCTCGCCCGACGACATGTGGACGATGTACAGCGGCACGTTGCCGGCGACACGGCTGAGGGCCACCGCCCGGTGGACCGCCTCGGCCTCGAGCGGCGAGGGGCGAGTGAGCGAATGGTGCACGGGGCCGGTGTCGCCACGTTCGAGGGCCTGGCGCACGAGCACGTCGATCGCCGGACCGTTCTCGGCGTGGAGGAGCATCACCGCACCGAGTTCCCCCGTCGTCTGCATCGCGCGGAGCAGTTCGCCATCGTCGACGTAGTAGACGCCGGGATACGCCGTGAACAGTTTGAAGCTGGTGATGCCCTCGTGGTCGACGAGGGTGCGCATCGCCGCGAGCGACTCGGGTGTCACGTCGCCGATGATCTGGTGGAACGCATAGTCGATCGCACACTGTCCGTCGGCGCGACGGTGCCACTCGGCGAGACAGTCGAGCACGTGCTCACCCTTGCGCTGCACAGGCATGTCGATGACGGTGGTGACGCCACCGCGTGCGGCCGCTCGTGTACCTGTCTCGTAGGTATCGGTGCTCACCATCGACCCGAACGGCAGCTCCATGTGCACGTGGGCGTCGACACCACCCGGGATCACGTACTTCCCCGTCGCGTCGACGACCTCGACCGCGCCGAGGAGCCCGTCGAAATATCCGGGGGTGCCGATCGCCGCGATCACCTCACCCTCGACGAGCACGTCGTTGCGACTCTGGCCGGTCGGCGAGACGACCGTGCCGTGCCGGACGAGCACGGTCATGTCCGTACCCGGCCGGCGAGATCGAGGCGTTGCAGTTCAGGGCATCGCAGGTCGGGGCGTCGCAGATCGGTCGGCCGGGCCACGGCCGCACGCTACTGCCCGACGGCGACGGCCGGGCCGAGCAGTTCGGGGGCCAATGGGCACTCGGGCGCGAGGTCGGCGTGTGCGCCGGCTGTCGCCCCCGACGGTCCGACCACGGTGTCGATCGAGGCCGCAGGAATCACGTGCACCTCGATCCCGGCCTGCCCGGCGGTGGTGACGACGTGCTCGAGCAGGCGGGTCGGCAGACGCCGGCCCCGAGGAACGACCACGTGGACGCCCCCGCCCACGACCGGGCGATCGAGCACGACGACGCCGGGACCGGCTGCGAGCGCATCGACCACCGCATCGGTGGTCGACACCTCGGGTGTCGGATCGGACTCGAGGTAGTCGAGCGCCTCAGCGAGTGCCGCTCGCGGGTCGGCTGCGACGAGCGCACGCGACGCGAGCCACCACAATGACCCCGCCGACGGGTGACGCTCGAGGATCCGCCGACATCCGACGAGCATCGTCGAGCGGTCGAACGCGAGACGTTCGAGCACGTACGCCGTCTCACCGACGAGCGTCCGCTGATCGAGCGCGCCGCTCCCGGCCAGATACCGCAGGTGCTCGAGTGGGTGCACCGCGGCGACGCTATCCCCACCGACACGGGCCCGGCCATGGCGGCGCGCTACCGTTCCCGACGTGGCCAGCACCGTTGCCGTCGACACCATGCTCAGCGCCCTGAACGGCGATACCCGACCACTCGAGGAGTGGGTCACCACGTTCCACCTCGCAAGTGTCGTGCTCGATCCCTACACCAACGAGAGCTCGTGGGTCCTGCCGACCGCCGTGCGCATCCTCGACGCGCTGCGCGGCGCCGATGTCCGGGTGAACCTCGTCGTCACCTGCGGCCCCGACGAAGCGGCCCAGTACCTCGGCCCACTCGTCGAACAGTTCCTCGTCTTCTGCGACCCGGACCGCAGCTTCGTGCGCGCCCTCGGCGTCGGCTCACTCCCCGCCTTCGTGTTCGTCCGCGGCGACGGCACGGTGCAGGCGAGCGCAGAGGGATGGGATCCGGCCGGCTGGCGTGCCGTGGCGACGACGATCGCCCACACGACGTCGTGGATCGCCCCGCGCATCCCGGCTCCGGGTGATCCCTCGCCCTTCCGCGGCACCCCGGCGCTCGGCTGACCGAGGGTGCTGCCGGCACCACCCGACCTTCCCGTCGTCGACGTCCTCCCCGAGCTCGGCTCGGCACTCGCGACGGCGACGAGGGCGATCCTCGTCGCGCCGCCGGGTGCGGGCAAGACGACACTCGCGCCGCTCCACCTGCTCGACGCACCCTGGCTCGACGGTGCGCGCATCATCCTGCTCGAGCCGCGGCGCCTCGCCGCACGTGCTGCGGCGCGACGGATGAGCGATCTGCTCGGTGAGCGCGTCGGTGACACCGTCGGGTTGCAGACGCGCGACGAGCGCCATCTCTCGGCGAGAACCCGACTCGAGGTCGTCACCGAGGGGGTGCTCACGCGGCGTCTCCAGCACGATCCGACCCTCGAGGGATACGGCCTCGTCGTGTTCGACGAGGTGCACGAGCGGAATCTGCCCACCGATCTCGGCCTCGCCCTCACACTCGACGTGCGGCGCACCGTCCGACCCGACCTCCGGCTGCTCGCCATGTCGGCAACCGCCGACGTCGTCGCCCTGCGCCGCCTCCTCGGCGACGACACGCCCGTCGTCGAGAGTGACGGTCGACTCCACCCCGTGGAGATCATCTGGGCACCACCGCTGAAGGGTGCACGCCCCGCAGAGGCGACCGCCGATCTCGTCCGCCGCGCGCTTCGCGAGCAGAGCGGCAGCGTCCTGGTGTTCCTCCCCGGGATCGGCGAGATCCGAGCCGTCGAGCAGCTGCTGCGTGGCTCGGCCCCCGATGATGTCGATGTGTTCCCGCTCGCCGGAGCCCTGTCGACCGCCGAACAGGATGCCGCCCTCGCACCCTCGCCACCGGGGCGACGCCGGGTCGTGCTGAGCACCGACATCGCCGAGTCGTCGCTCACCGTCGACGGCGTGCGCGTCGTGGTCGACGCAGGACGGGCTCGCGTACCGCGATTCGACCAGCGCACCGGGATGACCCGCCTCACGACCATCAGCGCGAGCCGCGCCTCGGCCGACCAGCGATCCGGCCGCGCCGGACGCCTCGGTGCCGGTGTTGCGTATCGAGCGTGGACCCGCCTCGAGCACGGGACACGACGCGCCCACCTCGAGGCCGAGATCACCCAGACCGACCTCGCCGATCTCGCACTCGAACTCGCCGCGTGGGGCACACCGGTCGACGCGCTCGACTGGATCGATCGCCCACCCGCACGAGTGCTGCGCGCAGCCAACGACCTGCTCGTCGACCTCGGGGCACTCGATCCCGCAGGACGAATGACACCGCTCGGACGCCGCATGCTCGACCTCCCGTTGCACCCGCGCCTGTCACGCATGGTCGCCGAGGCCGCGCCGACGGATCGGTCGACGGCCTGTGTCATCGCCGCGCTCCTCGACGAACGCGACATCTTCACCGGGCGCCCCGACGAGCGACCGGCCGACGTCGCCCTGCGCGTTGCCGCCGTACGAGGCGAACCCATCGATGCCGAGGCGCGTGTCGACCGGCGCGCCCTCGATCGCCTGCGCGAGCGGGCAACCGATCTCGCCCGCCGACTCGGTGACCGTCTGGACACCGACGACTGCCGTCCCGACCGTTGTGGCGCTGTCCTCGCGCTCGCATACCCCGACCGCGTCGCGGTCAGACGCGGTCGACCCGGACAGTTCCAACTCCGGTCCGGCGCGCGTGCGTGGACGCCCGAGACCGACCAGTTGGCCGGGGCGAGATTCGTCGTCGCAGCCGATCTCGACGGCCGACGCGACGGCGCGCGCATTCGTCTCGGCGCAGTCATCGAGCCCGAGCACCTCACCGAGGTTCTCGCCGATCAGGTCGAGCAGCGGTCCGCGCTGGTGTGGGACCGCGAGCGCGACGACCTCGTCGAACGGACCGAGATCCGCCTCGGTGGTCTCGTCGTCGACGAACGCGTCGGTACTCCGTCGCCCGGACCTGCCGTCGTCGAAGCCCTCGTCGCGCGCGTCGCCGAGTCGCGCCTCGGCATCCTGCACTGGTCCGATGAGGCTGTGAGCCTGCGCCGGCGCGTCGCCTTCCTGCGCCACGAGTTCGGCGAATCGTGGCCCGATTGGAGCGACGAGGCACTCATCGACACGCTCGACGAGTGGTTGACTCCATTCCTCGCCGGCGCGACGGGACGCGCCGACATCGACCGACTCGACCTCGCGATGCTCCTCACCGCCCGGCTCGACTGGGACACGGCGAGCCGCATGGCGACGCTCGCGCCACCGGCGCTCGTCACACCGACGGGCCGTCACGCGCCGATCGACTACAGCTCCGACACACCACGCGTCGCGGTACGGGTGCAGGACCTGTTCGGTACCACCACACACCCGACGATCGCCGAGGGACGCGTTGCGCTCGTGCTCGAACTGCTCTCCCCCGCCGACCGACCGCTGCAGGTGACGAGTGACCTGCCCGGGTTCTGGCGCGGCTCGTGGGCCGAGGTACGCAAGGAGATGGCCGGCCGCTACCCCAAGCACCATTGGCCCGTGGATCCGGCGAGTGCACCACCACGCCGGCTGGGCAACCGCGACTGACCGACGGCCATGGACCCGGCCCCGGCCCCGACGAGCCCTGCGGCGTAGCCTGAGCACATGGCCGACGAGTTCGAGTTCACACCACTGCTCCCACTCGATCACGACGAGACGCCGTTCCGGCTGGTCTCGACCGACTACGTCGACACACTCGACACCCCACTCGGACGCATCCTGCGCGTCCAGCCCGAGGCGCTGACGCTCATCTCCCGCGACGCGATGCGCGAGATCGCCCACTTCCTCCGCCCCGGGCACCTGCAGCAGCTACGCCACATCCTCGACGATCCCGAGGCGAGCGACAACGACCGGTTCGTCGCACTCGATCTGTTGAAGAACGCGGTCATCAGCGCAGGAGGGGTGCTGCCCATGTGTCAGGACACCGGCACTGCGATCATCAAGGCGAAGAAGGGGCAGTTCGTGTTCACGGGCGGTGGCGACGAGGAGGCGATCGCCCGAGGCGTGTTCGACACCTACCGCACGAGCAACCTCCGCTACAGCCAGATGGCCCCGCTCACGATGTTCGACGAGGTCAATACCGGCAACAACCTTCCTGCGGAGATCAAGATCTCGGCCACCGACGACGACACCTATTCGTTCCTCTTCCTCGCCAAAGGTGGAGGCAGCGCGAACAAGAGCTACCTGTTCCAGGAGACCAAGGCGCTGCTGAACGAACGCACGCTCCTCCCGTGGTTGTTCGAGAAGATGAAGACCCTCGGTACTGCTGCATGCCCGCCGTACCACCTCGCCGTGGTCATCGGTGGAACAAGTGCCGAGTTCGCCGTGGAGACGGCGAAGTTGGCGAGCGCGCGCTACCTCGACGGGCTCCCACTCGCGGGCAGCCGGCTCGGCCACGGATTTCGCGATGTCGAACTCGAGGCCAAGGTGCTCGACCTGGCGCAGCGCACCGGCATCGGCGCACAGTTCGGCGGTAAGTACTTCTGCCACGACGTCCGCGTGATCCGCCTCCCGCGCCACGGGGCGAGCTGTCCGGTGGCCATGGCCGTCAGCTGCAGCGCCGACCGCCAGATGCTCGGTCGGATCACCGCCGAGGGCATCTTCCTCGAACAGCTCGAGACCGACCCGGCACGATTCCTCCCCGACGTCACCGACGAGCATCTCGCCGATACCGAGGTCGTCGCCATCGACCTCGCCCGGCCGATGGATGAGATCCGTGCCGAGCTGTCGAGGTATCCGGTCCGCACACGGGTGATGCTGACCGGCCCGATGGTGGTCGCTCGCGACATCGCCCACGCCCGGATCAAGGAGCGCCTCGACGCAGGCGAGCCGATGCCCCAGTACCTGCGCGACCACTGTGTGTACTACGCGGGACCGGCAAAGACCCCGACGGGGATGGCGAGCGGTGCATTCGGTCCCACCACGGCGGGGCGGATGGACAGCTACGTCGACGAGTTCCAGGCCGCTGGCGGCAGTCTGGTGATGCTCGCCAAGGGCAACCGGAGCCGACAGGTCACCGATGCCTGCAAGCGGCACGGCGGCTTCTACCTCGGCAGCATCGGCGGTCCTGCCGCTCGACTCGCACAGGACTGCATCACCTCGGTCGAGGTGCTCGAGATGGCAGAACTCGGTATGGAAGCGGTGTGGCGGATCGAGGTGCGTGACTTCCCGGCGTTCATCGTCGTCGACGACAAGGGGAATGACTTCTTCGAGCTCGTCGATCGGCCGCTCGGGGGCACACCGGTCTCGCTCGGCTGAGCGCCGACGCTCAGACGAACTCGCGCAGGATCGCCTTCGTGCGGGCGAGCTCATCCGGATCGGCGCTGTACAGACCCGCGTTGAAGTCGGTGACGCCGATCGACGCGAGTTCGCTGATCTGATCGCGTACCTCTGCCTCGGTCCCGACGATCGCCAGCCCACCCGGGCCGTCGACACCCTCGCGATCCATCATCGCCCGGTAACTGGGCAGGGTGTCGTAGATCGCGAAGACCGCAGCCGCGCGGGCGCGAGCGGCGTCGACATCGTCGGTGACACACACGGGCAGCGCGCACACGACCCGGGGCTCGCTGCGTCCGGCATCGGCGGCTGCCTGGCGCAGTACCGGCACGGTGAGATCACGAAGTGTCCGTGGTCCGACACACCACGTGCTCGTCCCGTCGGCGAGCGCTCCGGTGACCCGCAGCATCTGCGGTCCGAGTGCCGCGACGACGATCGACGGCCGTGTCGAGCCGGGAGCGGTGATCGCCCCCTGTGTGCGGTACTCCTCCCCCTCGAATTGCACAGGCCGTCCCTCGAGCAGCGGCACGAGCACGGACAGATACTCACGCAGGTGGCGCACCGGCCGGTCGTACGACAGACCCCACATCGACTCGACGACGACACGGTGCGACAGTCCGATACCGAGGCACAGCGTCCCACCGCGCGACGCGATCGCCGCGCCGGTCGTCAATGCCTGCTGGGCCATCACCCACGGGTGTCTGGGATAGGTGGGCACCACTGCGGTGCCGAACTCGAGACCGGGCACCTCGCGACCGACGACGGCGAGCGCCGTGAGCGCATCGTGGCCGAAGATCTGTGGTGACCAGAAGGTGTGCATCCCCGCCTCGCGGGCCGCATGTGCCTCGGCCACCACATCATCGAGGGTGCCGCCGTTGATCGCCGAGCTCATGGTGCCGAGTCGCATGCGCTGCACCGTACACGCCCGTCGGCCGCGGCCCCTCAGGCGAGAGAGACCAGCCCGAGCCAGTCGTCGCCGAAGTAATCGACCTGCCCGTCGGGCATCAACAGGACCTTCGTCGGTGCCAGTCGTTCGACGAACTCGGTGTCGTGACTGACGAGCACGATGCTGCCCGGCCAGTCGACGAGGGCATCGGCGACAGCCTCGCGGCTCGGCGGGTCGAGGTTGTTCGTCGGCTCGTCGAGCAGGAGCAGGTTGTTGCGGCCGACCATCAACATGGCGAGCGCCAACTTGGTCTTCTCGCCACCCGACAGGGTGCCACTGTCCTGATGGACCTTGTCGCCGCTCAGGCCCATCATCCCGAGCAGCCCGCGCAGTTGCGTCTCGGTGTACACGATCGACGGGGGTACCTCGGCGCGCAGGTTGTCGAGGAGACTGTTGTCGGGGCGGAGGTTGTCGTGTTCCTGCGCGTAGTAGCCGAGGTGCACCTGATGACCGAGATCGACCGCACCACGGTCGGCGGATGTCTCACCCGCCAGGATGCGCAGGAGGGTCGTCTTCCCGGCACCGTTGAGCCCGAGGACGAGAAGCCGTTCACCTCGACCGAGATCGAAATCGACTCCCGAGAACACGGGCGGACCGACGTACGACTTGGCGAGATCCGACACGGTGAGCACCGTCGTGCCGCACGGCGGAGGGTCGGGGAACTTCACCCGGAGTCGACGATCCCCCGGCCCCACGTCGACGCGCTGGGACTCGATGCGCGCGATCTGCTTCTCCTTGCTGTGGGCCATCGCCGCCTTGGTGGCCTTCGCCCCGAAGCGGTCGACGACGGCCTGCAGTCGGGCGATCTCCCGACGCTGTTGGGCCGCGACCTTTGCCAGACGCTCCTCATCGCGCTGACGGGCACCCCGGTACTGCGAGTAGGTGCCGCGGTACTCGACGAGCTCACCGACCTCGTCCTCACCGGGGCGATCGAGGTGCAGGACGCGGGTGATCGACTCGTCGAGGAGATCGAGGTCGTGGCTGATCACGAGCAGCGCGCCGCGGTACGAACGCATGAAGCCGAGCAGCCACGTTTTCGCGTCGATGTCGAGGTGGTTCGTCGGTTCGTCGAGCAGCAGCAGGTCGCTCCCGGCGAACAGGATGCGCGCCAACTCGACTCGGCGCCGCTCGCCACCGCTCAGGACGCCGACCGGCATGTCCATCCGATCGTTCGGCAGACCGAGGCCGGCCATGATGCCGCGCGCCTCGCTCTCGGCCGCATAGCCGCCGACCGCCTCGAACTGTTCGACGGCCCGGCTGTAGCGCGCCACGTTCCGCTCGGAGGGATCTTCCTCGAGCCCGATCCGCAGTTTCTCGATCCGCTCGACCTGCTCGTCGATCCCGCGACCACTCAGCACGTGACCGACCGCGTTGCGATGCTCGAGGTCGCCGGCGATACGCGGCTCCTGCGGGAGATACCCGAAGCCACCCTTGCGCACGATCCGCCCACCCACCGGCTCGGTCTCCCCACCGAGGACGCGGAACAGGCTCGTCTTGCCCGCGCCGTTCCGGCCGACGAGGCCGACCTTGTCGCGGGCCATCACCGTGAAGGAGATCCCGTCGACGAGGCGGCGGCCGCCGACCTCGACCGAGATCCCGTTCACCTGCAACACATCGAGCAGCGTGGCGGCGCCGACGCCGGGTTCCAACCGACCCCCCTACGATTCGACCGTGGCCACATCGACGAGCCTGTCGCAGCGGATGGCGCCGATCGTCGGCGGTGGTGCGCTCTCGGGCCTCGCACTCGTGGTCGCCCGAGTCGATCCGGCCGCGCCCGGCTCACCGTTCCCGGCATGCCAGTTCCGGGCCGCCACCGGACTGTGGTGCCCCGGGTGCGGACTCACCCGCGGTGCGCACCAGCTGCTGCGCGGGGATCTCGTCGGGGCGATCGACAGCAACGTGTTCATTCCCGCGGTCGCGGTCGCCGTATCGGTCGGATGGTGGTGGTGGCTCCGCAGTGCGTGGGGTCGGCCGGTGTCCTCGCGGACGCGGAGGTGGGCCGAGCGCGTCGGTCTCGCGATGGTGGTCGCCGCAGTCGTCTACGGCGTGCTGCGCAACCTTCCCGGCGAGGCGTTCGCCGTCCTCGCTCCGTGAGTCACCCGTTGCCGGGTTTGCGATCCGTCGTCTCGGTCGAGGGGTCCGACGATCCCACGGTCGTCGTCGTCCCGGTCACCGATCCGCTCGAGTCGTCGACGAACTGCGAGGGCAGACAGTCACCCGGCCCTCGCGGCGCCTCACCGAGGGCGAGTGCGATCTCTCGAGCGAGGGCGAGGCGTCCCTCGGTCGTCAGATGCAGTCGATCGGAGCCGGTCAGGGATGGATCCTGCGCCGTCACCGCCGCCCAGTCGACGACGAGCACATCGGGCCGCACCGCGGCGATCTCCAAGATGGCCGCATTGACCTCGATGCGGCTCGCCGTGAACTCCGACACCGTCAGCACGACCACGGGCGCAGGTGCGAAGCGGTCGATGATCGACGTCAGTTCGCGCCGGAAGTCGTCGACGTCACCCCTGTAGTTGTTGCCGAGGAGCACGACGCCGACATCCCATCCGATGTCGAGCCGACGATCGAGCACGCGTGTCCCGAAGTCGACGAACCGACCCGTCTCGGCAGCCACCTCCACCTGCCATCCGAGCGGCACCAACGCCTCGCACATGTCACCCGAGTAGCGCGACGACGTGCTCGCCATGACCGAGTCCCCGATCGCCAGCACTCGGTTCCCGGCGACGCGGCGACCGATCCGGTCGTCTGCGGCGATCGGGACGGTCGTGCGCGACGTGAGGTACGACGTGTCGAGTGGCGCAGTGGCCGGACCGGGCGGCAGGCTGCCGACCGGGAGCTGGCCCGGACCGGTGCTCTCGGGAACCGCAGCCGAACCGCAGGCGGCCAGCGTCGCACCGAGCACGAGGGCACACACGCCACGAACAGCCACGGGGCGGGGGGACACAGGTGATCGTCGCACAGTCGCCCGACAGTCCAGCACGGTGATCGGTCGTCCCGGTGTCAGGCCGCCGGCGAGGGGGCGGTCAGCTCGTCGAAGGTGTCGATCCGGCGCAGCGACGGGAAGAGGCGCCACCAGACGGCGACGACGACGAGCGTGGCGACACCCCCACCGACCACCGTCGCCGGCGTCCCGACGGCTCCGGCGACGATGCCGCTCTCGAACGCACCGAGTTCGTTCGACGCGCCGATGAACACGTTCTCCACTGCGAGCACACGCCCCCGTGTGTCGTCGGGCGTGACGAGCGGCACGAGTGACGAGCGGATGAAGACGCTCACCATGTCGGCGCCCGCGAGCACCACGAGGGCGAGGAACGCCACCAGATACTGCCGAGTGAGTCCGAGCACCACGGTCGCGAGGCCGAAGACGCCGACAGCGATGAACAGCGTCCGCCCGATGCGCCGACCGACTGGCCGCACGGCGAGTGCCAGTGCGACGACGGCCGCACCGACACCCGGCGCTGCACGCAGGAAGCCGTAGCCGACATCGCCGACCCCGAGGCGCTCCTCGGCGATCACCGGCAGCAGCGCGACGGCACCGCCGAACAACACTGCGAAGAGGTCGAGCGAGATCGCCGCGAGCAGGATCGGCGTGCGACGGATGACGACGAGCCCCTGCACCGCCGTGCGCAGGGTGGGCCGCGATTCCGGGTCGACCGGTGGCGGCTCGCGCAGGAAGGTCACCCGCCCGAGGAACACGAGCGCAACGACGATCAAGGCTGACGTCGTCGCATACGCCACCGCCGGGTGCACTGCGTAGAGCAGTCCCGATGCTGCCGGGCCGATGATCGCCGCACCGGTCCATGTCGCCGAATACAGGGCGATGACACGCGGCAACGCACCGTCAGGGGCCACCATCGGCGGCATCGCCCGCAGCGCCGGCGCGGCGAAGGCCCGACCGATCCCGTACACGAAGGCGATGATGAAGAGCGGCCAGACCTCGGTGGGATCACTGAGCGCATACAGCACGAGCGCACACGTGGCTGCCAGCTCGACGGCGATCGCGAGTCCCGCGAGCAGGCGCCGGTTCATCCGATCGGCCAACTGTCCCGTCAAGAGCACGAACAGCACGGCGGGCACGAACTCGCACAACCCGATCAGCCCGAGGTCGGCCTCGTTCCCCGAGATGTCGTACGCCTGCTTGAACAGCGCCGCCGCTTGGAGCGCGACACCCGCATAGAGCAGCGCATTGGTGACGAGAAGTCGCCGAACGCCCGGAACGGCGAGGACCTGACGGGACGTCAGCGGCGAGAACTGCGACACAGGGTGCAAGACGCTACCGAGGCGCCGGGCACGACGTCACTCGGCACCCAGCGCGTCGGTGAACTCGGGAATCTCGATGCCCCAGCGTGTCATCGCCTGCTCGACGCGCTGGTTGAGGGTCTCCACAGCCGCGACCCGCGCATACCGCTTGTGCTCGGCGGCCACCACATCCCACGGCGCCAGGTCATGTGTCGTGCGCGCGAACATCTCCTCTGCGGCGCCCTCGTAGTCACGATTCTTCTCGCGATTGCGCCAATCCTCGTCGGTCAACTTCCACCGCTTCAGCGGATCGGCGGCACGACTGTTGAAGCGACGGAGTTGCTCGTCGTCGGAGATGTGCATGTAGAACTTCACGAGGATCAGACTCTCGGTGCACAGGGACTCCTCGAAGTCGACGATCGCCGAGTACGCCCGCTTCCAGTCGGCCTTCGTGCAGAAGCCCTCGATCCGCTCGACGAGCACCCGTCCGTACCAACTGCGGTCGAACACCGCCATGTGTCCCATGCCGGGGAGTTCGCGATAGAACCGCCACAGGAAGTGGTGTTCTTTCTCTTCTCGGGTCGGGGCGCCATAGCTGATCACCCGGTAGTGCCGCGGGTCGAGGTGGTTGACCATCGCCTTGATCGCCCCACCCTTGCCCGACGCATCGGGACCCTCCAGGACGACGAGGATGCCGGGACCGACCTTGCCCGGGCGCATGAGGCCGCCGAGGGTGAGACGCAGTTGCAGCAGCCGGCGCTGCGCCAACGACAGCCGTCGTTCGTACTCGTCGCGATCGAGGCGCAGCGTCATGTCGAGCGAGTCGAGGACACCCACAGCGGTCAACCTAGTCGCCGGGCGCGCGCCACCCGCGAGCCGCTCAACGTGCCGTCCAGCCGCCGTCGACAACCACGCTCTGCCCCGTGACGAAGGTGCTCCCCGGGCCGACGAGGTAGAGCAACGCCGCGTCGAGTTCGTGTTCGCGACCCATCCGCGGGATCGGCGACATCGTGGCGATGAACTTCTGGCTGCTCTCGTCAGCGTCCATCCCGGCCGTCATCTCGCTCGGGAACCAGCCCGGGCACAGCGCATTCACCCGAATGCCACGCCGCGCCCACTGCACCCCGAGTTCGCGCGTCAGGTTGATGACGGCACCCTTCGACGCGCAGTAGTGCGCCTGCTTCACTGGCGACGACCCGACGAGGCCGAACATGCTGGCGATGTTGACGATGCTTCCTCCTCCGCGCTGCACCATCGACGGCGCCACGAGTTTGCTGAGGTGCCACACGGCGGTGACGTTGACCTCCATCGCGCGGCGGAAGTCGTCGAGCGTCTCGTCCTCGACGGCGACCTTCTGCCCGATCCCGGCATTGTTGACGAGGACGTCGACACCGCCGAGCGCAGTGAGGGTCTCGGCGACGATCCGCTCACGATCGTCGGCCGAGGCCACATCGGCGACTACGACCACGGAACCCGGGAGTTGGTCAGCGAGTGCCTCGAGGCGGTCGGCGCGCCGGGCCGTGAGCACGACCTGCGCGCCGACGGCGTGCAGGACGCGCGCAAAGCGTTCACCGAGCCCCGAGGAGGCGCCGGTCACCACGGCCACCTTCCCGTCGAGGCGGAACAGGGCGTCGGGAACACTGATTGCGATCGACATGATTGAGATTCTGTGACATTCATTCAGGTGCTGCGAAAACCGGCCGAAGACACTGCGACCCCGGTGCACGGGCACCGGACCGAGGCCACGAGGCGCGACATGCTCACCAACCACTCCGCCCACCACACCGCTCACCACACTGCCCGCCGGCCGGACCGTCGGCACGTGGAGCGCACCACCTGGATCGACTGGGCCGCGCAGATCCGCCTCGCACTCGTCTTGAGCATCGCCGCCGTGATCGTCGTCGTCGGCCTCGGTGACCGACTCTCGACCCAGGCACTCACCATCGGGGTGTTCATCACCTCGTCGGCGGTGGCGTGGCACCGGATGGGACCGGTCGAACGGATCGGCATCGTCCCGAGCCGCATCCGACGACGCTGAGCAGCCCGTACGGGATTCGAACCCGTGCCGCCACCTTGAGAGGGTGGTGTCCTAGGCCACTAGACGAACGGGCCAGACTGCACGCCCCGAAGGGCTATGTCACACGACCCTGCGGATCGTGTCGGCCACCGGCAACGCCGGCGGTCTGGTTGGGGTGCAAGGAATCGAACCCTGAATAACAGAACCAGAATCTGCTGTGTTGCCAGTTACACCACACCCCATCGGGGCTCCCCGAGGGACGCCGGAGTGTACCAACCGAGGCCCGAGCCCGCACAGGCCGGATCAGTCGATCAGCCGCTCGAGCCGCCGGAACCCGATCAGCCGGCCCAGCCCGACCCCTGAAGCCTCACGGAGTTCCCGCCACAGCGCGTCACGACCATCGACCGGACTCGACCGTGTCGGCGACACGTAGGCCGTGAGTCCGAGCTCCTGTGCGATGAGCCGGATCCGCAGCGAATGGAACGGGTCGCTGACGAGCAGCACGCGAGCCGACTCGCTGAGCCGATCTTCGAGCACGGTGCGCACCGCCGACAGCGACTCGAACGATGTGGCGCCCCCGACCTCGACGATCGCCGATTCGGGCACCCCGCGGTCGACGAGGTAGCGGCGCCCCGCCTCCGCCTCGGTGAACCGATCGCCGGGACGATTGCCACCAGTGGTGACCACGAGTGGTGCCGCACCGTCCCGCCACACCTCGACCACATGATCGAGGCGGGCGGCGAACTGCGGCGAGGGTCGACCGTCGTACTGCGCCGCACCGAGC
This sequence comes from Ilumatobacteraceae bacterium, assembly GCA_046086305.1. Lineage (GTDB taxonomy): Bacteria > Actinomycetota > Acidimicrobiia > Acidimicrobiales > Ilumatobacteraceae > UBA668. The sequence continues at coordinate 18,515 of JBJSXI010000090.1, forward strand.
ACGACGATCGCGTCGACCTCCCGGCGTTGGTCGCTCTCACCAACTGTGTGCACCCACCACAGGGTCGCCCCGAAGTAGACGGTCGCCACTGCAACGAGGGCGAGGACCCCGAGACCGAGCCTCGCAACGACCGAGCGCGCCGCACCGTGGTCGCGACGGTCACTGTTCACCGCGTCACCCGAGCCGCTCGGCCGCTCGGCGCATCCGCCCGAGCGTCACGTCGCGTCCGAGCACCTCGAGCGACTCGAAGAGCGGTGGCCCGACGAGTCGGCCGGTGACGGCCACCCTCACGGGCGCCTGTGCCTTGCCGAGCTTCAGCCCGTGTCGCGTCGCCAGACCCTCGATTGCCACCTTGAGGGCGTCGGCCGACCACACCTCGACCCCGGCAAGGACCGTCGACGCCTCACGCGCCACGTCGGCGGCACCGGTCGGCGACACCGCCGTTGTCCATGCCGCCTCGTCCACCGATGGTTCGTCGAAGAAGAAGTCGACGAGTGACGGCGCGTCGGCGAGGGTGATACAGCGCGGCTGGATGTGTGGCGCCATCGCGCGGACCACTGCGGCATCGAAACGCTCCGGCGGATAGGGAGCCTCTGGCGCAGTGAGCCATGGCCGACATGCCTCGACGAACTCGTCGGGTGTCATGGCTCGGATGTACTCGCCGTTGAAGGCAGCAAGCTTCTTCAGGTCGAAGAACGCGGGTGAGTGATTGACGTCCGCGAGGCGGAAATCGGCCTCCATCGTCGACCAGTCGCAGATCTCACTCCCGCCCTTCGGCGTCCAGCCGAGGGTCATCAGGTAGTTGACCATCGCACCGGCGAGGTAGCCCTCGGCACGGAACGATTCGAGCGACACGCGGTCGCGTCGCTTCGACAGCTTCTTGCGCGCCTCGTTGACGAGCACAGGGACGTGCGCCCACACAGGGGGACGACGTCCCAACGCCGACCAGATCATCTGCTGCTTCGGCGTGTTCGGCAGATGCTCCTCAGCCCGCACGACATGGGTGATCCCCATCGCCATGTCGTCGACGACGTTCGCGAGGAGGAACATCGGGCTGCCGTTCCCGCGCAGCAGGACGAAGTCCTCGATCAGTGAATTGTCGAACTCGACGAGGCCGCGCACGGCATCGTCGACGATCGTGCGACCCGGGGGCACCCGGAAGCGCACGACCCGGCCGTCACCGGGGCCGAGACCGCGATCGCGCGACCACCCGCCGTACCCCTGGGTCCCCTCGGCGGTCGCGCGCGCCTCGATCTCCCCCGGCGTCATGTCGCAGTAGTACGCGGCGCCGATCTCGACGAGTCGATGTGCCGCGGCGACGTGGTCGGCCGCGTACGCGCTCTGGAAGTACGGCCCCTCGAAATGAGGGTCGGCAGACGAGATGCCGAGCCAGGCGAGGGCGTCGATGATCCCCGTCGTCCACTCGGGCCGGTTCCGGGCCTCGTCGGTGTCCTCGATGCGCAGGACGAAGGTGCCGCCCTCGCGACGCGCGAGCGCCCAGTTCCACAGCGCAGTGCGCGCACCACCGACGTGGAAGAACCCGGTCGGCGACGGGGCGAAGCGATAGCGCGGACCGTCCATGTCGCCTCGAGGCTACCGGCGGTGTCCGGCGCGGATCAGCCCAACAGGGCGAGTGTGCGCAACTGGCGCACTGCGACCGACAGCGTCGTCAGGTCGTGCGCATCGACGCGGCGGAGTTCGGTGAACATCGCCATGGTGCGGGCGACGAGGCGTTCGTTCGCTGCGGCCCACGCCTCGGGTTCACCTGTGACGAGCGCGTCCTCGGTGAGGTCCGCCATGGCTGCGTGGAGGTCGTCGCGCAACGCCGCACGAGCCTGGTTCTGCCAGCGCGTGCTCCGCGGCAGGAGTCCGACCGCCTCCCACACCCAATGGACATCGAGCAACTCGAAGAGGTGCCAGTAGGTCCGGCAGACATCCTCGATCCGACGTCCGGTGCGCTCGGCAATCTCGACCATGTCGAAGCCGGTGTGCAGCAGACGCCACTGCACACTGCGCTCGGCGAGACCCTCCGGAATTCCCGCGGCGAGCCGTCCGGCCTCGATCGCGAAGAGCGAGTCGCGAAGCGGCCCACGCAGTGAACCCTCGAGGCGCACGAGCGCGCGCATCGCGTCGCGGTACCGACCGACTGCTGCAGGGATGTCGAGGGGCAAGCGCCGGTGCCGCAACAGCCACAGCGTCGCCCGCTCGGCCATGGTGCGAAGTTCGAGGAACAGGTCGATCTGCATGTCGAGGCGCACCGAGCCCGACAGCGAATCGACCTCCTCCCATGCGGCGACGAGATCGAGGACGTCTCGCGCCGCGACCCATGCTCGGACGATGTCGACGACCCCGACACCGGTCTCCTCGCCGATGCGGTGGTCGAACGACAGCCCCGACAGGTTCGCCATCTGATTGCTCAACTGCGTGGCGACGATCTCCCGCCGAAGGGGGTGCCGGGTGATGAGATCTGCGTAGTCGGCGCGCAGGCGGGCCGGGAAATAGCGCACGAGATCTGGGTCGAACGACGGATCGTCGGGCAGGTCGGACGTGACCAGTTCGGCGACGTTCGCCGTCTTCGTGTACGCCAGCAGCACGGCGAACTCCGGCACGGTCAACCCCGCCCCGAGTGCCTGGCGCTCGGCGATCTGCCGATCGGTGGGCAGGGCCTCGAGCGACCGATTGAGCCAGCCCTCACTCTCGAGCAGGGTGAGATACCGGCTGTGAACGTTCACCATCGGCAACGCCTGACGGCGAGCGATCGCGAGCGCAAGGGTCTGGGCACGGTTGTCGTCGAGCACCAGTTCGGCCACATCGTCGGTCATCGAAGCGAGCAGTCCGTTGCGCGCATCGGCGGTGAGACGACCGTCCTCGACCGCGGCGCCGAGGAGGATCTTGATGTTCACCTCGTGGTCGCTGCAGTCGACACCGGCGGAGTTGTCGATCGCATCGGTGTTCACGAGGCCGCCCGCGAGTGAATACTCGACCCGACCGCGCTGGGTGAACCCGAGGTTCCCACCCTCGCCCACCATCCGGCACCGCAGATCAGCGCCGTTCACTCGGACAGCGTCGTTGGCGCGGTCGCCGACATCGGCATGACTCTCGGCCGACGACTTGACGTAGGTACCGATACCGCCGTTCCACAGCAGATCGACGGGGGCACACAGGATCGCCGTGACCAACTCGTTCGGCGTCAGGGTGCTCGCGTCGATCCCGAGACGACGACGAGCGGCCTCGGACACCTCGATCGACTTCGCGGTCCGGGGGTACACGCCGCCGCCGGGCGAGATCACCGTTGGGTCGTAGTCGGCCCAACTGCTCCGTTCGAGTCCGAACAGACGCTGCCGCTCGACGAACGACGCCGTGGGATCCGGATCGGGATCGAGGAAGACGTGTCGGTGGTCGAATGCGGCGACCAGCTTCAGATGTGGCGACCGCAGCAACCCATTGCCGAACACGTCGCCGCTCATGTCGCCGATGCCGACCACCGTGAGTTCGTCGCGGTCGGCCGAACGGCCGAGCACCGCGGCATGGCGTCGCACGCTCTCCCACGCGCCACGCGCCGTGATCCCCATCTCCTTGTGGTCGTACCCGGCCGACCCACCCGATGCGAACGCATCACCGAGCCAGAACCCGTAGGACGCGGCGATCTCGTTGGCGATATCGCTGAAGGTCGCCGTCCCCTTGTCGGCGGCGACGACGAGATAGGGGTCGTCGGCGTCGTGGCAGACGGACGACGGCGGGTGCACGACCGAACCTGCGGCCAAGTTGTCGGTGACATCGAGCAGTCCCTCGATGAACCGTCGGTAGCAGCGCACCCCAGCGGCACGCAGCTCGTCGGCCGCCGCAGGCGGCCGCTTCACCACGAAGCCCCCCTTGGCACCTGTCGGCACGATGACGGCGTTCTTGACGATCTGGGCCTTGACCAGACCGAGCACCTCGGTGCGGAAATCCTCTCGTCGATCGCTCCAACGGATGCCGCCGCGAGCGATCGGCCCATTGCGCAGATGGACTCCCTCGACATCGGGTGAGCAGATCCAGATCTCGAACATCGGCCGCGGCAGCGGCAGATCGGGGATCGCGGCGGCGTCGAACTTGAACGCCAGCACGGCACGTGGGCCGCTGTGTGGGTCGTCGTCGATGGCCGGACGGAACGCGTTCGTCCGGACCGTCGCGGTCACGAGTCCGAGCAGTGCACGCAGCGTGCGGTCGTCATCGAGACTCGGCACTGCGTCGAGCAGCGCCATCACCGTGTCGTGCGCGTCGGCCATCGCTCCGGCACGGTTCGTCGCGCGTGCCGGATCGAACCGCGCGTCGAAGTAGGCGACGAGCGCCCGGGCGATCGTCGCATGTCGGACGAGCGTCGACTCGACGTACTGCTGACCGAACGGCAGACCGATCTGGCGCAGATAGCGGCTGTAGGCGCGCAGGATCCCGACATCGCGGACCTCGAGACCCGCAGCGAGGACGAGACGATTGAAGCCATCAACTTCGATCTGGCCGGTGAACTCGGCGACGAACGCACGCGCCAACTCGTCGCGCGTCGCGTCGGCCGACAGCGAGACACCGTCGGGCACCCGGACGCCGACGTCGTGCACCCACACCTGGCGTCCGTCGAGTGCAAAGCGGAAGGCGCGTTCCTCGAGTGCGCGGAGCCCGAGGGCGTCGAGCAGTGGGAGCAGATCGGCGAGCGGTACCGCGTCACCGCGGTGGTACACGCGGAACCGCCACTCGTCGTCAGGCGCCTCGACGAAGTGGAGCATCGACGTGGAGACCGTCGGATCGTCCATCGACCCGGCAAGGTCGGCGATGATCGGCAGGTCGATGGCCGCACTATCGGGCCAGTTCAGCTCGTCATACCCGGCCGGGATGATCGGAACGAACCGATCGAGCAGTCGCCCGGCCTCCTCCGGTCCGAGACGTTCGCTGAGAAGGCCATGCGTCGCCTCCACCCAGGTCTCCGACACTCCGGCCACACTTGGTCCGGCCACCACTCCCGTCCCTTCCCGACGCCGTTGTCGCGAGTCACGTGTGGCCAGTGTGGCACACCGCGCCCTCGAGGGCTTCGGTGCCGTGCGACCGACGGGCGAACGAATGGGCAGCGCATCGGTCGACCACCTAGCGTCGTCGGGGTGCGACAGCTGAACGTGCTCGGAGAGGAACTCGAACCCTGCTCGATGGATCCGCTGACCGGCTACTACCGGACCGGGTGCTGCGAGAACCACGGCGACGATCCGGGTCTCCATGTCGTCTGTGTCGTGTGCACCGACGAGTTCCTCGCCTTCTCCCGCGAGGTCGGCAACGACCTCAGCACCCCGGCACCCCACTATGGGTTTCCCGGCCTGCGTGCCGGTGACCAGTGGTGCCTGTGTGCGAGCCGCTGGCAGGAGGCGTTCGAAGCGGGGGTTGCGCCGCGTGTGCGACTCTCGAGTACGCACCTGTCGGCACTCGAGTACTGCTCGCTCGCCGATCTGCGGGCCCACGCGGTGACCGACCAGTCGTGACCACACCGGCCCGCGACGTCGCCCGGCTCTTCCTGCGACTTGGGGTCGTCGGGTTCGGTGGCCCGGCTGCCCACATCGCGATGATGCGTGACGAGGTCGTGCGCCGCAGGGAGTGGGTCGACGATCGCGAGTTTCTCGATCTCGTCGCCGCATGCAGTGTGATCCCCGGTCCCAACTCGACCGAGTTGGCCATCCACCTCGGTCGGCGCCGCGCCGGATGGCGCGGCTTTGCTGCAGCGGGAGCCGGCTTCATCCTTCCGGCCGTCGTGATCGTGCTCGTCCTCGCCTGGCTCTACGAGCGGTACGGCACGACGCCCACCGGACTCGACCTGTCGACCGGGATCCTGCCGGTCGTCGTCGCTGTGATCGCCCACGCGGTGGCTGCCCTCGCCCCCACGGCGACCGGCCGGCTGCGCGACCCACTGCTCGTCATGGTCGCGATCGGTGCAGCGGCCGCATGGAGCGCAGGTGTTGCCGAGTTCCCCGTCCTCGTCGTCGCTGCACTCGCGGGCGCAACGGCCGGCGGACTCGGCACCCGACCGGGCACTGCGTTCGGCTCGCCGCTCGTCGTGCTGGCAGCCGATGTCGACCGGTGGCGACTGGGCTGGTCGTTCCTGCGGATCGGCAGCCTCCTGTTCGGCAGCGGCTACGTGCTCGTCGGGTTCGTCGAGAGTGAGTTCGTCGAACGACTCGGCTGGCTCACCGAGCGGCAACTGCTCGACGCCGTCGCCGTCGGACAGGTGACACCCGGTCCGGTGTTCACGATGGCGACCTTCGTCGGGTTCCAGATCGCCGGCCTCGCCGGAGCGCTCATCGCCACGCTCGCCATTTTCGCCCCTGCGTTCGCCTTCGTCGCCGTTCTCGATCCGCTCGTCACCCGCGTTCGCCGATCACCCGCCGCCTCACGCGGCCTCGACACGGTGATCGCCGCATCGGTGGGGCTCATGGCGGCTGCCCTCGTTCGCCTCGCCGATGCCGCGCTCGTCGATGTCGTCACGTGGGTGACTGCACTCGTCGCACTCGTCGCGCTCGCCCGATGGCGCGTCAACATCGCGGTCCTCGTCGCCGTCGGCGCACTCATCGGGCTGCTACAGGGTCGGTGACAACCGCACCGGATCGGCCGGAAACGGTCGTCCACTGGGCGAGGAGGACTGCGCCAACGACCGTTGCCGCACCCAGTCCCCTGATCAGACCGACCGTCTCATCGAGCAATAGCACCGACCAGACGATGGCCAACGCGACCTCGAGGGTGAGCACCATGGCAACGACGCCGGCGGGGAGATGACGAAGGGCGCGGAAGAAGCAGATGTTCGAGACCACCGTCGGCACGAGGGCGAACATGGCGACCTCACTGACGAGGAGCGCACCCTTCGGCAGGACGAGTCCGTCGACGACGACTGCCGGCACGACGGCCACGGCGGCGCCGAGCACGGTCCACGCCGCCGTCACGACACCGTCGGCGGCAACCGGGACGATTCGCGAGTTCACCATCAGGAACCCTGCGAACAGCACTGCCTGACCGAGCGCGAGCGCGACTCCGAGGGAATCGACCGAGCCGACACCGGTGAACACCTCGGGGACCGTGAGCACCACACCGACGATGACGAGGGCGAGCGCTGCCCACGTGAGCGGGGCGATCCGGTGACCGAGCAACGATGACACGACCACCACGACGACCGGATACAGGTAGACGAGCACGATGTACACGCTGGCGTCGAGTCGCTCGAGAGAGAGGAAGCCCACATAGATCAGCCAGCCGAACAGCGCGCCGAGTGCGAACACGGCGCCCCGGGGATAGTCGGCGACCACGGCGGCATTCGTCCGCCGTCTGACCGCAACGATCACCCACAGCACGGCCGCCGCGAGTCCGAACCGCCAGAACAGCATCGACGGGATGCCGAGTCGGGTGAGCAGATCCTTGCCGACGATCGCCGACAGCGAGTAGGCCGTCGCAGTCGCCACCGCCCAGCCGGCGCCACGCGCCGGATCTGCGACGTGCGGAGTCGTCACCGCGGTGTCGACAGACCGACGAGCACGCGCCAGTCGGTCGGATTCGCTGCCGCGACCTGCGCCGGGCTCATCCGCAGGGTGGCCTCGGGAACGAGATCGGCGAGCGTCCGCACCTCGGCGTAGTGATGCGGATGGGCGATCCCGTCGAAGCGGCGCTCGCGCTCGAAGATCTGGTCGGCGGGCGGGTCGGGGCGCAGGAAGCCCCAGATCGTGAAGGCGACGGTGAGGTCGTGCACGACCGGCGCCCGGCTGAACAGCGAAGCCCGCCGCAGCGCGATGGCGAGACACCCGGCGACGACATCGTCGACATCCTCCCGGGGTCCGAGGTGCAGCCGGTCGCGGAACCGTGCGGCGAGACGCAACGCGAACCCCTGGTCGGGCCCGTGGTAGCCGAGGCGTGGACCCGAGGGCTGGAAGCCCTCGACCTCTCCCGGGCGGTCGGCGGACCAGGCGTCCGGGACGACCGGCGGTGAACTGTAGGACCGGGTCGAGTCGACGGTCGGGGCGGGGGCGAACCTCGGGGCGGCCATGACGACAGTGTTACCACGCCACCCGTTCGGCTAGTGGCGTCCGCGTCAGGCCGGTGGGTGGAGCAGCCCGAACACGAGGCCCTCCTCGAGTGCTCGCCACGACGCCTCGATGATGTTCGTGCTCACACCGATCGTGGTCCAGTTCCGCTCACCATTGGTGAAGTCGATGAGCACCCTCGTGACGGCACCGGTCGCCGTGGCACCGTCGAGGATGCGCACCTTGTAATCGGTGAGGTGGATCCGCTCGAGCGACGGGAACGCCGTACCGAGCGACGCGCGCAGCGCCCTGTCGATGGCGTTGACCGGACCATTGCCCTCTGCCGTGTGGACGTGGCGGACTGCGCCGGGTTCGTCGGGGCGGATCCACACCTTCACGGTCGCCTCCGTGGTGAAGTCGCCGTTCGGCAACTCGTCGGTGATCACGCGCATGCTCTCGACACGGAAGTAGTCGGCCGACCACCCCGACGCACGGCGCATGAGTAGCTCGAGCGACGCATCGGCTGCCTCGAAGTGGTAGCCCTCGTGCTCGAGGCGCTTCAGGTCGTCGATCACCTGGTTGACCGCCGGCCCGTCCATCGACAGACCGAGTTCTTCGGCCTTCATCTGGATCGTGGCCCGACCGGCCATCTCGCTGACGACGAAGCGGGTCCCGTTGCCCACGGCATCCGGATCGACGTGTTCATAGGCGTCCTTGGCACGCTTGATCGCACTCACATGGAGGCCCGCTTTGTGGGCGAATGCCGACGAACCGACGTACGGCGCCTGCGGATCGAGCGGTCGATTGAGGATCTCGGCCACGTGATGACTCACCGAGGTGAGCCGCTCGAGGCGCCCGCCAGGCAGGCACTGCATGCCGAGCTTGAGCTGCAGGTTGGGGATGACCGTCGTGAGGTTGCAGTTGCCGGTCCGCTCACCGAGACCATTGAGGGTGCCCTGCACATGGCGTGCGCCGGCGAGGACGGCGGCCATGCTGTTGGCCACGGCGCAGCCCGTGTCGTCGTGACAGTGGATGCCGATGATGGCATCGTCGCCGATGTGACGACGCACGGCCCCGACGATGTCACTCACCTCGTGGGGCAACGAACCGCCGTTGGTGTCACACAGCACGAGGTGTGTCGCCCCCTTCAGCACTGCGGCCTCGACCGCGCGGAGGGCGAACTCGGGATTGCGCTTGAAGCCGTCGAAGAAGTGCTCGAGGTCGACGAGCACCTGGCGGTCGTGTGCGGCGAGGAACTCGACCGAGTCGGCGATCATCGCCACACCCTCGTCGAGGGTCGTCTGCAGTGCCTCGGTGACCTGGTAGTCCCAGCTCTTGGCGACGATGCACACTGCCGCCGTGCCGGCGTCGAGCAGATGACGCAGTGTCGTGTCATCGTCCACGCGGCCGCGGGGCCGCCGGGTGCTGCCGAAGGCGACGAGCATGCTCGTCGAGAGGGTGAGATCGGTGCGCGCACGGGCGAAGAACTCGACGTCCTTCGGATTCGCCCCGGGCCAGCCGCCCTCGATGAAGTGCACCCCGAGGTGGTCGAGTTGCTCGGCGATCCGCAGCTTGTCGTCGACCGTTGCGCTGACGCCCTCGACCTGGAGGCCGTCGCGCAGGGTGGTGTCGAACACCTCCACCACGGTGGGGACCTGATCGGTGGGGACCTGATCGGTGCTCATCTCGGTGCTCCTCATTCGGTTCGGTCGGGAAATGAAAGAGCCGCCCGAAGGCGGCTCGCAGCGCACGTCGGTCGGCCGACGTGCGCTAGGGAATGATGATGATCGACGAGGTGGTGATCACGGCTCCCATTGAACCGGGCCTGCTGGCGGTCGTCAACCCGGGGGCTCAGCCGACGTGCTCGCACCACCGGGCGTAGCGGGGGTCCTCCGCACGCACTGCCCGGGCGTACACCTCGGCGATGGCCCGGGTCCGGGGTCCGGGGCACGGGACCGCGCGATCGTCGACCGAGTTCACCGAACTCACCTCGGCCGCCGTGCCGCACACGAAGATCTCCTCGGCGATGTACAGGTCGCTACGGGCGATGTTGTCGACCCGCACGTCGAAGCCGAGATCGCGGGCGATCGTCATCACCGAGTTCTGGGTGATCCCCTCGAGCGCCCCCGCTGAGAGCGGAGGCGTGAGCGTGACCCCGTTGCGGGTGACGAAGATGTTCTCACCGGTGCACTCGGCGATCAGTCCGTTCGGGGCGAGCATGATGGCCTCGTCGTAGCCGGCGCGCAGGGCCTCGACCTTGGCCAGCGAGCTGTTGACGTAATTCCCGACGGTCTTGGCTGCCGGCGGCATCGTGTTGTGGTCGTGGCGGGTCCACGAACTGATCTTCATCCGCACACCCTTCTCGACGGCGTCGTCGCCGAGATACGCACCCCACGGCCAGCAGGCGATCGCCACGTCGACACGACACGGCAGGGTATTCAGACCCATCTCGCCGTAGCCGTAGTAGGCGATCGGGCGCACGTAGCAACTCGGCAGACCAGTCGATGCAACGGTGGCCTTCGTCGCGGCGACGAGTTGATCGACGGTGAAGGGAATCTCCATCCCGAGGATGCGCGCCGAGTTGTGCATGCGCACGATGTGATCGGTGAGGCGGAACACCGCCGGCCCCGACGACGTCTCATAGGCACGAATGCCCTCGAAGACGCCGGTGCCGTAATGCAGGGTGTGGGTGAGCACATGCACCTGTGCACGGTCCCAGTCGACGAGCTCTCCGTTCATCCAGATCTTCGGTGTCGTGGTGATCGGCATGATCCGTTCCCTTCTCGGTGACGACGGTGATGGGCGACGTGGCGGTGCGCGGGCGGGCCGTCAGCCTGCCACGCGGGCAGCGATCTGGGCGCCGATCTCGGAGGTCGAGCCCTCCACCGGCTCACCGCACGCCCGACGGATGCGCTCGGCGCTCGCCGCCTCGCCGAGGAAGTCGAGCATCATCGCCGCACTCAGGATCGCGGCGAGCGGATTGGCGCGGCCCGTGCCGACGATGTCGGGGGCCGACCCGTGCACCGGCTCGAACATGCTCGGACCCGTGCGCGCCGGGTTGAGGTTGGCGCTGCTCGCCAACCCGATGCCGCCACTCACGGCGCCACCGAGGTCGGTGAGGATGTCACCGAACAGGTTGTCGGTGACGATGACGTCGTAGCGCTGCGGATCCTGGACGAAGTAGATGCATGCGGCATCGACGTGGTTGTAGGACGTGGCGACACCCGGATGGTCGGCGGCGACGGCGTCGAACGTCCGCTGCCACAGATCGCCGGCGAAGGTGAGCACGTTGGTCTTGTGCACGAGCGTGACGTGCTGTCGACGACGCGACGCGAGTGAGAACGCATGACGGATCACCCGCTCGACACCCATCCGGGTGTTCACCGAGCCCTGCGTGGCTACCTCGTGGGGCGTCCCCCGGCGCAGCACGCCACCTTCTCCCACATAGGGACCCTCGGTGTTCTCACGTACCACGACGAAGTCGTGGGGCGTCGTGTGGCCGGGCGCCGTCCCGGAGAACGGCCGCTGGTTCACGTACAGGTCGAGTTCGAAGCGCATGCGTAGCAGCAGACCCCGCTCGATCACCCCCGGCGCAACCTCGGGTGTGCCGACCGCGCCGAGGAGGATCGCGTCGAACCCACGGAGGGTGTCGAGGGTGTCGTCGCCGAGGATCTCGCCGTCGCGCAGGTAACGCGCACCACCGAGGTCGAACGATGTGGTGTCGAGGTCGACCCCGGCGGCCCTGACCACCCGGAGTGCCTCAGCCGTGACCTCCGGCCCGATCCCGTCGCCGCCGATCACCGCGATCCGATGTGCCATACGGCACGACACGGTATCCGGTCGGGTCGCGCCCACCACGTGCCCATCGCCTGCACACGTGCCACCCCGACAGGGGACGGGACCCCGCCGGTAACATTCGATGGGCATGACGACACATCATCTGTCGAGAGCGGCGTTCGACCGACTGACCGCCGAACTGCACGACCTCACCACGCGCGGACGGATCGAGATCGCCCAGAAGATCGAGGCGGCCCGTCTCCTCGGCGACCTCAGCGAGAACGGCGACTACCACGCGGCCAAGGACGAGCAGGGACACATGGAGGGCCGGATCCGCCATCTCGAGCACCTCCTCGACCCCGCCAACCACGAGATCGTCGAAGCGGGCGGCGACGGCTCGGTCGGACCTGGCACGATCGTCACCATCCTGTACGACGGCGACGACGAGGACATGGCCGAGCGGTACCTCGTCGGCCACCCCGAGGAGCGCACTGCAGCCCTCGATGTGATCAGCCCGCAATCGCCGCTCGGGCAAGCCCTCATCGGCAACGCCGAGGGAAGCATCGTCGAGTACGAGGCGCCCACCGGTGTGCTGCGCGTGCGCATCCTCGAGGTGGAAGCCCCGGGGTGACCACCGACGAGATCCGCCGTCCGGCACTCCCACACGGCGAGGAGATCGAACTTCCCGGTCGCGGCACGACCTTCGTCCGCCTCGTCGACGGGCCGCCCGGCGCACCCACCCTGCTGCTCCTCCACGGCTGGACGGCCACCGCCGATCTGAACTTCTTCACGTGCTACGGCCCGCTGTCCGATCACTACCGGGTCGTGGCGATCGACCATCGCGGCCATGGGCGGGGCATCCGCTCGAAGCGGACCTTCACCCTCGAGGACTGCGCCGACGACGCCCTCGCCGTGTGCGACGTGCTCGGCATCGACGAGGTGACGGTCATCGGCTACTCGATGGGCGGGCCGGTGGCCACCCTCACCTGGCAGCGACACCCCGAGCGGGTGCGCGGCCTCGTGCTGTGCGCAACGGCGCCGTATTTCCGCACCTCGCGTCAGGAGACGGCCGGTTTCCTCGGTCTGTCGGGCCTCGCCGCGCTCGCCCGACTCACACCGGCACAGGTTCGCCAGCGGTTGACCGAACAGTTCTACCTCCAGCGCAAACAGGACACCTGGGATCCGTGGGCCATCGAGGAGGCCGCACGCCACGACTGGCGGATGATCCTCGAGGCGGGTCGGGCGATCGGCCGGTTCGACGCTCGACCGTGGCTCGAGCGGATCGACGTGCCGACATCGGTCGTGGTCACCTTGCGCGACCGGGTCGTCCCGCTCCACCGGCAGGTGAAGTTGTTCGAGGGTGTCGCCGACGTCGAGGCGTTCCGCGTCGACGGCGACCACGACTCGATCGCCACCCGGGCCCATGTGTTCGTCCCGACGCTGGTGCGTGCATGCCACTCCGTCGACGAGCGCGCTGCGGCCCGGATCTCCCGATGATGAAGTGGCTGATGCGCCGCCGGCGCGCCGCACTGCGCACCTCACGCACGGATCGCACCGCCGACGTGGTCCGCCTCGGCGCCTCGGTCGGTGCGACCTACGCCGGTACGGCGGCGCGCAAACTCTTCGCCTCGGCCGAGCGACGTGTCGAACTCGATCGCCAGCGCGAGCTGCGCACCGCGGAGGCCGTGGCCGAGCGGCTCGGTCACATGAAGGGCGCGCTCATGAAGCTCGGCCAGATGGCCAGCTATGTCGACGAGGCACTGCCCCAACCTCTGCGCGACGCACTCGCCCAACTGCAGTCGAACGCGCCGCCCATGAGCGCCGATCTGGCCGCCGAGGTGATCGAACGCGAACTCGGCGCATCTCCGGATCGGCTCTTCGTCGAATGGGACCCCGACCCGATCGCCGCCGCGAGCATCGGACAGGTGCATCGGGCAGTGGCCATCGACCCGGTCGATGGCCGCGAGCGTGCTGTGGCGGTGAAGGTGCAGTACCCCGGTGTGGCCGACGCTGTCGCATCAGACCTGCGGAATGCCGATCTGCTCGGTCTGCTGTTGCAGCAGGGTTTCGGCGGTCTTGATCCCGCCGACATGGTGGCCGAGATCAAGGAGCGACTCACCGACGAACTCGATTACCGCCTCGAGGCACGCAATCAACAGCGCTTCGCCGACTTCTACCGCGACCATCCGTTCATCCATGTGCCCGAGGTCGTGCCATCGCTCTCGGGCGCAACAGTGCTGACCACCGATCTCGTCGACGGCGCGACCTGGCAGACGCTCTCCCAGTGGGACCAACACGAGAAGGATCTGGCAGGCGAGGCGATCTTCCGCTTCGTCTTCCGGAGCCTCTATCGACTCCACTCGTTCAACGGTGATCCCCACCCGGGGAACTACCTCTTCCACGGTGACGGTCGGGTCACGTTCCTCGACTTCGGACTCGTCAAGCACTTCACCGATACCGAGATGGCGACCTTCGTCTCGATGGTGAAGGCCGCCGCATACGACCACGACATGGTCGAGTTCGCGCGCATCGTGCGCTCGGCCGGGATGCTGCTCGACGGCTGTCCCTCGTCGGACGACGAGATCGGTACCTACTTCGGACAGTTCTACGAGGGGGTCCGTGCCGACCGCGAGGTCACCTGGAGCGGCGAGTACTCGAGCCGCATCGTGCGTCAGACCTTCGACCGATCGAGTCCCATCGCCCAGTACGCCACCGTGCCCCGCGCATTCGTGTTCATCCAACGGATCAATCTCGGCCTGTACGCGCTCCTCGGCGAGCTTCGGGCAACGGGCAACTACCGTCGGGTGGCTGAGGAGCTGTGGCCGTTCACCGCCGGTCCACCGAGTACCGACCTCGCTCGACGCGAACAGCCCTGGCTGCAGCAGCGCGCCTGATCCACGGTCATGCGGCGATCGCCATCACCACGATGTCGAGCGCATCGTCGAAGCGGGCGATCGTCGCACTCGCCGAGTCGTCGACGACCCTGACGAGTCGCGCCCGGCGGCGAACGGGAAAGGTGCCCGGTCGCGGACCGCGGACCAGAGTGGTGCCGGGCGGAGTCACCCAGCGCGTTGTCACGAAGGCGACAGCATCACCATCGACACGGTGACGCAGGTGCTCGATGGTGTACGACTCGGCGACGAATCTCACCCGGGCCGCATCGGGTGTGCCGTCGTCGAGTCCACGCGGATCGAGCACCTCGAGCGCGTAGAGGCGGATGAGGGACGAGTGGGCCAGATCGGATGCGTGGAGACGCGCCTCGAGCCAACAGGCGAGACGCAGCGGCAGCGGTGTCGCGAGGTGATGATCCATGTCGGCCTGAGCACGGCCGGACGATCATCCGTGCAGTCGTCCGCCCGGTCGTGGTTCAACCCCGACCGGCGACGAGTGCCGACAGACGCTCGGCCGCGTCGCTGACTGGCCGACCGAAGCGCCGTCGCGGCGCTCGGGTCATCCGCTCGACCGGCCCGCTGATGCTGAGCGCTGCGACGGTGGCGCCCGACGCATCGACGACTGCCGCGCTCACCGATGCCACGCCACGCTCGCGTTCCTCGACGCTCTCGGCGAGGTGCGCCCCGGTGAGGACACGTCCGGCCGAGCCGAGCTCGAGTGGCAGCAACGCGCCGACCGGCACGATCCACTGCAGCGCGTGTGGTGACTGCAGACTCGCCACACAGCGTCGACCCGAGCCGTCGCGCACGAACAGCTGCACGCTCTCGCCCGTGAGGTCGCGCAGCGAGACCAGTGCAGGCGTCGCCAGTTCGGCGAGCGGGAACTCGTCGGCTGCGGCGCGGCCGAGCCGGATCAGTTCGAACCCCAGGCAGAAGCGACCAGCAGGGTCGCGCCGCACGAGGTGATGCGTCTCCAGCGCCACCACCAGACGGTGGGCCGTGGCACGGGGCAGGCCGGTGGCGGCCTGCAGCCCGATGAGGTCGAGCGGGCCATCGGCGAGCGCGTCGAGGATGGCCACGCCCTTGTCGATCACGCCAACGCCCGATACGCTGTCCATGTTTGGGAATGCTATCTCAGAATGTGAGAAACCGATGACCTCCCCGAGAACACTCGCCCAGAAGGTGTGGGACCGCCACGTGGTCCACTCCGGCACCGACGAGCCCGACCTGCTGTACATCGACCTGC
>JBJSXI010000091.1:0-18173 GCA_046086305.1 Ilumatobacteraceae bacterium
CATCGATCGTCGTACTGTGACCACGATGGACTCGCTCGAGCGGCTCCGCGGCGAAACCTGCGGATGTCGTCGCTGCCCCCATCTCGTCGAATGGCGCGAGCGGGTCGGGGCCGAGCGACGCGCCGCCTATCGGGATCAGAGCTACTGGGCGCGTCCCGTGCCCGGGTTCGGCGACCCGGCGGCACGCATCCTCGTGCTTGGTCTGGCGCCTGCGGCACATGGCGCGAACCGGACCGGGCGCCTGTTCACCGGTGATCGGTCGGGTGACTGGCTCTTCAGGGCGATGCATCGGGCTGGCCTTGCAGACCGGGCCGAGTCGGTGTCCGTCGATGACGGGCTCACCCTCTTCGACGCATGGGTGTCAGCAGCCGTGCGCTGCGCGCCACCGGACAATGCGCCGACACCGGCCGAGCGCGATACCTGTCGCCCGTTCCTGCAGCGCGAGCTCGTACTCCTCCGACGTCTTGATGTCGTGGTGTGTCTGGGCGCCTTCGCCCACGGTGTTGCGTGCGGGGAGTTCGGCGTGCGGCCGCGGCCTCGATTCGGCCATCTCGTCGAGACGCCGACCGCAGCGGGACCGACACTCCTCGGGTCGTTCCACCCCAGCCAACAGAACACCTTCACCGGGCGCCTTACCGAGGAGATGTTCGACGCAGTGTTCGCGCGGGCCGTCGAGCTCGTCGGTCTCCGACGCTCGGAGGTCGCCGGTGATCGCATAGCGTCTCGGTCGTCCCAACGTCCTCAGGGGAGACAGACGTGACCCATCGCACGCCGTTCGCCGACCGACCGGCGCCCGACGACCCCATCCGCCAGCGCGACTACTCGCTCGTCGGCGCCGACACCCAGCTCGCCACGTCGACAGGGCTCTCCGGCGCCGAGTGGTATCGAACCTCGGTACCTCGGGCGCGGATGAAAGAACTCATGCAGCGAAGTGACGGACCAGCACTGCGTGACACCGCCCTCTGGCTCGGCTCGATGATCGCCTTCGCGACGGCTGGCGTACTCACCTGGGGTTCGTGGTGGTGTGTCCCGTTCTTCGCTGCATACGGGGTGCTCTACGGCTCAGGGGGCGACTCGCGGTGGCACGAGACCGGTCACGGAACAGCATTCCGTACCCAATGGATGAACGCCGTCGTCTACCAGATCGCCTGTTTCATGGTGATGCGCAACCCCACGGTGTGGCGCTGGAGCCACACCCGTCACCACACCGACACGCTGATCGTCGGACTCGATCCCGAGATCGCCCTCATGCGTCCCCCACGGTTCTGGCGGCAGATGAGCAACTTCGTCGGGCTGTACGACGGCTGGAACGCGATGCGCGCCATGCTCCGTCATGCGGTCGGACGTGTGAGTGCCGATGAGGCCTCGTACACACCTGTGTCCGATCGTCGTGCGGCCTTTCGTGTGGCTCGGGTGTGGGTGGTCATCTACACGACGACGATCGTCGTTGCGGTGCTGAGCCAGAGCTGGCTGCCGGTCGTACTCGTCGGACTGCCGCGCCTCTACGGCCAGTGGCACATCCAGTTGACCGGATTCCTGCAGCACGGTGGCCTCGCCGACGATGTGCTCGACCATCGGCTCAACACCCGCACGGTGTACATGAACCCGATCAGTCGGTTCATCTACTGGAACATGAACTACCACGTCGAGCATCACATGTTCCCCCAGGTGCCGTTCCACCTCCTGCCCGAACTGCATGCGGAGATTCGCGATGACCTGCCTCCAGCGGCGCGCTCGATGTGGGCGGCGTGGCGCGAGATGTTGCCGGCGATCTGGCGCCAGCGTCGTGACCCTGCGTACTTCCTCCGCGCAGAGGTGGGTGGTCGATGAGTCGATGGATCGACGTCGGCGCCGCCGCTGAGGTGCCCCGCGAGGACGTCGTCGGCGTCGATGCCGACGGACGACGCCTTGCCGTGTACTGCGCCCCCGACGGTCGGTTCTACGCCTCCGATGGTCTGTGCACTCACGAGCAGGTGCCGCTCGAAGAGGGGTTCGTCATCGATCATGTCATCGAGTGTCCGCGGCACAACGGACGATTCGACTACACCACGGGGAAGGGGCAGGGATCGCCGATCTGCGTCGACCTGCGCACCTATCCGGCGCGCGTCGTCGAGGGCCGGATCCAGATCGACCTCGACGGGTGAGTCGACATGCCGACGCCGATCGTCAGCCCATCAGTCTGAGCGCCGTGAAGACGGCCACCCCAACGGTCATCATCGTCAGCATGTTGCGCCACCGGAGGAATACCGCAGTGCCGGCGATGACGGCCCACATCTCGTAGTTGTCGATCGCGATGTCGAGTCGACCGTTCTCGACGAGGATGTTCGGCGCGACGATCGCAGCGAGCGCGCACGCAGGGGCGTAGCGGAGCGCTCGTTCGACGCTGGAGGGAAGTTCCACCGAGGGCGGGAGGAGCAGGAAGCTCGCCCTCGAGAGCACGGTCACCGCGGTCAGCCCTGCGACGGCAAGGATGATCGTGGTCCAGTCGACCGGCGCGTTCACGTGGTCCTCCGTGCCGCAAGGTGCTCAGCAGAGATTGCCACCACGACACCGGCAAGCACCGCAACGACGAGGCCACTGCGCATCGGCCATCGGTTGGTGGCCACCGAGACCGCCGCTGCGACGACGACACCGGTGATCGCAGGAGCACGAGCCGCCATCGGCACGAGGACGGCGATGATCGCGAGTGAGGCGGCGATGTCGAGACCCCACTCGGTCGGCGCAAGGCCGCCGAGGAGGATCCCGGCCACCGACGAGATCTGCCACGACGCCCAGTTCACCGTTGCAGTTGCGAAGAAGTAGCCGTACTGCTCGGGCGTGCCGCGCTGCTCGGCGGTGCCGTACCGCTGGGTGAACAGCGCGAACCCGATGTCGCCGTTGAGGTACGAGGCGACGAGGCGTTGACGCAGCGGCAGGGCGATGAACGTGCGTCGCGAGGCTGCCGAGAAGATGACGAAGCGGAGGTTGACGAGCGCAGCAGTGACCCACACGATCACGAGTGGCGTTCCGGCCACGATGAGGGGAACCGTCGCCAGCTGCGCCGCACCGGCGAACACCGTCGCCGTGATCAGCAGCGCAGCCCACACGCCGATACCGGTGTTGACCATCGCAACGCCGGTGACGAGTCCCCAGATCGCGATCGGGATGGCGAGCGGCATCATGTCGCGCATGCCGGCATCCCAGCCGCTCCGCGCAATCGGGGGGAGCAGGTTGCCGATCGGTCGGCCGGGTCGCGGTTCGGTCACCTCACCGGCGTCGTGCACGGCGCCATGATGGCCCACGAACGGTGTCGACACGTAGTCTCGATCGGTGCCTGATCCCGGCGAGCGACCGCCCCCGACGCGACTCGGATGGAGCTATCGCAAGTTGTACCTGGCGACCACTGTGTCGAACATCGGCGACGGGATGGCCGGGATCGCCTATCCGTGGCTCGCCACAGCCATCACGCGCAATCCGCTCTTGGTCGCTGCGGTGGCGGCTGCACAGCGTCTGCCGTGGCTCTTCTTCACGTTGCCGGCGGGTGTGATCACCGATCGCGTCGATCGACGCCGTGCCATGGTGGCGATGGATGTCACGCGTGGTGTGCTCACCCTCGGGGTTGCGGTGGCCGTGCTCGCCGAGCAGGGGTCGCTCCCCGCGCCCGATGCCGTCCGCGATGTGGTCGGCACGAGGACGGGTCTCTACCTCGTCCTCATCGCCGCCACGGTGCTCCTCGGATGCGCTGAGGTGCTGCGCGACAACTGCGGCCAGACGTTCATGCCGGGCATCGTTCCTGCCGAGCACCTCGAACGAGCGAACGGTCGGATGTGGAGCGCCGAATCCGTCGCCAACACGTTCATCGGCCCACCGCTCGGCTCCCTGCTGCTGCTGGGTGCCTTCGCCGTCCCGTTCTTCGTCGATGCCGCCTCGTTCTTCGTTGCTGCGGCCCTCGTCGCGCTGATCCCCGGCACGTTCCGCGCCACCGCGGCGACGCCTGCCCACGGCAGCAGTTGGCGACGTGAACTCGCCGAGGGAGTGCGATGGCTGTGGGGCCATCCGCTGTTGCGGTCGATGGCGGTCATCCTCGGACTCATGAACATGGCGACGAGCATCAGCGGGGCGGTGTTCATCCTCTTCGCGCAGGATGTCCTCGGCGTGACCCCGTTCACCTTCACGCTCATGGGATTCGGCTTCGCGATCGGTGGCATCGTCGGTGGCTATGTGGCTCCATGGATGTCGCGCTCGCTCGGCAGCGGGACGTGTCTTGCGCTGACGTTGGCGAGTGGTGCGGTCATGCAGACCACGGTTGGGTTCGTGTCGTCCTGGCCACTGGTGGCGGTGGTCGTTGCGGTGGGCACGTTGCTCGGAAGTACGTGGAACGTGATCACCGTGAGCCTGCGCCAGACCATCATTCCCGCGCATCTCCTGGGCAGGGTGAACAGTGTGTATCGGTTCTTCGCGTGGGGCATGATGCCGATCGGCGCAGCACTTGGTGGGGCCACTGTGGCCCTGGTGGGACGGGTCGCCTCGCGTGAGACGGCGCTGCGATCCGTCTGGTGGATCGACGGTTCGATCCATGCGGCGCTGTTCCTCGCAACGCGGCGGGCGCTGACCACCGAGCGACTCGAGGCTGCCCGGGCCGAGGCTGCGGGCAGATGAACGACGTCCTCCTCATCGACCGCAAGGTTGATGTCGTCCGTCGCCAGCTCGACGACACGACATGGGTCGATCTGGTCGGCGGGTTCGTCCGCATGCCTGCCGAAGCCGCGGCGCGCCTGCTGCGCGAGGTGACGTGGTCGCAACACGAGGTGCTCCGCTACGACCGCTACGTCGCCGAGCAGCGCCTCGGTGCGACGCTGCGCGCCGAGGCGGATCCGCTGGTCCGACAGATCGAGATGCATCTCGTCGCGACCTACCGTCGACCGCTCGAGGGTGCCGTCGGGCTGCTCTACCGCGACGGTGCCGACTTCCAGGGGTTGCACAGTGACCGGGCGATGCGGTGGCTCGACGACACACTCGTCGCGATCGTGGTGCTCGGCGCACGGCGACCCTTCGTGTTCCGTCCTCGGGGCGCGTGGGTCGATGCCGTCGCCCAGCGTGTCCGCCCGGGTGACGATCCGGCCGACATCGTCCTGCATCCCGGGGAGGGCGACCTTCTGGTGATGGGTGGTCGGTGTCAGGCCGATTGGCTGCACGCGGTGCCGGCGTGCGACGTGGCCGAGCCGAGGATCTCCCTCACATGGCGGTGGACGTCTCGTGGCGGGCGACCGATCGAGGGCCCCGACTACTTCGACGGACGGCAGTTCAGCGACCGGCCGCGCCAACCCGGCTACCGCCGCTCGAGGGGGTCGTGATCTTCCCCGATTCCCGTGACGATCGTGCCGGAAATGGCGTCGGAAGTGGTCGACGGCTGCGGCCTGTCGTCGTAACATGAGCGGTCGTGCCCCCTGTCCCGACCGATCCGTCCACCGCTGATCTCGAGCAGGTGGTGCGTGGGTTCGCCGAGGTCCCCGGCGGGCTCCTGCCGGCGCTCCATGCCGTGCAACACCGGGTCGGATATGTCCCTCGGTCGTCGATCGGCGTGCTCGCCGACACCTTCAACCTGACGGACGCCGAGGTCCACGGTGTCATCAGCTTCTACCACGACTTCCGTACCGAGCCGCCGACCGGTCCGGTCGTCCAGATCTGTCGGGCCGAGGCATGTCAGGCCCGCGGGGGACGAGCGGTGTGGGATGCGGCGGTCGCTGCCGCTGACGGAACCGGTGTCGAGGTGCGTGAGGTGTTCTGCCTCGGGAACTGCGCGCTCGGTCCGGCGGTCGCAGTGGGCGATCAACTGCGCGCCGGGGTCGATGCGGCCGGCGCGACCTCACTCGTCACTGCCGCCGCGCGCGGGTCGGTCGGTGGACACCCACGGGCGGCAACGGGTGCTGCGCGCGCCGGCACGGTGACGGTGCACGTGCCACGTGACGCAGCTGCCCGATCGGTCGGAGCCGACGACGTTGCGGCGGCGATCGCCGCCCACGAACGGGCACACGTCGTGCGGAACGGGTCGCGAGGGATGCTGTGGCTCGAGCCGATGATCGAGGTGTCGACGCCCTCGGGTCGGATCGCCTACGGCCCGGTCACCCCTGACGATGTGGCCGGCTTGCTCGACGCCGGATTGCTCGACGCTGCGGATCACCCGCTCCGACTCGGGCCGGTCGATGACCTTCCCTGGATGCGCGGGCAGCAGCGCGTGACCTTCCGGCGTGTCGGTGTCATCGATCCGGTCGATCCGGATGACTACGAGGCGCACGGCGGACTCGCGGGCCTTCGTCGCGCACTGTCGATGTCACCCGCCGAGGTG
Source organism: Ilumatobacteraceae bacterium (assembly GCA_046086305.1). Classification (GTDB taxonomy): domain Bacteria; phylum Actinomycetota; class Acidimicrobiia; order Acidimicrobiales; family Ilumatobacteraceae; genus UBA668. Next base: position 6,326 of record JBJSXI010000091.1, read on the forward strand.
GTGGCCGAGGTCACCGACAGCGGTCTTCGCGGCAGGGGAGGAGCGGCCTTCCCCACTGGTATCAAGTGGCGCACCGTGCTCGACGCACCGGGCTCGATGAAGTACATCGTGTGCAACGCCGACGAGGGCGACAGCGGCACCTTCGCCGACCGGATGGTGATGGAGGGCGATCCGTTCGAACTGCTCGAGGGGATGATCATCGCCGGATGGGCTGTTGGCGCGCACGAGGGCTACGTGTACGTGCGCAGTGAGTACCCCGATGCCATCGCAGCACTCGACGAGGCGGTGCTGCGTGCGGAGCAGCGCGGGTGGCTCGGTGACGACGTGCTCGGCACTGGCTTCGCCTTCCGCATCCACGTGCGCGTCGGTGCCGGCGCCTACATCTGTGGCGAGGAGACCGCACTTCTCGAGAGTCTCGAAGGTCGTCGCGGCGTCGTGCGCGCAAAGCCCCCCTTGCCCGCGATCGAGGGTCTGTGGGGCCGCCCGACCGTGGTCAACAATGTGCTCAGCCTTGCCACCGTGCCGGCGATCCTCGCCGATGGCGCTCGTGCGTATGCGGCACTCGGTACCGGCCGGAGCCGGGGCACGCAGGTGTTCCAACTCACCGGCGACATCGCTCGCGGTGGCATCGTCGAGACGGCCTTCGGGATCACGCTCGGCGAACTCGTCGACGGCTTCGGCGGTGGCACGGCGAGCGGCCGGCCGATTCGCGCCGTGCAGGTCGGGGGACCACTCGGTGCCTACCTGCCCGTCGATCGCTTCGACCTGCCGCTCGACTACGAGGCGTTCGCGGCTGCCGACGCGCTGGTCGGTCATGGCGGCATCGTGGTGTTCGACGACCGCGTCGACATGCTCGCCCAGGCACGCTTCGCAATGGAGTTCTGTGCCGCCGAGAGCTGCGGCAAGTGCACGCCGTGCCGAATCGGCAGCACCCGCGGCGTCGAGCTGATCGACAAGGTGGCGGCAGGCATCGACGTCTCCGACAATCTCGCGACATTGCTCGACCTCTGCGAGGTCATGACCGATGGCTCGCTGTGCGCGATGGGCGGTCTCACGCCGATGCCCGTGCGCAGCGCACTCACCCATTTCCCCGACGACTTCCACCGTGGCGACACGCACGCCGCGGTCGCCCAAGGAGCACTGCGATGACGCTCAGCCTGTCGTTCTTCACCGGCGAACGCGACCTCGGGACGCCAGCACCCGACCGCAGCCAGCGCACACCGGCGCCGGCGACGGTGCACGTCACGATCGACGGCCTCGGCGTCGACGTGCCCGAGGGGACGTCGGTGATGCGTGCTGCCGCCCTTGCCGGCGTCGAGGTTCCGAAACTGTGCGCCACCGACCGCCTCGACCCGTTCGGTTCCTGCCGTCTCTGCCTGGTGGAGATCGACGGGCGCCGTGGAACCCCGGCCTCGTGCACGACCCCGTGTGCCCCCGACATGGTGGTCACCACGCAGTCGCCCCGTCTCGAGCGTCTGCGCCGCGGCGTGATGGAGCTGTACATCAGCGACCATCCGCTCGACTGCCTCACCTGCGCCGCGAACGGCGACTGCGAGCTGCAGGACATGGCCGGCGCCGTGGGCCTGCGCGAGGTGCGCTACGGCTACGACGGCGAGAACCACCTCGGACTCGAGAAGGACACCTCGAATCCCTACTTCACCTTCGACACGTCCAAGTGCATCGTCTGCTCGCGGTGTGTGCGGGCGTGTGAGGAGATCCAGGGCACCTTTGCGCTCACGATCGAGGGCCGTGGATTCGGCTCGCGGGTGGCGGCTGGGGCGAACGGGTCGTTCTTCGACAGCGCGTGCGTGAGTTGTGGTGCATGTGTGCAGGTGTGCCCGACAGCGACGCTCACCGAGAACACGGTGATCGAACTCGGTCAGCCGCGTCGCACGGTGCTCACCACATGTGCGTACTGCGGCGTGGGGTGCTCGTTCAAGGCCGAGATGCAGGGCGAGCAGGTCGTGCGGATGGTGCCGGCCAAGGACGGTGGCGCGAACGAGGGCCACTCGTGTGTCAAGGGCAGGTTCGCATGGGGCTACGCCTCGCACCCCGATCGCGTCTTGTCGCCGATGATCCGTGAGCACATCGACGACGAGTGGAAGCCGGTGTCGTGGGACGAGGCGATCGCCTACACCGCATCACGTCTCAAGGACATCCAGGCACGACACGGCGTGAACAGCATCGGTGGGATCACCTCCTCGCGATGCACCAACGAAGAAGTGTTCGTCGTCCAGAAGATGATCCGCACGGCATTCGGCAACAACAATGTCGACACCTGTGCGCGTGTGTGTCACTCGCCGACGGGGTTCGGGCTGAAGACGGCGTTCGGCACCTCGGCCGGTACGCAGGACTTCCGTTCCGTCGAGCACGCCGACGTCATCTTGCTGATCGGCGCGAATCCCACTGATGCCCATCCGGTCTTCGCGTCACGGATGAAGCGGCGCCTGCGCGATGGTGCGAGGTTGATCGTGGTCGATCCGCGACGTATCGACCTCGTTCGGACGCCGCACGTCGAGGCCTCCCACTTCCTCCAGCTCCGTCCCGGTACGAACGTGGCCGTGGTCAACGCGCTCGCACATGTCGTTGTCACCGAGGGTCTCGTCGACGAACGGTTCGTCGCCGAGCGTTGTGAGCCTGGCGACTTCGCGGCCTGGGTCGAGTTCATCAGCCGTCCGGAGAACAGTCCGGAGGCGAGCGAGGTGCACACCGGTGTCCCGGCCGCCGAACTTCGCGCCGCAGCGAGGCTCTACGCGACCGGCGGCAATGCCGCCATCTACTACGGCCTCGGGGTCACCGAGCACAGCCAGGGCAGCACGATGGTGATGGGCATGGCCAACCTGGCCATGGCAACGGGGAACATCGGCCGCGACGGCGTCGGCGTCAACCCGCTCCGCGGGCAGAACAACGTCCAAGGCAGTTGCGACATGGGATCGTTCCCCCACGAACTGTCCGGGTACCGCCACGTCAGCGACGAGTCGACGAGGGCGATGTTCGAGGCACTGTGGGGCCACGAGATCCAGGCCGAACCGGGGCTGCGCATCCCGAACATGCTCGACGCCGCGATCGACGGTCGCTTCAAGGGCATCTTCGTCCAGGGTGAGGACATCGCCCAGAGCGACCCCAACACGGTCCACGTGCAGGCTGCGCTCCGATCGATGGAACTCGTCATCGTCCAGGATCTGTTCGTGAACGAGACGGCCAAGCTCGCCCACGTGTTCCTGCCCGGTACCTCGTTCCTCGAGAAGGACGGCACGTTCACCAACGCCGAGCGCCGGATCAACCGTGTCCGGCCGGCCATGCGCTCGCGCACTGGCAAGGATGAATGGCAGGTCGTCTGCGATCTCGCGGCTGCGCTCGGTTCGCCGATGCACTACGAGAGTGCTGCGCAGATCATGGACGAGATCGCCCAACTCACCCCGACCTTCTCCGGTGTGAGCTTCGACTATCTCGACTCGATCGGCAGCGTCCAGTGGCCGTGCAACGATGCCGCACCCACCGGCACGCCGATCATGCACCGCGACCGTTTCGTCCGCGGACTCGGACGCTTCACGGTGACGCCGTACGTGCCGACCGACGAGCGGAGTACCCGTCGCTTCCCGCTCCTCTTGACCACCGGTCGGATCCTCAGCCAGTACAACGTCGGTGCGCAGACCCGTCGGACGGCGAACGTCGCATGGCACGACGAGGACGTCCTCGAGATCCACCCTGCCGATGCCGAGGAGCGTGGCGTTCGCGACGGCGACGAGATCACCCTGGCCAGTCGGATCGGGTCGACGACGATGCGGGCTGTCATCACCGACCGAATGCCGCCCGGCGTCGTCTACACCACGTTCCACCACCCGGTGAGCGGGGCCAACGTCGTGACCACCGAACACAGCGACTGGGCGACGAACTGCCCCGAGTACAAGGTGACGGCCGTACAGGTCACCCCCGGTCGCACGGCAGCCACGGTCGAGGTCGACCACCCCGAGCACCGACTCGGTGCGCTGGTCCGAATGGCCAACCAGATCGCCCGCCAGCATGCGGCCGATCCGACCGCCGACGCCCCCGCTGCGCTCGCCGCGCACCTCGAGGCGTTCTGGGAGCACGACATGCGCCTCGACCTCCTTCGTGCAGTCGAGGCGGGCACCGTCACCGTCGACGATGTGGTCATCGAGGCCGTCGGTCGCCTCACCGTCAACGTGTGAAGACCGCGCGGTCGTACCGGGATAATGTCGAACCGATGACGCGCATCGTCTACGACGGCTCACCTGTCGAGTACCAGCCCGGCGATTCGGTCGCGGTCGCTGCGCTGCGCAGTGGGCAGCATCCGGCCCGTGGCGGCACGCTGTGCTTGGCAGGGGACTGTGGCAACTGCGTCGCCGTCGTCGATGGAGTTCCGTGGACGAAGACCTGTCAGACCCCGGCGCGCCCCGGCCTCGTCGTGCGTCGCCATCCGAACGGCTCGCACCCCTCACCGGGTGGGCCCGAGCAACACCGTGCTGTCACCGTTCGACATCGCGCCGCCGACCATGTCGTGGTGGGCCACGGCGACAGTGGTCGCGCTGCAGCAGCAGCGGCGCGGCGAGACGGTCACGACGTCGTCGTCCTCGATGCCGCGGACGGCAACGAGGTCGTCGGGCTCTTCGAGGGTCCGTCGATCATCGTGCGCACACCGACGGGTGTCGAACACATCCACGCCCACCATGTCACGCTCGCCACCGGTGCAGCCGAGGTGCAGCCCGCCTGCCCCGGGAACCTCCTCGCCGGTATCTACACGCGTCGTGCCGCAGAGACCCTGCGCGCGGCAGGCGTCGACCTCGGTGAGGCGGTCACCGTCGGACGCGACCTCGTGGCGATCCACGGGACCGACGGACGAGTGTCCTCGGTCGAGTTCTCCGACGGCCGACGTGTCGACTGCACGTCGGTGATCACCGATCTCGGCTCGGCGCCGCGCGATGTCCTCGCGCGAATGGCGCCCGGTGTGCCCGTCGAGATCGTCGGCGCGGCGAGCGAGGCGCACGAGTTGCCGCCGTGCCCACGCGAGGGTGTCGTCTGTCCGTGCGGGAAGATCACGGTCGAGGATCTCGACGGGGTGTGGCAGAAGGGATTCCGCGAACTCGAACTCGTCAAGCGCGCCAGTCTCACCGGCGTCGGCCACTGCCAGGGCGGAGTGTGCATGCCCCACCTGCGGGCATTCGTCGCCGAGCGCAGTGGCAGCGTTCCAGCACCGTTCACCGCTCGACCGGCGGCCCGCCAGATCACGATGGCGGAGGCGGCTGCGGGCTACTACCCGGACACCTTCCGTCGGACGGCGCTCCACGACGAGCACCTGCGACTCGGCGCGACGATGGACCGCTTCGGTGGGTGGTACCGGCCGTGGCACTACGGCGACCCGATCGCCGAGTACTGGGCTGTCCGTGAGGCCGTCTCGCTCGGCGACGTGAGCACGCTCGGCAAGATGATCGTCGCGGGCCCCGATGTCGTCGAGGCGCTCGAGCGGCTGTACCCCAACCACGTTCACGACATCAAGGTCGGTCGGTCCCGCTACGTCATCAACCTCAACGAGCGCGGCCACATCCTCGACGACGGCATGATCGTGCGCGATGCGGATGAGCGGTTCACGCTGACCTTCACGTCCGGCGGCGCTGGCTTCGCCGAGATGTGGCTCCGCGACTGGATCGAGACATGGGGCCTGCGAGTCCACGTCCTCGATCGCACCGTGTCTCACGGAGCCATCAACGTCACAGGCCCACTGGCCGGCGAACTGCTCCGTCGCGCCGGGGTTGCCGACGACCATCTGCCCAAGTTCCTCCAGCACACCCGCACCCATGTCGCAGGTGTGCCATGTCACATCATGAGGCTCTCGTTCACGGGTGAGGCGAGCTTCGAGCTGCACCACCAGATCGATCGCAGCGTCGAACTGTGGCAGGCACTGATGCACCTCGGCGCGCCGCTCGGGATCACTCCCCACGGCCTGCAGGCGCTGTTCGGCATGCGGACCGAGAAGGGTCACATCATCGTCGGACAGGACACCGAGCTCGATTCGACACCGCGCCGGGTGAACATGGACTGGGCGGTGAAGCTCGACAAGCCGGCGTTCGTCGGTCGTGACGCCCTCCTGCGCACTGCCGGTCTGGTCGACGAGCGTCGCCTCTTCGGGTTCACCATGGAGGGCATCGCCCCGGCCGAGGGAAGCGTGATCCGTGTCGGCGGTGAGGTGGTGGGCCACGTCACCTCGAGCTGGACCTCGCCGATGTTCGGCCATGCGGTGTTGCTCGGGTGGCAGAAGCGACTCCCGCATGCCGATGTCGTGTCGATCGATGATCGAGAGGCCCGCGTCAGCCGGGTGCCGTTCTACGACCCGGAGGGTGCACGTGCTCGCCTGTGACCCTGCCCGGACTCCGGGCCGAACCTCGCCGCTCGACGGGTGGCGGGTGATCGCCGAGCCGGCGGCCCTCGACCGCGCGGTGTGGCCGAGCGGGGCGACCGTGGTGCGGATCTCGTCCGACGATGCCTTCGTCATCGCACCTGCCGGTGATGGTGCCACCGTGCCGACCGTGGCTGGTGACGCACATGCGATCGTCACACCCGAGCATGGCTTCGCCGGGGCCACCCTCACCGCCGGCGAAGTGGAGTTGCTCGCCCTGCACCACATCGAGTGGGACCTCCCGTCGGCGCGGCCCGCGCTGGCCCAGGGTCGGATCGCCGGCGTGCCCGCCAAGCTCGTTCTTCACCACGACGGGTCCGCACTGTTGCTCGTGGCGTGTGCCGCCCGTGCCGAACTCGAGGAGCGGCTGGCATGAACGAATTCGTCGAGACACTCCTCGACCTGCCGTGGCAGACCGGGGAGCCGAAGTCGTCCTACGACGTCGTGATCATCGGTGCCGGAGGGCACGGGCTGGCCACCGCCTACTACCTTGCGACGCGTCACGGCATCACCAACGTGTGCGTTCTCGACGCGAACTTCATCGGTTCGGGGAACTCGGGTCGCAACACGACGATCATCCGCAGCAACTACGGCATCCCTGAGTCGGTCCGCTTCTACCAGCGCAGCCTCGAGATGTATCAGCAACTCGAGGACGAGACCGGATGTTGGATCATGCACTCCACCAAGGGGCAGATCTGGATGGCCCACTCGGTGATGACGGCGCGGACGGAACAGACGCGGGCCCTGATGAACACGGCGTGCGGAGCGAAGACCGACTTCATCGGTCCCGACGAGGTGAAGCGTCTGTGCCCTCAACTCGACATCACGGGCGGCGGTCGCTACCCAGTGCACGGCGCGAGTTACCACCACGAAGGCGCGACGGCCCGTCACGACCGTGTGGTGTGGGCGTACGCCCAGGGTGCACTGCGCGCCGGGGTCCACGTGTATCAGCACACTCCGGTGACGGGGTTGTTGCGCGACGGTGAACGCGTCACCGGGGTGGTCACACCGCGCGGCAACATCTCGGCGGGAACGGTGATCGCGGCGGTCGGCGGACACGTGTCGACCGTCTCGGCGTGGGCCGACGTCCGGCTTCCCATCCGAACCCATGCACTCCAGGCATTCGTCACCAATGCGTACGCCCAGGAGTTCGCACCGATCGTGTCGAGCAACGACCTCGTCTTCTACGTCAGCCAGACGCCGCGTGGGCAGATGTTGATCGGCGCCGAGTACGACAGCTTCGCCAGTTACCGCCAGGCGACGACGTTCTCCTATCTGCAGGCCTGCTCGAAGAAGGCCGTCACGATGCTGCCCTTCCTCGGCAAGCTGCGCATCCTCCGCTCGTGGACGGGTATCTGCGATGTCAGCACCGACTTCTCACCGATCCTCGGTCCGACGACGACCGATGGGTTCTGGCTGTCGACCGGGTGGGGTACGTGGGGCTTCAAGGCGATCCCGGCTGCGGGAGAGCAACTGGCGATGTGGCTCGCGACCGGACGCGCCCCGCTCATCGAGCCGTTCGGACTCTCACGATTCGCAGCGGAGTCGGCAATGGCCGATCCGAGTTCGGCCGGGACGAGGTGACGTCATGTTGTGGGTGAACTGTCCGAACTGTGGCAAGCGTCCGTTCGAGGAATTCCGCTATGGCAACGTCTTTCCTGTGACGCCGGAGCGAATCACCGATCCCGATGCGCGCAACGTCGACTATGCGTGGATGCAGGACAACATCGAGGGGCCGACCTTCGAGCGCTGGTTCCACGAGAGCGGGTGCCGACGGTGGCACACGGCTCGACGCGACACGACGACCGATCACTGGCTGTCACTCGACGACTGAGTCGTCGCCAGCGGGTCGATCAGACGGTTCGCCGCTGGATGTTCGCCCACTCGTCCTTCAGCCCGACCGTCCGGTGGAACAGGTCGGGACGACGATCGTCCCGGGCGTAGTAGCCGAGGCGCTCGAACTGCACCGTCGAGCCTGCGGGAATGTCGGCGAGCGCAGCCTCGGCCCAGCCCCGACGCACGGTACGCGACTCGACGGCCAGGTCGTCGAAGGGATCACCCGTGCGGTCACCGGGTACCTCGGCGGTGAACAGGCGCTCGTAGTGCGTCGCCTCGACTGCGGTCGCATGGGTCGTGCTCACCCAGTGGATCGTCGCCTTCACCTTGCGGCCGTCGCTCGAGCGGCCGCCCTTGGTGTCGGGATCGTGGGTGCACTGCACCTCGACCACCCGTCCTGCGGCATCGGTCGAGAATCCGGTGCACCGCACGAAGTAGGCGCCGCGGAGGCGGACTTCGTTGCCGGGACTCAGGCGGAAGTACTTCGGTGGTGGCTCGGCGCGGAAGTCGTCGGCCTCGATGTACATCTCGCCGGTGAACTCGACAAGACGACTGCCCGCCGACGGATCCTCAGGGTTGTTGGTCAGTTCGACCTGCTCGACATGGCCTGCGGGCCAGTCGGTCACGACGAGACGAATCGGATCGAGCACTGCCATCCGCCTGATGGCGGTCCTGTTCAACTCGTTGCGCACGAACCACTCGAGCAGTTCGATCTGGTGGCGGCTGTTGGTCTTCGCGACGCCGATGAAGTCGCAGAACGCACGGATCGCCGATGCGGGGAAGCCACGTCGTCGCAATGCCCGCAGGGTGGGGAGGCGGGGATCGTCCCACCCATCGACGATGCCGTCCTCGACGAGCGTGAGTAGGCGCCGCTTCGAGGTCACCGTGTAGGTGAGCTCGAGTCGGGCGAACTCGGTCTGGCGCGGCTGCTCGAAGGGGAGGGGGAGGTGCTCGAGATACCAGTCGTAGAGCGGGCGGTGACTGTCGAACTCGAGCGAGCAGAGGCTGTGAGTGACTCCCTCGATGGCATCACTCTGGCCGTGTGCCCAGTCGTAGGTCGGATAGATGCACCACGTGTCACCGGTGCGATGGTGGTGTTCGTGGCGAATCCGGTACATCACCGGATCGCGCAACTGCATGTTCTCGTGCTGCATGTCGATCCGGGCGCGCAGGACACGACTTCCCTCGGGGAACTCACCGGCGCGCATTCGCCGGAGGAGGTCGAGGTTCTCCTCGACACTCCGCTGACGATAGGGACTCTCGATACCCGGCTTGCCGTAGCCGCCACGTTGTGCCGAGATCGTGTCGGCATCCTGATCGTCGACGTAGGCGAGCCCGTTCGTGACGAGGTGTTCGGCCCACAGGTACAACTGCTCGAAATAGTCACTTGCGTAGACCGGCGGGCCGTCGGGCTCGAAGCCCAGCCAGCGCACGTCGTCGACGATCGCGTCGACGTACTCGGTCTCCTCGGTGACGGGATTCGTATCGTCGAAGCGAAGTCGACAGACCCCGCCGAACTCCTCGGCGATGCCGAAGTCGATGCAGATGGCTTTTGCATGGCCGATGTGGAGGTATCCGTTCGGTTCCGGTGGAAACCTGGTCTGGACCCGAGACACCGTGCCGTCGGCGAGCTGCTGGCGGACGAGGTCGCGCACGAAGTTCGATGCCGGCGGGGTGTCCGGCGCGACACGGGGGGCGGTCTCATCGCTCATGGCGGACCCAGACGGTACCGGTCGGCAACGGTCGGCGGCTCACGCGACGGGGGCGGCATCAGCGATGATCGGCTCGAGGACCAGCTCGGGTTCGTCGCTCATCAGCCGCTGGAGCCGGTAGCGGTTCTCGAAGAGGGCGACGAGTCGTCCGTCGCCGCGGGTGAGGATGCGAATCCCACCGATCTGGCGGAGCCGCTCGGCCGAGTGGCGGTCGGTCAATCGGATGGCCTGATACGGCGCAGTGACGATCTCGCTGGGTGCACCGAATTCGCTCCCGAGGCGGTGGGCGAAGACCTCGAACTGCAACTGGCCGACGGCCGCGAGGACGTTCTCCGCCTCACCCATGTCGGGGTCACGGAGCACCTGGACGACACCCTCCTCATCGAGTTGTTCGAGGCCCTTGCGAAACTGCTTGAACTTCGCGCCGTCGAGGGGTCGCGCCCGGGCGAAGACCTCGGGGGCGAAGCGCGGGAGCGGTGGGAACGTGACCGGACTGCCCGCTGCGCCCGCTTCGAACAGTGTGTCGCCGATCAGCACCCCGGAAGCATTGACGAGCCCGACGACATCACCCGGATACGCCTCGTCGACGGTCTCTCGGTCGGCGCCGAACGCCGTCGTTGCGTACTTCGTGGTCATGTCGCGTCCGGTCCGCGCATTGGTGACCGACATCCCGCGATCGAATCGACCCGAGCAAATGCGCGCGAAGGCGATCCGATCGCGGTGCGAGGGGTCCATGTTCGCCTGCACCTTGAACACGAACGCACTGAACGGGGCGTCGAGCGGACGCTCGTGGCCCTCGCTGTCGACACGTGCCGACGGCGCCGGCGCGAGATCGATGACGGCATCGAGCAACTTGCGGACGCCGAAGTTGGTGAGCGCCGAACCGACGAACACCGGGGTCGAACGACCCTCGAGGAAGGATGGCTCGTCGAGGTCTGCGCCGATGGCCGCGAGCAGGCCGAGCTCGTCGATCGCGGTCTGCCACGCCCGACCGCCCTCCGCCGACGCCTCGTCGAGCGGCAGGTCGTCCTCGAGCGCCGCAGACGCGCCACGGGCTGTGCGGCCGAAGCGCGTGTACATCGCGGTGCGCCGATCGACGACACCGCGGAAGTCGTCACCATTGCCGACGGGCCACGTGACCGGTGTGGGGCGCAGATCGATCTTGGACTCGATCTCGTCGAGCAGTTCGAGTGGCTCGCGGCTCGGTCGGTCGTACTTGTTGAGGAATGTGAGCACCGGGAGATTCCGCGATCGACAGACCTGGAACAGCTTCAGGGTCTGCGTCTCGATGCCCTTGGCTGCATCGAGCACCATGACGACCGCATCGACTGCGGCGAGGACCCGGTAGGTGTCCTCGCTGAAGTCACGGTGGCCGGGTGTGTCGAGCAGGTTGAAGACGTGATCGCGATACGGGAACTGCAGGACGGTCGACGAGATCGAGATTCCACGTTGACGTTCCATCTCCATCCAGTCGGAGGTGGCCGCGCGCTGACCCGCGCGCGCCCGCACGGATCCGGCCTCCTGCACCGCTCCGGCGTACAGGAGGAACTTCTCGGTGAGGCTCGTCTTGCCGGCGTCGGGATGGCTGATGATCGCGAACGTGCGGCGTCGTGCGGCCTCCGTGAGGATGCTCGGTTCCATGGCTCGTGAGAGGGTACAGGGATTACTGTCGAGACATGGCGATCGACATTCGCGCGGTGCGCGAGCAGTTTCCGGCACTCGCGCTCACCCACAACGCAAGCCCGCGCGTGTACCTCGACAACCCCGCCGGCACCCAGGTGCCCCGCGTGGTGCTCGATCGCATGATGCAGGCGCTGGTGGAGTTCAACGCGAACATGGGCGGCAACTTCCACACGTCTCGTTTGGCGACCGAGACGTCGGCCGAGGC